>CAZSRV010000008.1:0-36924 GCA_964609815.1 uncultured Candidatus Saccharibacteria bacterium | reverse complement strand
TACTAATATTAAATATATTAGAGTATTTTTAGTACTTTTAGTGATTGTTTTGTTAGGTTCTTTATACATGCGAGTGGGACCGCCTGCTGATTCTAAAGACAATAATAATGCTTCGGTTTTGGCTGCTTCAGAAGATGATAGTTTAGAACCACATCTTTTGGATAAAGTATCTTTGCCAGAAGGTGTGCAATCGGCTATCGGTACCGCTGAAAGAGGGCTTATCAAAACTAACCAGTCAGGCCAACCTATGCCAATGGCCAGCATAACTAAAATTGTTACCTCTCTAGTGGTTTTGGAAAAAGCTCCCATAACTTTGGGCCAAAAAGGCGATACGATTACTTTAGCCACCAAGGATGAAGATTATTATTGGAAGTATGCTTTTATGGGCGGAGCTATTAGCTCGGTTACGGCTGGCTATTCTATGACCCAATATGAGATTTTGCAGACTATGCTCTTACCATCATCAAACAATATGGCAGATACGCTTGTGGATCATTATTTTGGCTCAGTAGATGATTTTTTGGCTGAGGCCAATAAATATTTAGCTCGTAATGAACTGACTAGCACTAAGCTTGCTGATGCGACCGGTTTCTCGCCAGAAAGTGTTTCTACGCCTAGTGATTTGATAAAGTTGGGGCAACTGGCGCTAGCTAATCCAACTATCGCCGAGATTGTGGCTCAAACTGAGGCCACTGTGGCGGTTGCCGGACAGATCAAGAACTATAATATTGTTATTGAAGAACCGAATGTAACAGGTATAAAGCCTGGTTTTACTGACGAGGCTGGTTCATGCTTGCTATATTCGGCCCAGTTTACCGATACATCTGGCCAGAAGCAAACGGTTATTATGGCTGTAATGGGCGCACAGGATAGAGGTGTATTTGCAGATTCTGTACTGTCTTTGCTAAATCAATCAAGGGATATCTACCAAGATCGAACCAATCCTTAGAATTAGAGGTTATTGCCAACTAAAAACCGTCTCACAAATAAGACGGTTTTTAGTTGGTCGGGGATAGAGGACTCGAACCTCCGACCTCGCGGTCCCAAACCGCGCGCGCTAGCCAACTGCGCCAATCCCCGAAAATCAGCTTAACAGAGGCAATTATAGCTTATAGTCAGAGAATAATCAATTACTTTTAGATTCCTATCTCTGATAAAAAGCTAAGAGAATAGCCTAAAAGTATATTGACATTTTATGAACAAAAGCGCATAATACTACAAGTTTATTTATAAGTTTTAAATTAAGGGTTATAGATAGAATATTTAAGAGGTTAATTATTATGAATACTCCAGAAATTAATAATGGTGATGATCAAATTGCAGATCAAGAAGGTCCGTCAGACCTGGCTAAACTGCTCGCTGTCGGGCAGTGGTATGTTTCTCACGAGCCTGCCAAACTAGGTAGTAATGGCAAAGAAATTGCTGATTATTTGGGCATTTTAGCAAAAAATGTTAACGGTGGCCGCCGGCATTTAGACCCAATGGCTCAGGCGCGTTTAGATATGGAGCTAGCCAGTCTTTTTTTTGGGATTCCTGAGGATCAAAGAATGCCTATGACAGTTGTGGCCGGTGGTCGTTTGGCTGTTAATGATGTTATAGATCCTAGATTAGGTAATTTAGGGGATGATGAAATAAGACATTTGCCTGTTGATCCAAAACAAGTTGTTTGCCCGGTTACTTACAAAGATGTACAATAGTTATAGTGTTAATACTTAACTGGAGTAGCTGATGTTCGGGAAGATTCTAAACAGAAAAAACAGTAAAAAACATTGGATAGTGGTAAATTTGCCAGTTATTTTGATGATAGTTGCTATAATCGGCTTTGTCGCGTCATTTGTACTGACAGCTGAGGAGATAGTTAGATACAAAGACCCTAGCCAGCAACTAGCTTGCGATATAAATCCGTTAATTAGTTGTGGCTCGGTTATGGCTAATTCTACGCCAGTTCTGCGGGTGGTGCCTAACCCAGTAATTGGCTTAATTACTTTTACTATGCTCGGTACAATAGCTTTTGCCATGATGGCTGGCGCTACCTTTAAGCGTTGGTTTTGGAAGTCGGTTCAGGTTGGCGTTACTTTGGGCGTGATCTTTGGGCATTATCTGATCTGGTTAAGTATTTTTGATATACGTGCATTATGTCTTTACTGTATGCTCAGCTGGCTTGCAATCATCCCGATGTTTTTGTATGTTACTCTGTATAACCTCGCCGAAGGTCACATAAAATTACCCAAAAAATATGACAAAGCTGTAGATTTTGCCCTAAAGCATCATGCCGACATACTCATAGGCTGGTATTTGGTTATTGCAGCGCTAGTGTTCTATGAATTTTGGTATTATTGGCAGACTTTGATTTAGGATCCATAATAGACCAGCAACCATTAGCTTTTTTGGTGTAGTCGGTTTATAATTTAGCTATTGTTACCAGGGAGGAATATGGACGACGACAAACAACTTAATGACAATGATGATCAGTCTTTAAATAACCAAGCTGACTCTAATTATAACGAACAGGTTAATAACGATAATGAGTCGGTTCAGCCAATTCCTGATCAAACTCCAGAGTTACAACAGAACTATTCGCAATCAGAAGAACACCTGCCAGGGACTTTTGTAACCAAAAAGAACAAAACCAAAAGACGCCTTCGCTTAAGCAAAAAACCAACTATTATAATACTAATTATTTTGGCGTTACTGCTTGTTGCTGGTGTGGTGTATTGGTTTATTATAAAAGATCCTAACAAGTCAGCCGACCAGCCAGCACAGACCAATAATTCGACCCAGAAAGCCAGCGCTGACGAGTCCGAGCCAGAGCCAGCAAAAGACCTAGTAGCTGATAATGTTATTTATACTTACCACGAAAAAGATACTGACCCAGTTGGTATATATTGGCGTCCAGCTAGTGGTGGTGAGCGTAATTTGGTAATGACTTTGCCGAATGGTCATTACATGGGTTATAGTGACGTTAGTGGGCAGTATGTAGCTTTTAATACAACATCTGGCATTGGTCCTACTGACGGTGACGTAGTATGGTTTAGTAGTGACGGTGGCAAAAGTTACAAAAAGATATTTTCTGCCAAAGACGGAAGGGATGTCACAAGCGTAAAAATATCTGTCAATGAGCCCAGGGTAGTTATTGGTCAGGCTCAGCCAGCCGAGGCAATAGAAATAAATCCAGAGAATTCAGAGTCCAAAAAACTATTCTCGGCCAATACTGGTGGCGTGTTTGTCAGAGCTTATGATAGCAAAAACCAAAAGATTATTTATTCTGAAGGTTGTTGGAATTGTGATGGCAATTTAGGCAACACAGTCTTTTATAAAGATCTAAAGAATAACGCTACCAAGGAATTGATTAAGTCTAGCGAAACAGTTCTAAAAAGACTAGTCACGGTTAACTCAGACTTTACGGAAGTTTTAGTGAAGGGTGACACTAAGGATAAATCAATTATTTCTATTAATAGTTTTTTGGAGTATTATCTTGGTACGCCATATAGTCTAATATCTGTAGATATCGCCAGTGGTGAGGAAAAAACTCTAGCTACCTTTGGCGAGAAGCAGACAAACCCTAACACCGATGCGGCCTACGGGTCGGTTGGCTATATGGCCGATGGCAAAACGCCGTATTATGTGCTAGACAAACGTATTTTTATGGTTAAATCTGGCGGGCCCAGCTTGCTATTTGAGTCGCCATCGGCAATTTACGGCGAATATTTCGTTAGCGCCAACGATCTAGTGATGGCTATTGGGCCGTACAATAACTTCAACGTCATAGATTATTTACTAAAGGATCAAAAGAATAACCAAGTCCTAAGTGGTGACGACAAGACTACAATTTTGGGTGTAACCACCAAATAATTGTATATTGCCGGCCTGGAGGGTTATTATATAAGTTAATGATGAATCTGATTTTGGTTTGCTCCGGAGTATTTCTTTTACTGATTATTACCGAGCTTTTATGGAAGAAAAAACTAGTTAGTATAGAAGCTAGTCGCAAACTAATTCATATTATTGCTGGTACGGTGGTGGCTTTTATGCCGTATTTTGCCAGTTGGAGCGAGATTCAGATTTTGAGCTTAGCTTTTTTGGTAGTGGTGTTTTTATCAGCCAGATTCAATGTCCTAAAATCGATCCATAGTGTCAAGAGGGTAACTCACGGCGAGGTACTTTACGCTCTAGCTATTGTGATTTGTGCGTTTTTGCAGCCTGCGACCTGGATTTTTATGGCAGCAATACTACACCTAGCATTAGCTGATGCTTTTGCAGCGCTAGTAGGAGTTAAGTGGGGGAAGACTACCGGTTACAAGATCATTACTCATGGCAAGTCGCTGGTTGGCAGTTTGGCATTTTTTGTAACTTCAGCCTTAATATTTGCTAGTTTAATGATTTTTGGTGGAAATTTGGATCTACCAGCTTGGCAATATATGCTAATTATTTTTCCGCTTGTTTTAACCTTGCTAGAAAACATATCTTGGTACGGTAGCGACAATATTACTATACCAGTAGCAGTCTATCTATTATTATCGGGTCTTTAGCTAAACAAATTAACGACAGATGATTTTAGCGCTTTGGCTATTTTTTCAATATTATCAATTGATACGTTTTGTTCGCCACGCTCAATAGTACGATGTAGGCTAGCTCTATCGGCTAACTCTTCTTGTCATATCTATATACGAGCATAGATAAATGATGACAATAACTCTACAGTCAATAGATAGCATTTTTACTGTATTTCATAGAAAATTTTTGGTATTAACCATAGTCAGAGCAAACAAAAACTCCAAGTGATAATTCTTGGAGTCATTATTCCTTGGGGCGAATGATGGGAATCGAACCCACGGCCTTCGGAACCACAACCCGACGCTCTAACCAACTGAGCTACATTCGCCAAATATATTGTTATATTGTGGTCGGCAACAGAGGTAATTGTACTATATTATAATCTAATTATCAACAGCTTGTGTGAGCCAAGGCTAGTAGTTTAGCGAGCTTTGTCACCTTTGTCTAGGTACATTCTTTTATCGGCTTCATCTTGTTTATTTTGCAAGAAATCATTTCGTCTTTGGTTAAACTTATCATTTGATTCACCATCTTGTCTGGTAGACATTTGCTTGATCTCGTCGGCAGTTATTCGTACGCAACCGATTGAAGCCCCGACCTGAACCGTATTATCGTCATTTAATATTATATTTTTTGATACGCTATATTTTAGTCGCTTTGTAGGCTTTAACATATCGCTATCCTCATCCTCTATAATTAGCACAGCTCCAAACTCATCACCTCCTAATCGGGCATAGACATCAGATGAACGTCCACTGGCTTTTAGCCTTTGACCAACCGTAGCTAGTACTTGGTCACCAGCCGAGTGTCCATGATTATCATTAACTGGCTTAAAATTATCTAGGTCAATTAGTAGGAGCAATAAGCCGCTTTTAGTGTCTCTTTTTTTATTATTAGATCTGTTAACGGACGATAATAATTCATAAAATTTATTACTAAATGCACCTTTGTTAAGAAGCCCGGTTAGAGGATCAATTGTGGCAGTCTCTTTCAACTTTTGGACTTTCTCGTTAAGCTTTTGAGCCCCCTCTGTTGTGCCGCATTGGGTTATGGCACCACTTTGGCCAAGGTCTGTATTTTCTCGACCTAACATGTAGGGACATTCCTGAGGTTTGCCGTCTAATATAGCGCACTTGCCCAGAGGTTTCTGACAGGCCGCCATTCTTTTTTCATCTAAGTTAACCCCGAATGTTTCAGCTACTGTGATGGGGTTTCCTAGGTGTTGGACTGGTGTTTTGGGACTGCTATGTTCCATACACTGTATTATAGCAAAAACTAGCTAAAAAGTCAAGCATAAGCTAATACATAACAGGGGCGAAAGTCTATATTTTGTACTATTAAATCAAAAATCCCTACTTTAAGCGTCGGAAGTATGGGATATTTGTTATATTTGATCAGGTTCAATTTCAGATTAGTTGGCGCCCCGGGTAGGATTCGAACCTACGACCTTGAGCTTAGAAGTCTCCTGCTCTATCCAGCTGAGCTACCAGGGCCTAAAATATTACATTGTTAATCTAGCTTATATACCAACAGCTGGATAGAGCATATTTGCACCATTATCCTGCTCAAGGCTGCCCAGCTGAGCTACCAGGGCACATTATATTTGGTGCGGGTGGAGGGAGTCTAACCCTCGTCGCTTGCTTGGAAGGCAAGAATAATAAACGTTATACCACACCCGCATTCGGTTAACGAGTGTATTATAACAGATTGAGCATAATTATGGCGAGTGTTCTACGCTAATTTTGGCACCCAAAGAGTTTAGACGACTGGCCAGATCTTCATAGCCACGGTTAATGGTGTAAATATTGCGTAAAATAGAAGTGCCAGGTGTGGCTAACATACCAATCAGTATTAGTACTGCCGGCCTAAGCCCGGCTGGGCAAACCATCTCGGCAGCTTTCCATTTGGTGGGGCCTTCTACATATACACGGTGGACATCGGCCAGTCTGATATTCATGCCGATTTTCTTTAGTTCCATAAACATCAGGGCTCGGTCTTCGTAGACCCAATCATGTATGAGGCTTTCGCCCTTGGCTACGGCACAAATTGGTACAAAATAAGGTAGGTTGTCTATATTAAGACCCATGCTTGGCAAGGGGTGGATTTTCTCTCTGGGAGCTTTGAGCGACCCATTATGTCTATAGACTGTAACGTCAGATAAATTGGTGTAGCCATTGTCAGCTTTGTAAATCTGACCATATCCAAACTTGGCGCCCATTTTTTCTAGTTTTAGGAATTCTAGCTCCATAAAATCTATCGGTAGGCGTTTGATTGTGATTTTAGAATCAGTGACTATAGCGGCAGCCACAAATGTCATAGCTTCTACAGGGTCTTCGCTTGGTGAGTATGAGATGTTCTTTCTCGGAGCTGACTTTAATCCATGGATAATTAGGGTCGGCGTACCGATACCGTCAATTTTTACACCTAATTTTAGTAGAAAATAGCAGAGATCTTGGACCATATAATTGGCACTGGCTAGTTTAATAGTTGTTTTACCGGGTATTAGAGCTGCTGCAATAATTACGTGTTCTGTGGCTGTATCGCCTGACTCATACATGACCACTGGTCTGGATGGGACTTTAACTTTGTTGGTGATTTCATAATTTTTGTTAGTTACTTTTATGTTTACGCCTAGTTCTTCTAAGGCATAGAGGTGAGGCTGAACAGTTCTTTTGCCTAGTTCGCAACCGCCGGCATGAGGCAGGCTAAATGATTTTATGTGGTGAACTAGTGATCCGGCAAACATAAAGGCGCTTCGGGTTCTTTTGGCTGAGGTTGTGTTAAGGTTATTCATATTGAACACTTTAGGCGGTCTAATCTCTATAGTACTACCCTGTAGCCATCGGACTTTTACTCCGATACTTTCCATTACTTCAATAAGTCTAAAGACTTCTTCTATACGAGGAGCATTCTTGATCTTGGTGATTCCTTGGTTTAGCAGGCTAGCGCAAAGAATCGCTACGCAGGCATTTTTGGAAGTCTTCAACGTTATTTCGCCGGATAATTTATGACCGCCCTCTATGCGTAAATTTACACTATCACCACCAATGGCAATTATCTGTTTGTTTAAGACGTTACTAATTCTGGTGACAGTGTCTAGGCTAAGGTTCTGGCGACCTTTTTCTATACGATTTATAGCTGATTGGCTGGTGTTTAGGCGTCTGGCAAACTCTGCTTGAGTTAAGCCACGTTCTTGCCTAATTTGGTAAATAAGGTTGCCTATTTTCTTGTTGGGGTCATTTATCATTGGGTTATTATATCATGCATGATTAATTATGATGTTTTTATTATGTATAAATCTGTAGTTAAAATACTTGTTAACTTTAGTTTGGGTCATGACTGTTGTAGAATATGTTTATGTTGTAGCTTGGGCGGATCATAAATACAGAAGTTATTAATTCATGAGGGGAAACTATGAAAGATTTAGATATTGAGAAACTAATTAAAGCTGAACATCAGCGCCAAACTGAGAATTTACAAATGATACCAAGCGAAAATCACGCTAGTCATGATGTTATAAAAACCTTGGGTACCGTGCTAACTGATAAATACGCTGAGGGTTATCCTGGCCAGCGTTATTATGGTGGCTGTGAAGTCATAGATAAAGTAGAAAATTTAGCCAGGGATCGTGCCAAAAAATTATTTGGTGCTAGCCACGCTAATGTTCAGCCGTATTCGGGCAGTCCGGCTAATGCCGAAGTTTATATGGCACTACTAAATCCAGGCGATAAAATAATGGGCATGAGTTTGGCGTTTGGTGGACATCTGACCCATGGACACAAAGTTAATGCTTCTGGCTGGTTCTATGATTCAGTACAATACCAGACTGGCAAAGATGGCTATATAGATTATGAAGCTTTGGCTGGTATGGCAGAGGCCGAAAAACCACAGATATTAGTAGTTGGTGCCACGGCCTATCCCAGGGCTTTTGATTGGCATAAGTTACGACAGATAGCAGATAGTGTTAGTGCTTGGATGTTGGCTGATATATCGCACATTGCTGGCTTGGTAGCCGGAGGGCAACATAGCAATCCGGTGGGAATAGCAGATGTTGTTACTACCACAACGCATAAGACTTTAAGAGGTCCGCGGGGCGCTATGATTATGTGTAATGGTAAGCCGTCAGAGCCTCTAAAAAAAGCTGATCGTACTCCAGAAAATTTACCAACTCTTATAGACAGAGCGGTGTTCCCAGGTATGCAAGGTGGCCCACATAATCACCAAACAGCAGCTATAGCCGTAGCCTTACAGGAAGCTTCGGCACCAGAGTTCAAGAATTATGCTAAATCAGTTGTGAATAATGCTAATAAATTAGCCAAAGAGCTGGTAAGTAGAGGGTTTGATTTGGTCACTGGCGGTACAGATAATCATTTAATATTGATTGATCTAACTAATCTGAGCATTTCTGGCAAAGAGGCTGAGAATGCTCTAGGATCAATAGGGATTACAGTTAACAAAAATACTGTACCATTTGACCCAAGGGGGCCGTTTGATCCGAGTGGTATTCGCTTGGGGACCCCGGCTATTACTACCAGGGGGCTAAATGAGGATCATATGGTACAAATTGCCGATTGGATAGAAAAAGCTATTAAAAATCGGGCAAACCCAGAAATACTTAACACGTTAAGTAATGAGGTGAAGGAATTAGCTACAAAATTTCCACTACCGTACGACAAAAACAACTAGCACGAATATCAAATTACTTAACGTGTTAAGTAATAACTTTTATTTTGTAAGCTGGTTGGTATTTGTTAATAATTAATAGTTAATGGGTTCAGTCTATTAACTCTGGCTCTTGGGTTAGTGTAATACCGAAGCGATCCTGACAGGCTTTTACTATAGCGTCACGGAATGCAATTAATTGAGCAGTAGATGTCGCTTTTTCATTTACTAAAACCAACGCTTGTTTATCCCAGATGGCCATTCCAGTATTCGGCTCGTGATAACCTTTTAGACCTAGTTGCTCTAGCAACCAACCGGCTGATATTTTAGCTAGGTCATCGCCCACTTGCCAGTACACGATACTAGGATAGTTTTGACGAATTTCTTCTAGTTCTAGCATAGAGATTATTGGATTATGGAAGAATGATCCGCAGTTGGCCACGACTTTAGGGTCTGGTAGTTTGGCCTGGCGAATGTCAATAATGGCATCGCGGAGTACTTTGGACGTTAGGCCTTGCTGGGGTATGTTTTTGGCCTTTAGATAATCTGTTACTCCAGAATAATATGGTGGCATAGGCGGTTTTTTGGTCAACGACATAGTTATAGACGTTATCAGAAATCGCCCTTTGTCCTCGCCTTTGAACCGGCTGGTACGATAGTCAAAACCACATTCGTTTTTGGGTAATACAATCATTTTACGGTCTTTCCGATCATAGGCTTGTATGCAAACTAGTACATCAGCTATCTCTTTGCCATATGCTCCAGCATTTTGAACTGGCATACCGCCAGTTGTTCCGGGTATGAGTGACAATTGTTCTATTCCGGACAGCCCAGCTTCTACGCTTCTGGAGACTACACTGTCCCATTCTTCGCCGGCACCGGCTATTATAAACTGCTGTTCACCTTGGTCTTGAATATCAAAGCCCGGTATTTTATTTACGATGATTACACCAGGATAACCTTGATCGCCCCAGATTATATTACTACCTGCACCGATCATCATAACCGGCAGATTATTGTCGTCAGCCCAATCACAGATTGTAGCTAGATCATGATAGTCTTGGACTTCACACAAATATTTAGCTGGTCCACCTAGTCGCATGGTAGAGTAATCTTTTAATAATACGTTTTGTTTTAGGCCTTCAAGCATAAGCTTAAGTATATCTTGCAAAAGTATAAATATCAAAGCAGACATATCTAGTAATAGTTGGTATAATTATTGTTATGAGTGAGAATAGTCGTCCTTACAAAACCTTTGGTGAGCGCATTAAATTTTTGCGCGAGCAGTGGCAACAGAGCCTAAAAGAAGTAGCCGTTACTTTAGAGATTGATGAATTAACCCTGAAATCAATAGAAGATGGTACGGAATTACCGGATATTGATCAACTGGATATGTTAATTAGTCATTTTTTGCTAACAGAGGACCAGGCTGAGGATTTAAGAGAATTAGCTAATGTTAACAATAGTAGCGCTGCTAAACCAATTAATTCACTTTTCCCTCCGGGGCTAGAGGACGCCATAACTAAGCAAATTATGATGGTTCTACCAGCTGACAATAAAGTGGTTTATACCGATTCTATGAATGCTACCGTAACAGATAACGGTGTTATTTTGCAATTTATGCAGTCTAATCCTGGCTCTCAGCAGCCAACAACTATATCTAAATTAGGCATGAGTCGTGAACACGCTAACAAAATTATTGAGGTGTTAACTCAAACTATAAAACAGCATGACAGCAACCGTAAAAAAGAGTCCTAAAGTTTTAGCTACGACTGATACACCTGTTGGGCAGTTCTGGCTAGTTATAGATGATGACTTGGTAGTAGCTAGCGGTTTCGGTAAATATGAGGCTAAAACTGACAACAAAATAGATCCTAGTCATAGGTATATATTAGCGGTTAAGCGATATTTTGAGGGCGATATAGATGCGCTAAAACAGATAAAATACTATCAACAATCCAGTCCTTTTTATTCCAAAGTCTATAAGCATATGTCAGAAATTAGTCCGGGTCAGACTGAGACTTATAAAGATCTAGCTACTAAGGCTGGTAACTCGCGGGCTGTTCGGGCAGTAGGTTCAGCTTGTCGGCGCAATACAGTGCCATTAATCGTACCGTGTCATAGAGTAGTAAAAACTGATGGTTCTCTAGGGCAGTATTTGTTTGGCGTAAAAGTAAAAAAATGGTTGTTAGATCATGAGGCTACTCATGCTGGCTCGGGTCGGAATTAACTAAGATGAAGCCATTGCCACCTAGGAATGGGTCTTTGTTTGACACCTGGAGCATTGTTCATTTAACTACTGGTATACTGGCTGGTTGGTTGATGGAGCCAGTGATCGCTCTGGCGATTTTGGTACTTTGGGAGCCGTTAGAAATAATTGTACTGTCGCCGTTTTTGTACAAAAAGTTTGGTATTGTCTTTGGGTATGAGACTATTCGTAACTCACTGTCTGATATATTTTTTGACACTATTGGTGTGCTACTTGGTTTCTATGTGCTAGGCGGACTCCTAGATCCACCATTCCACTTGTTTTAGGTAACTATTCGGCTGGCGGTAGCGGTATTTCTTGGCTAAAAATAATATCAACTCTCTCTGATATTATTTGTTTTGCATCAACCAGATAATCCAGAAAGTCCACATAGCCTTTTTGCTTGACCTCGCTCGCTATGTCACTTACTTCGCCGACGGATGCTTCATTTAGGTCGCGGGGGATGTCTCTGGCAATATCTGCTTTGATCGCCTGCCTGATATTAGTAGGACGACTTCCTATTTGTCCCTGAGCTTCTTCACTTAGTAATCCTAAAGCGTTTGCTACAATAAACTGTGCGGCTCTACCTTTTCTGCCGGCCTGTATTTCATCCTTAGGCACATTCTTTATACTAATCAATCCTGAGTCATCAACAATTGTTTGTGTAGAGTTATGGTAGACAGGTCTATATGAGTAATCAGGAAGTAATCCAAGAGCCGCTTTGTTTATGGGGTTTGTGCCATGTCCTTTTAGCGCAAAGTAGGCCGGTATGGATATAGTAGTGTCGCCCCTGACTAAGTTGGGTCTAATATCTTTATTGCGCCCTAATTCGCTCAGGTGCATAAAAAACGCCAAAAATCCTATTTCTTGAGGAGTATATTCTTGTCGTTCTGATTCTTCGTAATACGATATCATGCTGTTATAGCTATCAATAATTTCTTTTCTTATTTTCACAAACTTACTCCTTCTCTATCTTATGATTGTATACCTTGGCTACGGTTTCTCAAACCATAAGAAGTTAAATTATGATATGAGGTCTGATACTATAACTACATGAATCCAGAGAGGTTACCAAATTCACCAGAAGTGTCTGGTTTTTCACCAGGCGTAATTCAGGGCTTGGAGTCAGTTGCTGCTGACTTGAATGAAGCGATTAATCAGCTTCGTAGCGAGGATAGAAGTGCTTTTTCGGCAGTGAGTTTAATTAGTAGAATGGTTCTTGATCTTATGGAGGTCTCTGGTCAAGCCAGAAAAAATATAGCTGACAAATACGAAGGAACTAGGGGTGCGGATAGGCATCGTATTATGTCAGAAGCTTTTGATTCGCTTTCATTAACTCATCATGTAGGCGTTTCAGCCAAGGAGGCAGAGTATGAGATCGTGGATGAATTGAGGTGCATTGGGGCCACCTGGGACGAAATCGCTGGTACAATCGGTACGACTAGACAGACTGCGCATTACTGCTTTGGCAGAACAAAACCTACTAAATCCAAATCAGATTAAATAATTTTTTTATTGCTAACTTGCTTGTTTTAGGTAACTATACAATGTATAGTTACTAGTAATAATTATTGTTAGGAGGTTTTATGATTAAGTTTTATTCTGTGCCTGGCACATCGGCTACGGTGGTCAACTGTGCCCTAGAGGAGCTTGGTGCTGACTATCAGATTATCCAGGTAGAGAGGCGTAATCGGGACAATCCACCAGAGTTCAAGCAGGTCAATCCCTTGGGCAAGGTTGGTGCTATAGATGACGACGGTGTAAAGGTGTATGAAACCGGTGCGATTTTGCTTTACCTGGGCGATAAATATCCAGATAAAGGTTTAGCGCCAGAAGTTAATTCGTCAGATCGGGCCGATTATTATCGCTGGATTTTATATTTAGCCAATACATTTCATGCTGGTTATATGCCGTTCTATATGGCTAGTAGGTTTACAGAAGATGCCAGTGCTCAGGGCGATATCGGTAATTATGCCAGTGGTAAATTGATAGAAATATTTGACTACATAGAGTCCGAGCTTGGCGACAAGCAGTATTTGATTGGTGATAAATTTAGTCTGGCTGATCTGTATTTACACATGCTAATTAGCCCTAGTTGGACTCTTAATCTAGCAGAGGAGGTGAATAAACGTCCTAATTTGGTAGCTTTTTATGAGCGAGTAAACAACCGGCCAGCAGTACAAAAAGTGTTGCAGGCTCACAAGCAGGACAAACAAGCCGAACAATCTGGCGACCTAAAAATCGGCTAGCTTTCAGGGGCTGATTGTTGGTTTAAAAACTCTTTGACCTGGGCTAGAGGTTTTATCTTTAGGTAAGTAGTTTTGTCGTCTGATTCTGACATTTGGGCGCGAGTTATGTCATAACCGTCGGGTATAAAAATTCTGTCCCAGCCATAGCCGTTCTGGCCAGCCGGTTCGGTAGCGATTTGGCCATCTAGACTGCTTTCAAACAGCTTTAGTAGCTTTCCGTCATAATACCCAAACACACATCTAGCTACGGCTGAGCGATCTTTGCTTGCTAATAAATCACAGATTGCTTGTTCGGGCATTTGGCTTAGGAAAAATTTTATAAATGGTCCAGGTAGTTTGCCCAAAGCGTGGAATTCCAAAGCCACGTCTTCTACTAAAACTGGCGATTTTATTACATCATACGCCTGTTTCACTTTGTGCTCGGTTATTTGGTGTAGGTCTAGAGATTGTATCTCGTCTAGGTCCAGTTTTTGATGCACTACAGGGTGGCCCAAATATTTGGCTAAATAATCAGCTTTGTCTTGATTGCCAGTAATAAAAGTCAGCTTCTTCATCAACTACATTCTGGAGCTAATCACTCTGCAGGTCTTTACTCTGCGTGGACGTGTGTTTCGGTGATTTAGATAATCTAGTGACTAATGAATGAATAGCATACAACAAGCCAAACCAGAAGATTATGTTTATAAAGATATTTGTGATGTTGGTTGATTTGGTGACGGCCTTTGCTTCCGTGTAGCCTGCATAATCAGCCGCCCTACTATCATTATTATTTGGAGCGAAACTCACGACTTGTTTGTATGTAGAGGGAAAGCCGTAGTTACGTGTAGTGAGTTTTCCTGTAGGCTGGTTGTTTTGGTCAATACAGCCAGGAGATTGAACACAAGCTGACACATCACTCAAAGAGCTCCAAGTGATGAACAATGTACTAGCCAAAATGGCTATGCCAATGAATGAAAGATAGGTTAAAAACTTTTTCTTCATAACTTATTTATACCTCAGTAGTCCAAATAAATAAACTTTAGTTTTAGTTTTTGCTAGATAGTTTTGTGAATATCTAGAAAATTATGATTTGGTACTTCTGAGTCTTAGTGCAGACATAAGTTCAATGGTGCGCGTGGTAGGATTCGAACCTACGACACCTGGTTCCGAAGACCAGTGCTCTAATCCACTGAGCTACACGCGCATAAATGTTTATTGTGATAATTATGATTTTAAAGTTCTTGCTAATTATTGACTAGTGGATTAGAGCACTTGTTAATAAATCTTTTGCTACCTAGCATCCACTAAAGCTACACGCGCAAACTAAAACCCTAGAATTATACCAGAAATACCATTGAAATAACAGATATAAAATGATAAAATTGATTTTGTTAATAAATTGCCCACAAGATGTGGGCCATTAGCTCAGTTGGTTAGAGCAGTGGCCTCTTAAGCCACGTGTCCTGGGTTCGAGTCCCAGATGGCCCTCCAGTAGTTTTTTAGAGGTTCTCATCCGAGGGACCTCTTTTAATTTATTGAAAAATGTAGCTTATGCTTGTATGATTTAAGTATACTAATTTTAAAAAAGGAAAATTCAATGAGTTTTTTAAGCAAAATTTTTGGCAAAAAGAACGACTCTACTACACCGGTAGTTGCTGCACCTACTGCCGATAGCTCGGTAGTACCACAGCCACAACCAACAGAAAATGTTACTAACGAGAACCCGGCGTCAGGAACACCATCCGAGTTTGCTCCTACCCAACCAACATCTCCGCCAGCTGTAAGCGCTACTCCAGAGGCTTCTGTTCCTACTCAAGAGCCTACTAGTGAACCCGTTCCAGCTCCAACGGACAGTGTGCCAACTGACGGTGTAGTGGCTCAACCGCCAGAGGTGATGCCATCACCAAATAATAGCGTTAGTGAGTCAACTGACTCGAGTAATAATCCGCCAGTTACTTCTCCAACTGATCCAGTAGCTTAGCTAAGTACTAAAAACAATATTTCTCTGCTTTTACTACCTCTGCTGTAGTACAATATATTAGATGAGAATATTAGATGGTATAGAGCTAGCCGGCTTTATTAAAGAACGTCAGGCGAAGGCAGTCAGAAGACTGAAACAGTCTGTTGGTGTTATGCCAAAATTAGCTATAATTAGGACTAATCCTGATCCGGTGGTAGATAGTTATATGCGTCTAAAACAAAAATATGGCGAAGATATTGGTGTAGCGGTAGATGTGCATACAATTGATCAATCTGTGGCCGGTAAACTTATTGATGAACTAAACTCTGACGATAAAGTGCACGGAGTTATTGTGCAAATTCCTTTACCTGACCCGTCTAGCACCGATGAAATTCTTGATTTAGTTAATGGCAGTAAAGACGTAGATGGCTTGGCGAGGTTAACTAATTTTGATGCGCCTACGCCAATGGCGATTAATTGGTTGTTGTCTGGGTACAATATAGAGTTAAAGGGTAAAAAAATCGTAATTATCGGTCGGGGCCGACTGGTTGGTGAGCCTCTTGCCAAAATTTGGCAAAAAAGCGGGCTAGATATTGTAAGCCTGGACCGCAATAATCGTCCAGACGAACTAGAGTCTGGTATACGCGGTGCTGATATCTTGGTGTCAGCTACTGGTGTGCCGGGGTTGGTAACTGCCGATATGGTAAAGCCGAGTGCGGTGATTGTAGATGCTGGTGTGGCCACCGATAGTAACGGCTTGGTAGGTGATGTAGCACCCGAGGTGCGAGATTTGCCAAATATTACTATTACGCCCGAAAAAGGCGGGGTTGGCCCATTGACTGTTTGCGCTTTGTTTGAGAATGTAATTAATTCGGCTAATAATGTCTAATGAAGATAGGGGTTTTTGACTCTGGTATCGGTGGATTATCTGTAGCTCAAGCGATTGAGGAGGCATTGCCTGACTTAACGGTTATCTATGCTGAAGATGAAAATCATGTAACTTATGGCAATAAAACCCCCGAAGAACTCAAAAAAGTATCCTTGCCAATTATAAAACAGCTACAGAGTGATGGTTGTGAATTGATAGTAATTGCTTGCAACACAATTACTACTAATTTGCTAGATGACATAAAACAAGAACTTGACATTCCGGTTATAGGTGTTGAGCCAATGGTCCGCCAAGCTTTAGAGAAGTCAAAAAGCGGGATAATTACAGTTTGTGCTACACCAGCTACGCTAAAGAGCCAACGTTATAGTTATCTAAAAAAGACTTATGCCCAAGGTAAATATTTGATTGAACCGGACTGCAGTAACTGGGCTTATATGATAGAGACCAATAAAATTGATAAAAATATTATAAAAACTATAGTTGATGATTCTATATTACAGGGCTCAGATATGATTGTGTTAGGCTGCACTCATTATCATTGGATAGAGCAGGAAATTAAGGAAATCGCAGGTGGTCGGGCAGAAATATTACACTCCGAACAGTTAGTTATAGATCAAATCAGAAAAATATTAGAATTATCTTAAAAAAGTATTGCATTTAATAAACATAAGTGTTTACATAATATGTATTATGGCTAAAATAAAAACTAAAAAAACAAATACAAGATCAAAGTCAGTAACGTCAAGGCCAAGAACCAAGTCTCAAATTTCTAGTTACAATGACAGTAGAGTGCGCGGGGCTTTTCAGAAGCTCAGACGTAATCGTCTATTTGTGACTGCTTTTAGTGTGTTTCTAGTATTTTTACTTGGATTTACAGTTATGAAGACAATTCAAAATGATCCAGCTTATGCTTATAGTACACTGTATGCTCCTAATGAGCATGCCAATGCTACTTTGCTAGCTTGTAAAGACAATAATACAGTTCGACTAAAGTATACGGGCAATGATTCACCACTTATCAGGCTAAAAACTGGTTTTGGTCCAAATATATCTAAAGTTCATACTGAAAAACTGAAAAAATATACCAAAAATTGGACATGGACTGGTTCTTATAAAATTCCAGAAAAAGCTACGACTATAAAGATAACTATGATCTATGATGACTATACACGGGATAATAGTAGTATGAGTATTGCTGAATTAGATGCTTGTGGCGATGGCAAGCCTGGATTGGGTAAAGAGACTAAAGATCAGTCTACTCCTAACTCTACTCCAAAAACTAACAATAACCCAGGCTCTAATAGTTCGGGCTCATCGGGTGGTAGTTCAGGCTCGGGCTCAACATCTACTCCAGCCCCAGCTCCGGTACCCACCCCAACCCCGGTGCCGTCACCTAGCTCAGTAAAACCTTTAACTCCTGGCACTACTTGGCAATGGCAATTGACTGGCACTATTAACACAGCAACCCTTGATAAATCTACTAACAATAAAAAAATGTATGACATTGACCTAGAGGATACTTCTGTCAGCACCATATCTGCCCTGAAAGCAAAGGGTATAATTGTTATCTGTTACTTTAGCGCCGGCACATCAGAAAACTGGCGTTCTGATTACAGTAAATTTCCAAGTACAGTCAAGGGTAGTAAGGTGGATGGCTGGGCTGGTGAAAACTGGCTAGATGTACGTAACTTAGGTGTTTTGATGCCTATTATGACAGCCAGAATGGATACAGCAGTTAACAAGGGTTGTGATGGCTTAGAGCCGGATAACGTGGATGCTTATACTAACAAAAGTGGCTTTCCATTAACCGCAAATGACCAAAAAACTTATCTGATATCTTTGGCCAATGAAGCTCATAAGCGTAATTTATCGATCGGTCTAAAGAATAATATTGATCAAGTGTCAGAGCTATCCTCGACCTTTGACTGGGCGCTTAACGAACAGTGTTATCAGTATAATGAATGTGGTGTCTATAGTGCATTTATCAACAAAAATAAGGCAGTCTTTGGGGTAGAATATTCAGGCTCAACATCATCATTCTGTTCAAAAGCTAACGCCTCTAACTTTGATTGGTTATTAAAAGGTATTGACCTGGGCGCCACGCCACGTACAGCTTGTCGTAACGGTTAGTATGAACTTAAAATATAAGATGGTGATCTATTCATTAATTTGAACTATTTTTACGATAAATCTTTGACAGCTTGGTTAAACTGTTGACCACGGTCTTTATAATCTTTGAATAGACCAAAACTGGCCGATCCACAGGATAATAGCACGACATCGCCATCATTACTTAGCTCACGGGCTTTATTGACTATCTCGGGCATTTTTTCTAGGCCTGTGATAATGTCCAGATTGGGGTTTATGCGTTGTACGAGCTTGGCTATAACTGGTCCAGTATCACCAATGGCGATCACAGCTCTTGTGTCCGAGCTGGCAATTTCTTTGGCTAGTGCATCAAACGGCACGCCTTTGTCAGAGCCACCTACTATCAGTATTTTTGGTTGTTTAAAGGCCTGTAGGGCCACAATAGTAGTTTCTGGCGTTGTGCCAAAGGAGTCATTAAAGTAACTTACACCGTCTAACTCGCGGACTTTTTGCAACCTGTATTCTAACCCGCTAAAACTCGTAATAACGCTCTTTATAGCATTTATGTTTCTGAATCCAGCTTGCCAAACGGTAGTTATAGCAGCGCAAATATTCTGCAGATTATGTTTACCTAGTAGTTTTATATCGTTGGTCTTGCAGATTTCTCTGCCATCTATAATCACACAATTATTTTTTATTAAGGCTCCAGGTTCCTCATAATAAGGTATTACTTGACCTTCGGAGCTATTAGCGATATCTTCACTGAGTTCATTTTCTGCGAAATAAATTGCGACATCGTCGCGTTTTTGGTTAATAAAAGCTTGACTCTTAGCATCAATATAATCGTCTAGGTCACTATGCCAGTCCAGATGTTCTGGTACTACCATCAAGCAAGTCATAATGTGCGGGCTATGCTTGATATCGCAAAGCTGAAAACTGGATAGTTCCAAAATCACCCAAGACTCAGGTGTCAGCTCGTCAATAAATTCCAGAGGCGAACGACCAATATTGCCACCCAAATAGACGGCTTGGTCATTAGCTTCTATAATTTTGCTAATCAGCGTAGATGTAGTGCCTTTACCTTTAGTACCAGTAACGCCTATTACATTTTGTCTATTTACGCATTCTGCCAAGAATTCGTTTACAGCAGACGTAATTTTGGGGAGTACATTAGGATTTTTATCTAAAATTATTTGTGGATTAATACCTGCAGATCTAACGATTACATCAAATCGATCTAAATTGTCCAGATATTCATTTCCTAGCTGGCTTTTGGCGTCTTCTGGAATGGTGGTTTTGGTATTCTGATCGCAAATAGTAACATCATGACCAAGGTTCTTGTAATATTTATAACTTACCTGACCCTCGGTAGCGAACCCAATAACTGCAACTTTCATAAGTAGTATTATAACCTAATTAGAGTTTAGCTACGCTAGGTTTTTCTTGACTACTTCGGCTACTTGGCGTGGTGTCATGTGAGCCTTCAGTATAAAAGCCTTGACACCTAGTGTCTTAACATCTTCAGGGACTTCTTGCTCGCCCATGTTTGTCAAAACGATCACTTTTAGATCGCGTCCAAAATCTGTCTGTCGCAATTTTTTTAGCATTTCGTCGCCGGTCATCACTGGCATCATTAGGTCAAGCAATATTATGTCCGGGTGCATGGATTCAATAAGTTCTAGTCCTAAAGCACCATTATCGGCTGTTTCGGCCTCAAAACCTTCAGCCTCAAACTTTATCCGGTACATTTGACTAATTGCTGGATCATCTTCAATAATCGCAATTTTAGGATTATCTTTCTTCATAACTTAATTATATATCATTTAACCGATTATGCTTGCATATATGTGTTGGCGCTAGGATAATGAAAATATGGATAAGTCTAAAGAACAATTTGGCCTTCAGGGCGAACTCGTTGGGGAATTAAAATACGGTGAGAATGCTTGGCAGCAGGCAGGTATATATAAAAACAGCAACGGTGGGTATGTGCAGCCTAGTGATTCTCTGGCTATAGATAGATTTGAGTTAAAATTTGGAGCGCCTTTGGGCTATAACAACTATGCCGATGTTGATAGATTACTGCAGACAGCAACACATATAGCTGCCGTGTTTGCCAAAAATTATGGAGAACAGATTTTTATTAGTGCTGGGGCTAAGCATGGTAATGTTTGCGGTGTTGGCATATCCGACAACCCAGAAGATTCGCTTAAAAAGATGATTGAAGGCGACGAAAGAGCTATATTTGGTGGATCAGTCATGACTAATTTTGATATAGGCAAGGATGAGGCTGAAGTCCTGATGCGACATAATATGGGTAAAGGCAAGAGATTGCTTGATATAGTAGTTGCCTCTGACATATCAGCTGATGCCCAAGGAGCTGTAGAGAGAAAGGGTGGTAGGTTGCGTGGGCTAATCAACCCTGCTTTGGGTTCTATGGACGAAAACAGTTTGGACACGGGCAAGCGCTTCAGGCATATTAGAGGTGGTTTTTTGATTCAAGATAATTATGATTTTGTGCCTGTCATTGGAGAGATTGATAAACATGGCGCAGAAGCTAGCACCGAACAAGAGCGAGACATGCTCCTAGCTTGGGCTATTGGTAGCACTAGTAACAGTAATACAGTTACTCTGGTAAAGGGTGGCAAATTGATAGGCAATGGAGTTGGTCAGCAAGATAGAGTGTCGGCTGCCGAATTAGCCTTGAAGCGTGCCAAAGATGCTGGTCATGACACCAACGGTGCTGTTGCTTATAGTGATAGCTTCTTTCCATTCCCAGATGGCCCGCAAAAGCTGATAGATGGTGGGGTGACAGCTATTTTTTGTACATCGGGCTCTGTAAAGGACGAAGAAGTATTTAGCACTATGACCAGTCAAGGAGTTAAGCCTTATACAATTCCTGACTCTAAGGGGCGTGGTTTTTACGCTCACTAAGAATTCTGTAGAATATACAGCTGTCGTGGCCTATGATAGCGCCAGGGGGATTGCCAAAGCTGGTAAAATACCCTGGGATTTGCCACTAGACAGAGATTTCTTTAGGCAAGTTACCGATGGTTTGCCAGTTATAGTTGGCAGGAAGACTCTGGATACGATTCTTGGTCGCAAGCTTAACGATAGAACTATTCTAGAACTTACCACGCATAGTAACAGCAGTAATCAGTTTAATAACCTTGATGATTTGTTACATTTTTGTCAGAGCTATAGTGATGCGATTGTGGCTGGAGGAAGTGAGGTTTATAATCTTATGCTACCTTTTTGTAATACAGTAATTGCGACAGAACTAAAAACTGAATTTAACTGTGATAAATTCTTTCCCAAGATCAAAAATAATGAATGGCAAAGCTCTGTACTTATGGACAATCTAGTCTATAATGGCATTAAATATAGGATAAAAATGTATGTCAGAGCGTGAAAAGAATCCACCATATCCAAATTATGAGCTCCAACGGCTTAACAGAGTAGAGGATGTTGAAGAGTTTTTGTATTCTGAGCTGGCTAATGCGCCAAAAGCGCTTTTTAGGGAAGGTGAAGGCTTTAGTCGGTCGAGGTATTTTATGCGAGAGATTGGCAATCCGCAGGAAGAATTTAGGTCTATTCATGTGGCTGGTACGTCGGGCAAAGGCTCGTCTGTGTATTATATTTCTAATCTGTTGATGGCGCATGGGTTTGGGGTTGGCACTCATGTTTCGCCACATGTTTATGACCTGCGCGAGCGGTCAATGGTAAACATGGATTATCCAGATGACGAGCTTTATCTAAAGTCTATCAACGACATGTTGCCGGCGATAGAAAAAATGTCCACCAAAGATACTGGTCGGCCAACTTATTTTGAAGTTACGGTTGGTAATGCGTTTAATATCTTTGCGCGCAAGGGCGTGGATTATGCCGTGGTAGAAACTGGCCTAGGTGGCACATATGACAGCACCAACACTATAAATCGGCCTGATAAGCTAGCAGTAATCACAAAGATTGGCTTGGACCATACCGAAGTTCTGGGTAATACGCACAAGCTAATCGCCGGCCAAAAAGCCGGTATTATACCGGGCGGTGGTGACGTGCTGGCGGTAGATGGCCGGGCTGATGTTATGGCGGTGTTTGACCGAACAGCCAAAGATAAACACAGTAATCTGAACGTTGTTCGCACTAGTGAGTATGCCCAAAATATACAGGTCGGCCCTGATGGCATAAGTTTTGACTATGACGACGGTGAGCTTAAAATAAAAAGCTGCAAAATATCAACAATCGCTCTTTATCAGGTAGAAAACGCCTGTCTGGCGATAGCTACCGCCAAATTTTTGGCCAAACGAGACGGCTTTGGCATAGATAAACGCAAAATACGCGAGGGATTAGGCAGTACAATTATTCCTGGCCGGTGCGAAGTCCGGCAAATAAACGGAAAAACAGTTATACTTGATGGCGCCCACAACCCACAAAAGCTAAAAGGCCTAATAGACTCCATAAAATACCTAGATTTACCATCAAAACCAGTCTGGCTGATGGCGATGAAGAAAGATAAGGATATTAAATCCGCTCTATCTCAAATAACAGATTTTTCGGACAAAGTTATCTTTAGTGAGTTTTTTAGGAACTCGGACAATGAACATCTCAGAGATTATGCGATTGACGCTAATGTATTATCGGGGTTTATTCCTAGGGCCATGGCATTAGCTGATCAGAAACGAGCACTTAAAAAAGCTCTAGACATGACAAATGAACAGCAGTTATTAATAATCTCTGGCTCGATTTATTTTTTGGGCGAGATCAGGCATTTGCTAGGCGATATTAAATAGTCAAGCAAGATAAGTTTTATAGTAGTATGTCTTTTACGGCAGGCTTTAGCCTGTATATCTACTACCAATCATCTACTAAAAAGAGTATAGTGTATTTGTATACAGTAAATACAAACAATAAAATTAGATAACTAAAAGTATTGTTAGTAGAATAAAAATGTCAACAGCTCATTCAATTGAAACTCTATCTGCAACTCCAGTAAACCCCGAAGTTAATACTAGTTTGTTTGAGGCGTCTTCAGCGTCGTATTATGTTGGTATTTTGGCTACTCGCGATATGGTGCTTTTGCCTGCGGAATATCAGGCAGCATTGAAATTGCGAGCAAACGTTTATATTGACGAATTTGGTTTTCTGCCAGAAGAAGTTAGACGGTCTGATGGGACCGAGCAAGATGTTGATGATTCACGGTCAAGACACTACGGTGTGATTGAACGCACAAATACAGGGGGTATAGTTATAGGCAATATGCGCGCAATTATTAAGGACCGACATGATAATCTTTTGCCCGCCGAAAAAATATTCCCAGAGTCATTTAAGCCAAGCCCTGCACCACTAGGTTCACTGGAAGCTTCTCGTTTTATCGCCAGACACCCTAATAGGAGTGTCCAAAATGCAACTTCCATTAGCCTTATACGTACCATAGTGGCGCAATCACTTGTGCATGAGAATCAGCCTATATACGCAATCGTAGAAGAGCCTTTTTATGGGTTCGTAAGAAAGATGGGTATACCTTCGGAGCAAATATCTGATATTAAATCAATTCCTGAGTACGATAATACAGAAAATATGGTGTTACGTTTTATTCCTCAAGAAATCGTAGATAAAGCAAAGGCTATTTCGTCTGGTCATAGGCTTCTATCTGCTTATTTTGCCACAATAGTACTCAATGATGGCGTTGGCTATTACGATAATAAGTTAATAGATCCTTTTCAGGAAGACAAATCATGAGCGCTATCAATGCAGAATTAAACCCTCATGATCTAGAGTTTTCAAGAAATCTAGGTTTTATGACACTGGATGAACAACAACGACTTAACAATTCAACAGTTGCTATTGCCGGGGCTGGTGGCGATGGTGGTATGCTAGCTGTACAGCTAGCTAGAATGGGCGTCGGCCACTTAAAATTGGCAGATCCTGATCCTTTTGAGGCAGAAAACATTAATCGTCAAGCTTGTTGCACACAAGATACGGTAGGAGTTAATAAGGCTGAGGCGGTTGGGCAGTATGTACGTAAAATTAACCCTAGTATTGAAGTAGAGTTATTCACAGAAGGTATAAATCCTGAGAATACAGATGAATTTGTTGAGGGCTCAGATCTTGTTATTGATGAAACTGAATTTTCATTGCACGCACTTGGTGTTATGCTTGCCAGATCCGCAAGGGCGCATGATGTGCCAGATCTTATGGCAATGAATATTGGTTTTGGTGCCACAGTAACTTCCTTTGACCGTAATAGCAAAACATTTGAGGAGTTTCTTGGTCTACGTCCAGATATGCCAATGGATGAGGTTGTAGATAGTAATATACCATTGTCAAGATGGGTGCCACACGTACCTTCGTATGTCAATCTTGATGTGTTTAGTAAGGTTGCGTCTGGGGAAAAGTCCGCGCCTTCTATTGCGCCCGGTGTTGTTATGGCTGCCAGCATTGCTACCACACAGGCTATGCTACATCTTTTTGGCGATAAGGGAAATAATCGTCCTCGTCCTGTATTTGCTCCCAGGGCGATGATGGTAGATGCTTATACTGGTAAATCAAAAATAATCAAGAGGCCGGTCCTGTCCCATTATCTGTCGTTGGCAAGGGTGGTTATTAAAAATAAGTTACAACTTAGCCCAAAGACTAGTTATTGATTTACAAAAAGCACAAATAATCACAACTAAGGGGTATAATAATTGTAATGGTTAGTTTTCTTCTTGCTGGGTATATCTTTATTGCGATCTCATTATTACTTATTGGGACATTAACGATACTGAGAAATGGCTCTAATAAGTTGAATCGTATATTTTTTATACTAACCATATCCGTAGCTTGCTGGATTATCACTAACTACTTTAGCAACGATGTCTCTATATCTAGAAATATGGCATTTCTTGCGAATCATTTAGTCTTGTTTTTTGCTGGGTTATCTCTTTTATTGATTTATGTCTTCATTGCACTACTTATTAGGGTTAAATCCGTATATCATATTAGATCTATCTACGGTGTATTTATATTGATTTATGCTATTACACTTACACCTCTTGTAGTAAAAGATATAGTTTTGAACGGCGCTGTATACGATATAAAATTTGGGCTACTCGCTAACCTATATTTTTTGACGCTCTTAATAAATGTAATAGCCATTTTCGGTACACTTATACACGGGATTAGGCACAGTGTTGGTGCTGAAAAGGCACGTTTAGTAATTATATTATGGACTATCGCAATTTGGGCGTTTATTAATCTTGTTACTAATGCACTTTTGCCGATATTTGGTGGGTCGTTTGGGCTCACGAGCGTAGGTCCTCTGACAAGTATATTTTTAGTTGCAGGCTTGGCTTACAGTATCGTTAAACACCAGTTATTTGATATAAAGGTGGTTATTCTGCGGTCGTTAGGATATCTGTTGTCGCTGGGAGTTTTAGTGTTAATCTATGCGTTTACGGTTTTCTTTTTGCTCCAAAACGTGGTTAACACCGATGACATTAGCCAAGGTTGGCAACAAGCTATTTATGTAGCATTGCTGTTAATTACGGCTCTTATATTCCAAAAGGTTAAGGGGTTCTTTGACAGAGTTACTAACAGAATATTCTACAAAGATGCCTATGATCCACAGGAGTTCCTGGACCAACTAAATAAGAGCATCCTGAGCAATATTGAGATTGGGATTTTACTAAGGCGTACCACGGGCGTCATAAAAGATAATCTAAAGTGTAGTTATTGTTATGTTGTGTTGCATGAGACGCACAACGGTCCTATGAGGGCTATTGGCACCCAAAAGGCAGATTTCTCCCAGTTGGAACTAGAAGCCCTACAGGAGGGCCTAGAAAGCGTACAGGGTCGTGTAGTCTTCGTAAATGACATCCCAGAGCATATGAAGCCCTTAAAAAAGATGTATTCCAGGCATAATATAGACTTTATTGTTCATCTAAAGACTAATTCTTATGGTAGCGAACAAACAGTAGCCTATCTAATATTTGGTCCCAAAAACAGCGGTAATATCTATAGCGATCAAGACCTCAGAATTATAGATATTGTTTCTGGTGAGTTGATTATTGCTATTCAGAATGCCTTAAGGTTTGAAGAAATCCAAGAGTTTAACGTAACTTTGCAAAAGAATGTCAATGATGCTACCGGCAAGCTTAAGCGTACCAACGAAAAACTTAAGGCGCTAGACGAGACTAAGGATGAGTTTATTAGCATGGCTTCACATCAGCTCAGGACGCCTCTGACAAGTGTTAAGGGTTACTTGAGTATGGTGCTGGAAGGCGATGTTGGCCAGATAAATGACGATCAACGTAGGTTGCTGGACCAAGCCTTTGTCAGTAGTCAGCGTATGGTTTATCTAATCGCTGATTTGTTAAACGTTTCGCGCCTGCGGACCGGCAAATTTGTTATAAGCACTCATGCTACTAATCTAGCAGATGTGGTGGATAGCGAAATATCGTCCCTGAGGGAGCAAGCTAGGACCAAAAACTTGCAACTGGACTTTGACAAACCAGATGATTTTCCGCTACTGATGATTGACGAGACCAAAATTCGCCAAGTAATTATGAATTTCGTAGATAATGCCATATTTTATACTCCTAGTGGTGGGCGGATCACTATCAAGCTATCCAGTGACAAGACCCATGTTTACTTTATAGTCAAAGATAATGGTGTTGGCGTACCCAAAGAAGACCAAAAACATATGTTTACCAAGTTTTATCGGGGGCGCAATGCTCGGCAATTACGACCAGATGGTACCGGTCTAGGGTTATTTATGGCCAAAAAGGTTATAGAGGCCCAAGGTGGCAATATTTTGTTTGAGAGTACAGAGGGCAAGGGAAGCTCATTTGGCTTTAGTTTTAATAAAAAACATTTGGCCAAGGCCCTAGCCGAAGATACTGTTAGCGAGTAGTTCCGTAGGTGCTAGAGGGATGATTATTATACTTCTGCAAAGTGATTTAGAACACACTAGTATTGACATTAGAGGTAATTCGTGGTACAGTCTACGGTAGTATCCCTTTGTAGGTACAGGTTATCTATGGCCTGGAGCCGAGGAAGGGGAGGTAGATTAACAATTTGTAAAAGTATTTATTGTTTAGTTCATAGGTTTTTAATCCCAAGATTGCATCGGTTTTGCCCTTGTCAGTCATGGTTGATGAAGGCCTGAATTTACAACTGTTACTTTATGTAAAGCCAATCAGGTAATGCGATTTGCTCGTAATTTATTAATTATTTGTTAATAGTTATTGATTAATATTTCTGCGACTAAGTCGCATTACCTGAAAAGGAAAATGCATAGCTATGTTTTTTCTTTCAATCCCGCTACCCAAGGAGGGGCGATGAAAAAGTTCGTCTTTGGAGTGATCGCTTCGGCGATTGCTCTATTTGGATTCTCTAGTATGGCTTCGGCTCATACCGGGGATCTGAAGGTGTCAGCAGTTTGCAACACGCAGACTGGCAACTACGACATGAAGGCAACTCTGACAACCAGTCAGGTGCCCAACGGTGTTACCGGTTCGTCCAAGTGGCGGATCGGGACTGAAGCGTTCCAGGGCACTCCCACGAGTGCTTCTGGGATGGATCGTGGACCTGTGAATTCGGTGGGTAACACCACTGTTACGCTCGGTACCTGGTCGCTCCCGGGCAGCACCACTGGCTACGGTCCGTGGGTGTATGCTTTTACCCAATGGTCCAACGGCGTCAAGAAGGGCTCGGATGGTCAGTTGACCACCAAGCTCAAGGGCGACTGCCAGAAGGCCGTGGTCCGGGACGCAGATGCGGTAATCGCCGTGCATCCTGCGACCTGCGACCTCCCCGAGAGGGTTGCTCCTGTCAACATCAGGAACGCCTCCTGGGGAATCCAGTCCGGAACCACTGGACCTGGTGAGTACTTCGTCACGGCAATCGCCAACGAGGGTCACGCCTTCACTGACGGTAGTCTGACCAAGACCTTTTCGGGGTCGTTGAGTGGTAAGCTCGACCCGAATACGGTCCCTGACTGTCGTCCGGCTCAGCCTCCGGCTGAGAGTGAGACGCGACCTGTCGTGTCCGCACCGGACTGCACCACTCTGACGGTTTCGTCCCACAAGGAGGGGCGCTCGCGTTCCTACTCCTGGGATGAGGAGACTCATTCCTGGGTGGTCGGTACTTGGTCCTCATGGACCAAGGTGGTTGGCTCCGAGGAGTCGCGTCCCGCGACTGCCGAGGAGTGCCCTCCGGTTGTTCCGCCTGTGACCCCCCCGGTCACACCCCCGGTGACGCCGCCGACTCCTCCGGTAACCCCGGAGAAGCCGTCCATTTCGATCACGAAGGTCGTGATCGGGAAGAAGACGGTCAAGCAGGGCGCCATCGTGACCTTCCGTGTTCGCGTAGCGAACACTGGTAAGGTCATCACGACGGATGTCGTGATGAGGGACCTTGTCCCCAAGGGGATGGTTGCCTTGAAGGGTGCAAAGCTCTCCAAGGGGGCGATCGTAAAGACCGCAACCTTGACGCCGGGGCAGGGCATCACTTTCATCGTCAAGATGAAGGTCGCTGTCAAGCCTGTCAAGAAGGCCGTCAGGGTCTGCAACATTGCTCGGGCTACTACGCCTGGCATCGTTACCCGATCGTCGCGTGCATGCGTGATGGTCAAGAAGACTCCGCCGAAGAAGGTGATTGTCCCCGTCACGGGATAGCCTTCTTCGGCGCGCGGTGAGGTAACAGTTGTAGGGGGTGGTGACTCGCTAATAAGACCTTTGGGATTCATGTCCAAAGACTACCTTATATGCGCTCTCCCGCCCCCGACAGCTGACTACTTTTGTCTATTTGACCTAGAGCCACCAGCTCTAATATCCCAGATACCAACAAAAGTAGTCAGTTTTACCCCCACAACTTTCGCGCCAGCCAAGGCTAATCCCTGGCGGAGCCAGTGATCCGCTTGGCTTCTTAGCACCCTAGCGATTGTTTCTCCTACGGTACTCCTTCAGCGTACTATCTGTACGCTTCAGTCCGTTCCTCAGAGAGAACAACCACTATGGCACTAATTGCGAAACTTGCGCAGAGCAGTCAAATTGAAGATCCATGAATAAACAATAAATCAGTGACAATTATCACATTTAGCCAGACATAGGCCAAAATAGCAAAAATATTGCCAAAATAACACTTTGCTAACAGATATCAATAGACATAAAACGCTTATGAATATAGTTCTATAACAAAATTGACATCTACCGACATAATATGATAGTCTAAGCATATACGCTGTGTGGTTTGTATCTACAGATCATAGGGCAAGAGGTGTAAATAAGCTCCATATGGACTAAAGGAGCGAGTTAAGTTTAAGAAAGAGGACTAAACAACGATGAATACCGAGCCAAACCCAGGATTGAATCCAGAACAAATACCAAACAATCCGGAAGCACAAGCTGGACAGATGAGTGATGCCGAAATTCTGCAAGGTCTAAGAAAAAGACAGGATGAGCTTGGTAAAGAGCTAGCAGACCTGGACTCTAAGATAGATGAATTGATATCCAAGAGAGATAGTATTGCCGATGAAAAGAACAAAATAGACGACCAATTGCTTGAAATAACCGAATCAAAGAAGCAGGCTACGTTAGCTGGTACTGTTTCAAATCCTGGGTCAAATCAGCCAAAACGGTTTGCAACACGGAATGATGAGGAAGCAAAGGACGCCGAACGCAAAGAAAAGCGCCAGTCAAAAATTCGTAAAATCGCTGCTGTAGCTGGAGTAGTTGTTGTAGCTGGATTAGTAGCGCTAGGTGTTAAATCTTGCGACAACAATGATAAAAAGTCAGAAAGAGTAGCCCCGACCGACAATGTACCCGCCAAAGGTGCAACTACTAGCACTGGCGCTGCAACTACTGCTACCACTGCCGGTCGCTCGCTGGACAAGGTTAGCTACAAAGAACTAGTTAGCAAATATGGCCGTCAAGACCGTGGTAGCGATGCCGAGCATTTGATCGGTAACATTGGTATTGATCCTAATAACGAAAAAGCTAGCTATAACCGTCTAATGCGTGAAATTAATCAGAACCCACAGGCGCTTGCGCATCTAAATACTCATATTAACCCTGATGGCAGCTTTAATACCGAGCGCTCTGCAGAAGAAAATGCTCGCTTGGCGACTATCAGACTGGCCAAATACGAGAAAATGCCACTAGCTGAGCGTGCTAAGATAGCTAAAAGCCTAAATAATAAGTTTAGCGAACACATCAAGTTTAATGGCATTGTTACCCATAATGGCTTGTATAACACCTTTGGCACTGATGGCCAGAAGATCTTTGCCATGCAAAATACTCGCTATAATGACTATTGGCTGAGCTTTACAGATGAGAATGGCAATAAATTTTATGTTCGTGACTGTGCTCAGGTGGTTAGTCCGGTAAAGGTAACGCCAAAAAAGACTACAACCGTATCTGGCAAGCCGACTGGCACTACGCCTACCAAACCAACAGTTCCAGTAGCCGTTAGTGGCAAGCCAACACCGGCAAACCCTAAGCCTGAAAAACCTACCAAACCAACTCCAAAACCAGAAAAACCAACCGGACCAACCTGTGAAACAAATCCAGAAATGGAAGGTTGTGCACCAAAAACTGATCGTAATACCACACCAGCAGGCGTACCTGGCCAAAATGGTGGTTCTGGTACCAGCGAAAGTGGTCCAACTGGCCCTGGTACTGGTCCAGCAGAACAACCAGTTAATCCAAACGGTACTGTAGGTGGCGAAAAGTTACCACAGGCTCCAGCTCCGGAGGCGCCAAAACCAGAACAGACTCCTTTGCCAAATCAACCATCTGCTCCTGTGCAACCTGGTGAGCAAACTGGCCAAAAGACAGAAGCTCCGGCAGAGAATGCTACTGGACCAGCTGGTACAGGTAATGCATCTACAGATACTAAACCACCAATTTTGCCATAATCATAGAAAGTTAAAGAGAGGAATAACTATATGAAGCTAATCAACAAAATTCGTAGCCTAAGTGTTAGAGCTAAAGTGTCTATGGTCGTAGCCTTGCTGGCTGTCGGTACAATCGTGCCAATTGCCGTAAATGCTGAATTCTATCCAGCCCGCGCGGTTTTTGACTACAACAAATACGATGGCAATAACGACTGTAATGATCCGAACAATATTGCCACGCAGAACGGTCGTTGTGGCTCTATGAATGGCCCAGTATTTAACTCTTTTATCAACACCCCAAGTTACGGTGATGAGCGAGCGTTCTTTGATGGTCGTAGAAGTGATATGGCTACTAACACCAACGCTGATCAAATAAATGATGTTACAAATGGTAGCAAAGAAGTTATTTTGCGAACTTATGTACACAATAATGCTAATCAAACTACCAATGCCAGTGGTAAGGGTATAGCTAAAGATGCCAAGGTTAGAGTTGCTTTGCCAACTGCTACTGAACAAGTCCTAAGAGCTAGAAGTTATATTAGCGCTAGCAATGCTACAACCGTAGAAGATACTGCCGATATGCTTGGTACTAAGAAGTTTAGTGTCAGTTATGTACCTGGATCGGCTAAATTACTTCGTGGTGCAGCCTCTTATGCACTGAGTGATAATATTGTAACTACTGGTGCTCCGATCGGCTATAACGCCATGGACGGTAATCTTCCGGGTTGTTTTGAGTACGCTGCTTTAGTAGAAATTAAAGTAAAGATTAATGTCCAGACTGCTCCAGACTTGCAGCTGACTAAACAAGTTAAGAAGTCTGGTGTTACTGAGTGGGGTAAAGAAACCTCTGTCAAGCCAGGTGATAAGGTTCAGTGGCTACTAGGTACTAAAAACATCGGTGATGTTACGCTAGACCAAGTAAAAGCTCGTGATGTTTTGCCACCACACTTAACAGTGGTGCCAGGATCAGTCAAAGTTTATAATGGTAATGATGTTAGTGTTCAAAATGATGCTCCATTGTTTGGTGGTGGTCTGATTTTGGGTACTTACCCGACGGGTGGGATCAAGTATATTAGCTTTGAAACAACCGCCAAGGACGATTTTGAGGGTTGTAGTGTTAGATTACGCAATTTGGCCTATGCAAGCTCACAGCAGACTCCTACGGAGGTCACAGACGATTCTGTAGTCAATATAACTAAAGATAATTGTAAGCCAGAAGAGAAAAAGCCTGACTTTAAGATCCAAAAGGGTGTGCGCAAGGCTGATAGTACCTCTGATTTTGCCCAAGATATTAAGCTAAACTATGGTGATAAAGCTGAATATCAGATAGTGGTGACTAACACGGGTCAGACAGAGCTAAAAAACGTAGTGATTAAAGATACTTTACCACTAGGTATGACCTATGAAGCTGGCTCACTAAAGGTAAATGGGGCTTCATCTGATGCTGATCTGTTTGGCGCTGGTGTGGTAATACCGTCTATCGCCAAGGGCGCGGAGGCTAAAATCACCTTTACGGCTAAGCTAGCTAAGAGTGAAAACGTTAGTTGTGACCTAAAGACATACCGTAATGTAGCTAGCGCCGACCCAGAGGGTACAGGAGAAGGGTTAGATCCTAAAGAAGACGATGCTAATGTCAAGGCTGACTGTGAAGCTCCTACTAAGCCTAAATACTCTTGTGATCTGTTAGAACTGAAGAAAATAGGTGGACGTAATGTCTCTGTTAAAGTAAGCGCTAGCGCATCTGGTGGAGCTACTATTAAGCAATATGTCTATGACTTTGGTGATGGCAACAGCCTAACAACAGATAAAAACACTGCTGATCATTCATTTGCTAGCGATGGCCGGTATGTAGTTAGGGCTAAGGTGTTGGTAGATGTAAATGGTCAAACTGTTACGGCCGAAAGCGATGCTTGTGCCGGAGCCGTTGAATTTGTCAAAGGTCAACCAAAGTGTGAGATTCCTGGCAAGGAACACTTGCCAGCTGATAGTCCAGAGTGTGCAACTACCACTACCCCTGTTACGCCTACTCCTACCACCCCTGGTACGCTACCAGATACTGGTGCCGGTAGTATAGCGGTTGTATTCTTAGTAGTTACAGGTATGGCTAGTGCTGGATATTATGCTCTAGTTGCCAGTAGACGCTAATACTAGTAGTAACCAATATATAAAACACCCCGGAGTCATGGGGTGTTTTATATTATTTAACTAATCTGTTAATTAGACTATTTTATTGCCAGGATATTGACAAAATGACACGCTTGTGCTATTATGTAAGCATAATCGTTCGTAAAGACGAGACAGAGGTGGAAATCTGGAACGGGTGGAGCGATAAAGTAGCTTAACAATTAGGATAATAAATCACGAATATCACTATAGTTTGGTGTGAGATTCGTGAAATAGACTAGATAGTCATGGGTTTTTAATCCTAGATCGAGGTTGCATCTGTAACTTCTCTGGTAGAGGAAAGATCCAAAACCCTGATTTCTATGTAATATAAGTTCTTTCTATAAATAGTCAGACACACTGAGTGCGTATAACTCCTATATGGACGATGCGTATTGCTAGTAATAAATTGCTGGTAGTTCGCATCGCCCAACAAGGGGCTTCGCAATCAATGTGGACGTCATGAACCCACATTTGAGCCGTAATGGCACAAAGACACCTTGAGGAGGTGTATTTTCATGACAACTCTGAACCACAAGAAGATCGCCTCCTGGGCGATCACCATCCTCGTCATCACCTTCGGGCTGATGGCGAACACTGAGTTGGCATCCGCCAACTCACGTGGGCAGTGTACTCCTTCGGGACGCGCTGTCACCACGACCACCCAGTTCGCGAAGAACCTGGCAGGCGAGAGGGTTACCTCTCAGGCCGCCAAGGTCTTCAGGAGTGCCGGCTACAGCCAGCGCGACGGTTCTGTCGCCACCTGGCTCCGCCGTGACACCGTAGTTGTGAATTTGGCATCTTCAGCCAGAATCCAAAACTACGGATGTCGTAACGGTCGTCTGTTTTCGGCTGGTCGCAAGACCCTCCGGGCAGGCACCTCGGTCGTTGTTTCACTTCCCGCGCAGTATGGAAAGGGGAACTTCAGTACCAAACGGACCAAGGTTTTCTCGGTCCGTAGGGTAGTCTCGGCCAAGTTTGTCGGCCAGACGTCGTGCTCGAACCCCGGTTCGGGTATCGTCAAGGTCGTCATCTGGGTCGCTCCGCCTGTCAAGGCGAAGCCGAAGCCCAAGCCGAAGCCGACCATCGTCCCGAAGCCGACCCCGGCTCCGGTCACGGTCAGTTGCCCCGGTGGGTCGGTCTGGAATGGAGTCCAGTGCGTTGTGCAGAGTAATGCGAATGCTACTCAGCAGACCGCTGAGCAGCAGTGCTCTGCGATCGTCAACGGTGTCTGGAACGGATCACAGTGCGTGATCACCCAGAACAACACCACGACGCAGACCAACACCAACACGAATACGACTACGAACATCTGTTCGAACGTCAATTCGCCTGGTGCCACGGTCAACTGCACGACCCCTCCGACGCCCCCGGTGCCGGAGAAGCCCGCACCCACGGTGCAGGCTGATGGAAGCCCCGCTCACATTTATGTGAACGGGAACGTTCAGGTCTTTTTCCGCACGACCAAGGGCGCAAGCCTTTCGGTTACAACCGCTGGCCCCATTTGGGTCGCCGGTTTGCGGGAGGTCAGCACAACGTGGAACGGTCAGGCTTGCCCGACCAACACCACTTGCTGGCAGGCGACTGCGTGGGCGACCGCCAACACCGGACAGGCAACTGTCACGGCCACGGCCTCGCTCAATGGCAAAACCGCCACCACCAGCTACCAGTTTCCGGTCGTCGCTGACGACTTCTAGGAATTGGTAGACAATTCATTGATTTTAGAAAGGATGTGGTTCTTTTTGGACTGATTTATTTACATAAGGTCGGGAAGACTGGTAACTAACATTTTTGTTGATGAGCATTCGCTCTCCAAAGATCCCTTAGTTACCAGTTTTACCCAAGTTTGAAAACCAGTGTCTATCTAGTCTGCAATAAATATCAAATAATTTATAAATTTAAGCTACAACTAAATGTTTAATTAAGAAGGAGAATATTATGAGTTTTAATATTAAAGCTTTGATTCTTGGTGTTGCTATTGTAGCACCGTTAACACTAGCTGCTACGCCAGTATTGGCTTCTACAGCTGGTCAAATTGAAGGCGGTGATATATACCGTGTTCGTAACGTAACTAAGGGCGGTGATTTCGCTGATCCTACTAATGCCGACAAGTGTGAAACTGTACAGTTTAAGGTACGTATTCATAACCCAGGCCCAGATGCCCTAACAGGTGTCAAAGTAGGTGCTACTTTGCCAAGTGGTGCTTCTACTAGTCACAGTTCTAAAGTAACTGTTACTGCAGATAATGCTAACCCAAAAACTACTACCGACACAGCTGGTGTTAAGCTAAGCGGTAGTTACAAAATCAGCTATGTTGGTGGCTCTACTCAGCTACTAGACGCTAATAATAGCGTTATGCAAACACTACCTGACGGTATTGTTGGCGGACAGGTTAATATTCCTGGCGGTGTGGGTGTTTCTACACAGCAAAAACGATTTGTACAGTTTAGCGCCAAAGTTGACTGTCCAGAAGTTCCTCCGGTAGTTTCTACTGGTGAATGTAAGGCAGTAAGCATTAAGCTTGGTGACAACCGTAAAGTTACTGTAACTATTACTAGCGCTGTAAACAACGCTACAATCATTGGTTACAAGACTGACTTTGGTGACGGTACCGTTACTAACGGTCAGACAGCTAGCCACACTTACGCAAAAGACGGTACTTACAAGATCGTATCTAGCGTAAATGTAAAATACGCTGATGGCAAAACAGAGTGGAAGACCGCTGATGGTTGTACCAAGAATGTAACATTTAGCCCTAAAGAAGAGCCAAAAGTTACTCCGGTAACTCCTAGTGTGCCTACAACTCCTACCGAGTTGCCAAAGACTGGTGCTGGTAGCATCGCTGCTGTATTTGGTAGTGTTGTTGCTTTAAGCGCTATCGCTTACAGCGTGATTAGTCGTCGTTTTGGTAGTCAGTCTTAGTTGGCTGTGGATAACATTAGCCAAAAGCTTCAGAATGTGCTAACGTTAAAAGTACGCAATTAACGAGCATAGACTGACCGCTCCAAAATTAGTAAAACAAAAATGACGACGAAAATGACAGGAAACCCCTGAGCTTTTGTTCAGGGGTTTCTTTTTAAGCTTATGAGCCTGCGCTGGTGGGCTCTGATTTAGTTTATTTGGCTATAATTACACCTTTGAAGACATCTTGATAAGTGTTATAATAATCGAAAGAATAAAATGGTCTCATCGTCTAACGGTTAGGACACCAGGTTTTCATCCTGGCAATCGGGGTTCGATTCCCCGTGAGATCACCAA
>CAZSRV010000007.1:0-37394 GCA_964609815.1 uncultured Candidatus Saccharibacteria bacterium | reverse complement strand
CTTCTCAGCACCCTAGCGATTGTTTCTCCTGCGGTCCTAGTACACCTCTGTCCGCTCCTCGGAAGAGAACAACCACTATGGCACTAATTGCGAAAGTCGTAAGGTTTGTATTTTCTGCTGGATTTTTGGGATGAATCCTCGTATATTCTAGATATGCCAGAATTACCAGAAGTAGAGACCGTCAAACGAGGACTTAGTAGATTATTAATTGGTCATCGGGTATTAAAAGCTGAGTACAATTGGCCTAAATCGTTCCCAAATCCAGAAACTGAAGTTAATCAGTTTCTGATTGGCGCCAAGGTTCTGTCTGTTCGGCGTAGGGCCAAAGTCTTGATTATTGATTTAGATAGTAACTATTCTTTAGTTATTCATCTAAAAATGACTGGTCAATTAGTTTATCGTGGAGCCGAGTATTTTGGTGCTGGTCATCCAACTGATTCTTTAGTTGGTGATCTGCCAGATAGGTCTACTAGGGTAGTGCTGTCACTTGATAATAATAGTAAACTGTTTTTTAATGACCAACGTAAATTTGGTTGGGTTAGATTAATGCCAACTATTGCTGTTGCTGAGACTAATTTTATGAAAAAGGTTGGTCCCGAACCATTAGAGGATGGCTTTACGGCTGAAGTTTTTTATGACAGAATTCAGCGCCGAAAGGGCAGTAATATAAAGGCTGTTTTACTAGATCAAACGGTATTGGCAGGTGTAGGTAATATTTATGCCGATGAGTCGCTTTGGGACGCGCAGATTCATCCAGGCACACTAGTAAAGGATATCTCTAAGCAGCGGGCAAAAAAATTATTTACAGCTGTCAGAGAGGTGTTACAGTTGTCAATTGACAAAGGTGGCTCTACCAACAAAAATTACGTTAATGCTGAAGGTAAAAAGGGTAGTTATATGGACTTTGCCAGGGTTTTTCGGCGTGAGAATTTGCCTTGTCCCAGATGCGGTACGACCATAGAAAAGATTAGAGTGGCTGGTCGCGGAACGCATATTTGTCCAAAATGCCAAAAAGCACCAAACTAACATAAAATACAACATTATTTTGCCAGTGTTTAATTTATACTAAGGTTATATGGAACATAGGGCGGACGACTACGAGTTAGTCAATTATTCAGGTTTTGTTAGATTTGGGGCCAGAATTAATGAAGAAGACGTTAGAACTATTGGCGCGGTTGTTTTGGGCGACTGTGAAGAGTCCAGTCGTGGACATTATGCCAAGCTACTTTGTTCTACTTCGCCAGAAGACGTTACTGCTCGGGCCGATGATTACCTAATAGACAGAGAGGTTAAGCAGCTACGTGATGAAAACCCTGAAATGTTTGATGACATGACCGCCAACTTCTTTAATTACTATGGTTATGGCTTTATGTATCAAGCTCTGGAAGGTAATAATCATCATCCTGATAAAATAACTGACGAAGCCGAACTGCTAGCTGGCATGCCAGATTTTATAGGTTTGGTGCAGAATAGTATGCTAAGGGAGCGCTCAGCTGTTCAGCAATCTATTTTGGGCCTAACTACCCAGTTTGAAGGAACTGATGATCAGTTATTGAACAGTTATATATTTAGAGCGTCAGAGATATCACTAGTAGCGATTTTGAAATATTCTAAACAGTATGTCCATAGAGTGTCACGAGCGACAATGTCAGGTTTTTTGGCCGAACACAAAATTTTGATGGCTAGTAAAAAATTAGGTCACCAAGCACGTTTTGCTACGCCAAGTGAAGAAAAGGCCGGAGTAGATATAGTTGTAGACGCTGATGATAAAGAAGCCTTTTTGCAGGTAAAAGCTAAATCGGATCAAAAGAATACCGAGATGATAGTTAAGCCCGCTAATTCTAAACGTCCGGTCGCTCAACTGACGGTCTCTACCAACGTCAAATATCCGCAGTTTGAGCTCTATAAAGAATCCAGAGAGACTCTGGGTAGGGTTATAGATGGCAGCTATAAGGCTCCAGTGTCCAAACTTCGCACGGAACCAATAGAATCAGAAGAAATATCCAAAAAGTCTAGGAAGCAACGCTTTGGCAGAACACGCTCAAGAGATTTGCGTATGGGCTGGTAGGCCGAGAGGAAGTAGTACAATAAAATAATGGTATATGTATTTGCTGGTAGTAATTGGTTTGGCGTAAAGACTGCCACAGACCAGTTGGTTACCGATTTTTTGGCAAAAAACGATCAACTGGCGATTGAGCGGTTTGATGGCAATGAAGATGAGCAGGCTGAATTTGTGGCCTCATTGTCGTCGGTATCGCTGTTTTCGGAGCAAAAATTAGTAATAATTCACAGTTTGTCAGCTTACAAAAGTTTGGCAGATGATATTGAGGCGTTTTTGGATAAAATTGACGACGATACTACTTTGTTAATCATAGAAAAACAGCCCGACAAGCGTAGCAGTTATTATAAAAAACTGGCTAAATTGGCTAGCTTCAAGGAGTTTGCCGAACTAAACGAAAATACTCTAGCCGACTGGTTAGTTCAGTGTGCTAGCGACCTAGGGGGGCAGATTAGCAGATCCGATGCGGCTTATTTAATAGACAGAGTTGGCAATAGTCAGACTAGTTTGGACCATGAACTTAATAAACTTATTCAGTATGATGCACTAATTAATCGTCAGACGATAGATTTACTTACCGACCAGACTATCAAAAGTAAAATCTTTGACCTAGTTAACTATGCTTTTACCGGTCAGTGCCAAAAAGCTTTGCAGGTTTATGACGAGCAACGCAAACTACGGACTGAGCCCCAGGCTATTTTGGGTATGTTGGTTTGGCAGATGCACTTGGTAGCGGTTTGCGCCACTAGCAATCAGCCAGCTAGCGAAATCGCTAGAGAGACTAAGCTGAATAGTTTTACTTTATCTAAATCAGAAAAGATTGCCAGGGCGATGGGTAGGGAGCAGGTAAGCCAGTTTCTAAACCTGCTAACCAGTATTGATCTAACTTCCAAAAAACAGACCTATAATTTAGATGATGCCCTAAAATTAGCAATCGTTTCATTGGCCAAATAAAAACCCCGCACCTATAGGAGGATACGGGGTTTAAATTAGCTAAATAACTATTTTTTAGTAGTTTTTTTGGTTGCGGTTTTCTTAGCCGCTGGTTTTTTAGCCACAGTCTTTTTAGTAGTAGCCTTGGTTGGTTTTTTGGCAGTAGTGGTAGTTTTTTTAGTGCCAGAAGCTTTGGCTGCTTTAGATAGTTGGCTTTTTTTGCGAGCAGCTTTGTTTTTATGGATTACACCTTTTTTAGCGGCTTGATCAATGGAGCTTTGAGCTTTTCGGTGTTTTTTGTCAGCATCTTTGTCGCCGCCTTTTATGGCAGCCTGCAGTGATTTGACTGCTGTTTTTAGACTTCTTTTGGTCTTGCTGTTACGCACAGTCGCTTTATTGGCAACCTTTACGCGTTTTTTGGCTGATTTTATTATTGGCATTATTGTTCCTTGTTTATCATTAATATTTTATTTAATACTCTGGATAATATTACCAACTTTTACAAAAAAATACTAGACTGTTTAGCTGATTTGTGATACGCTTGTGCTTAGAAATAACAATAACAAAAAATCAAAATGGCAGATACAGATCAGAATAAACAAAGCAATAAAGGTCAACTATCAGAGATAGTTGGTATATTAAAGTCGGCTAACAATATAATGGTGACTGTTAGCAAAGATCCAGGCGTTGATCAGCTGGCAGCTTGTATTGGTTTAACTTTGGCTCTTAGTAAGACCCAAAAGCACGCTACAGCAGTGTTTAGCGGTCAGGTACCAAAGTTAATTGACTTCCTAGAGCCAGAAAAGACTCTAGAAAAAAATACTGACAGCCTGCGTGATTTTATTATCAGCCTAGATAAGTCCAAGGCAGATAAATTGCGCTACAAAGTAGAGGATAATGTGGTCCGAATCTTTATAACACCATACAAAACTAGTATTTCTGAGAAAGATCTAGATTTTAGTCAGGGTGACTTTAATATTGATGCTATCGTAGCGCTTGGTATCAAGAATCGTACTGATTTGGACGAGGCTATTTTGGCTCATGGACGTATTTTGCACGATGCTAAAATAATTGCCCTTAGTAGTAACGAACCGTCCGAGATTGGTACTATTAATTGGACCGATACTTCCGCTAGTAGTATTAGTGAGATGTCAGCTGACCTAATAGTATCTCTAGATAAAAAATCGCTTGATGGCCAAATTGCTACAGCTTTCCTAGCTGGAATTGTTCACGAAACAGATAGATTCAAAAACGAAAAATCATCGCCACACACTATGTCTATATCTGGTATTTTAATGTCGGCCGGGGCCAGTACTCAGCTAGTATCTAGCAAGTTAGAAGAGGGCGCTCAAGCAGAAGAACCAGAAGATAACGATGACGTAAATCCTGACGAAGATAATAATTCGGCCGAGTTCAATGATGAATCATCGTTAGAATTACCAGAAAGCGATGTTATCCCAGAGGCCCAGGAAGATGAACCAGAAGAAGAACCAGCTCCAGAGCCTAAAAAAGATGATGGTGTCATAGAGATTGACCACGATGATGACCAGATCCATATAGATGACGCCGGCCGACTGAGGTCAACTGCTGATATGATTGCCGAAGAAGAGTCCAGACAGGCCGAGGAAGCTCGCAAGCAAGAAGAAGTTAAGTTAGCTCAGGCGGTAGATAACCAAACTAACGGCACCGATAATGCTCAGGAACCACAGTCTGCGGTTACTGGCGGTAGTAATATGGTTTATCAGCCACCAACATTTGGTGGTCAGCTTACGGCCAATTCTGAGCCCCAAGATAGACAGTATAATAGTACTCCAGATCCAGCACTTGGCAGTTTTGGTAACGCTAATCGCCAAACATTATCCGATCTAGAGAAGTCAGTCAACAGCCCGCATGTATCCGAATACCAGCCATCTGTTAATAATACGCCTTCTACCAGAGGTCGTACTATCAACCCATTGTCCCCAGATGAGGCCCAGCAGGCTTCTCAAGCTATTTCTACACCGACCGAGCCTCAGATAGTCAGCCCAGACTCAGAACCTCAATCAGTGGAAGCTACCGTAGCTCCACCACCATCACTAGATTACGCTCAGTCAGCCGTAGAGCGAGCTGTGAATTCATCTAACGAGTATCGTCCGGAGCCAATCCAGGCACTCGGTGCTCAGCCACTTGGCGTTGGAGTAAATAATCAGCCAGACACCTCTACAAACACAGCTAATAATCCATCGGGCCCACCCCCGCCACCAGTACCGCCACCTATGATTCCAAGCTAAGTTTGGTCAAATGTGTATATCTAGTATATTCTAGGCTCTATGGACATAAAGTCTGACGGTATTATTTTAGTAGACAAACCGCTCAACTGGTCATCTTTTGATGTTGTGGCTAAAGTTCGGGGCATTTTAAAAAACCAATATTTTAAAGCCACAGGACTAAAAAAGAAAGTAAAGGTTGGCCACACTGGTACACTTGACCCAAGTGCTACAGGGTTAATGATTCTGGTAGTTGGTAGTTACTGCAAGCGAGCAAGCGAGTTTAGCAAACTAGACAAGACTTATGAGGTTAGCATGCGCCTGGGTGCTGGTAGTACTACTGGTGATGCCGAGGGTGATATTACGGCAGGTCCTAATGTAGATGTTACAGAGGATGAACTAAAAGAGGTGTTAGACAGTTTTCTGGGTGAGTCATATCAGGTACCACCGGCTTATTCAGCTATAAAGATCAACGGTCAACGGGCTTACAACCTGGCTCGTAAGGGCCAAGAAGTTAAAATAGAGCCTCGTCAGATAAATATTTATGATATTAAGCTAACTAGTTATAGCTACCCAGACGTTAATTTTGTGGTCAGCGTGTCTAGTGGCACCTATATTCGTAGTCTGGCAGAGGATATAGCTAGCAGTCTAGGTACTTTGGGTTACCTAACTGCCTTACGTCGGACGGTTGTTGGACAATACCAGTTAGCAGATGCTAAAAACATTGATCATATCAATAGTAGCGACCTGATTACTATTGACAAATAAGGTTATTGTATGTTATAATGTACGTATATGGGTATTATCACCAAAAGAGAAGACTTTGTAGATATTGAACGCGAGGCCAATGTTACTTTGCCAAACTTACTAAGTGTGGCTCGTGGTGTTGGTGGTTTGGCACTTGGCTATGCAATGGCTAAAGGTACAGTCAGTCCAGAGACAGCCACTGCTGGTGCGTTAGCTCTAGCAGTTAGCGATGCCGAGGGTAGTTTAATTAATCTAGCAAGAAATTGGCCAGCCAAAATACGCGATGGTCTACGAATTTGGCCAAGTAAACTTGGTGTTAGTCTGGATGCATCAATGGACAAAGTATTTATGGGAGGTATGTTGATTGGTGGTATCAAGGGTGGTTATTTACCTCCATTAGCCGGGCTAATTGCTGTACCAGAGATAGCTACGGTGGCTACTTCCGCCTGGGCTACCAAAAAACTAGGTCGTGCTCCAGAAGTGCACAAAACTGGTAAACTTGGTATGATCGCTCGGTTTGGCGCGGTTAGTGCTTATCTGGCGTCATCTATGGCCACTAATGAGACAATTAGTAATATCCTAGAAAATAGCGGTCATGCGTCAACTGCTGTAGCTTTAGGGTTAGGCTCACTTGGCTGTTACGATTACTTTAAGCAGGGTAGACAAGGGGCAACTACAGAACCTCTTGCTAAATAACAGGGGTTGTGTTAGAATCGTTAGTAACGCCATTGATCTCTTAGAGAATTAGTTATTAAAGAAAGTAAATAAAGGAAGTTGATGATAACATCTGAAAAGAAGGCAGAAATAGTAAAAGACCTAGGTGGCAACGCCAAGAACACTGGTAGTCCAGAGGCTCAAGTAGGTATTTTAACTACTAGAATCGCTGAGCTAACTGAACACCTAAAGGTTAACAAAAAAGATTATGCAGCTCGCCGTGGGCTACTGCAAATGGTTGGTAAGCGCAAAAGGTTGCTAAAGTACATTGCTGACAAAGATTCAGCAAAGTATCTAGAGCTTATCCAGAAACTAGGTATTCGTCGGTAGTTTGAAGAGCTATCACTAGTACATTTTTGCTACACATTTTAATAGAGATAGATCAGAATTGTGCTAGGAATAGCTCCTCAAGTATAAGAGGGGATTAATAGATCCGTCGGATTGATAGACAGATCTTCACTTTACCAGTGACAGATTTGAATCAATCTGATGAGAAAGGTAAAAATAAATGATAATAAATCCTTATGGAAAAGACATAATATCTGTTAGCACAGAGTTATGCGGCAAAACACTTAGTCTGGAGATAAACCGAGTTGGATTTCGGTCTAGTGCTACTGTAATCGCTCGTTATGGCGATACGGTTGTGCTAGGGACTGCCATGGTTAGCTCTAAATCGTTACCAGATTTTGATTATTTTCCACTTAGTATTGATTACGAAGAAAAAATGTATGCAGCTGGCAAAATTAGCGGTTCACGTTTTATCAAGCGCGAAGGTCGCCCGAGTGATGATGCAATTTTGATTGGCCGTTTGATTGATCGTCCGATTCGTCCACTATGGCCAAAAGGTTATCGTCATGAAGCTCAAGGAATTGCCACAGTACTTAGTATGGATCCTAGTTTTAGACCAGATATGATCGCTATGATCGCTATGAGTACAGCTTTTATGTTAACCGGTGCACCTTTTGATGGTCCGGTAGCAGGATTGCGAGTTGGCGTTAATGAAAAAGGTGAATACCAAGCCTTTATGTCAGCCGAGGAGCTGAATAAATCGACCCTAGACTTAGTTGTAGCTGGCACAGAAACAGGAGTAATGATGGTAGAAGCTGGTGCCAGTGAAGTTACTGAGCAACAGATAGCGGAGGCTATAGAATTTGCCCACAAGGCAATGCAACCGGCAATTAAATTACAGAATGAATTGGTCCAGAAAGTTGGTGTTACTAAGCAAGAATACGAACTAATTTTGCCAAATGAAGATATCCAAAAAGCGGTTGATGCTTGGGTGGATGGCAAGTTGGGTAGTCCTTTGCGTAAACATTATCCAGAACGTAATGAGCTAATTCGCGAATTGCGTGAAGCTATGGAAGCTCACTTTTTGGATCAGCTTGGCAAAGAAGAGTTCACGTCAGTTAAGCGTGAATATGATGATGCTTTTACATTAGCTGTTCATAAAGATGTGCGCCAGGGAATTGTAGACGATAATATTCGTCCAGATGGTCGTAAAACTACCGAGATTAGGTCGTTGTCATCTGAAGTTGGATTCCTACCCAGAGCTCATGGTTCATCTATCTTTACTCGTGGTGTAACCCAGGCTATGAATATAGTAACTTTGGCGCCACTCAGTTATGCCCAGATTGTTGATACTATGGAGAAAGACGAAGAAAGGCGATACTTACACCACTATAATGCTCCTGGCTGGACGGTTGGTGAGGTTAGGCGCCTAGGCAGTCCTGGTCGGAGAGAAATTGGTCATGGATATTTGGCTGAGCGCGCTTTGACAGCAGTTTTGCCAGATGAGGCAGATTTTCCTTATGCTATCCGCTCGGTGACAGAAATAATGAGCCAGAATGGTTCAACATCCATGGCTGCTACATGCTCATCAACCATGGCTCTACTAAACGCCGGAGTACCTCTAAAGAGGCCAGTTAGTGGTATCGCAATGGGTCTAATGATGAACGGTGATTCACCGATTATTCTGAGTGATATTGCCGACGCTGAAGATTTTGCTGGTGATATGGACTTTAAGGTGACTGGTACCACAGAAGGTATTACAGCTCTGCAGATGGATATGAAAGTTCATGGACTGCCGGTAGCGGTTCTAAGGCAGGCTCTAGATCAGGCTAAAGTTGGCCGAGATCAGATTTTGGACCACATGATAAGCGTGATTAGTGTCCCTGGTGCGATGAGTCCGTATGCGCCACGTGTAGAGAGTATCAAGATTAACCCGGATAAAATTCGCGAGGTAATCGGCAAAGGTGGTGAGACAATCAATAAGATCATCGCTGAAACCGGTGCTGAGATTGATATAAAGGACGATGGTACAGTAGCTATAGCTAGTGCTGACAAGACAAGTATTGATAATGCCATTGCTATGATAAATGGTATTGTAGCTGAGCCGGAGATTGGCGTGGTTTATCGCCAGGTACCAGTGGTCAGTGTGATGGATTTTGGTGCTTTTGTACAGATACTTCCTGGTAAAGATGGGCTAGTTCATGTTAGCGCTATGAGCGAAGAGCGTGTTAACAAGCCAAGTGATATAGTAAAAGAAGGCGATAAAGTTGATGTTAAGCTAGTTGCTATTGATGAGCGTGGTCGCTTACAACTAAGCATGAAAAAGAAAGACCTAGAGGGTTAAATGTTGGGCATCTATCAGAAGTTAATTTCTACCAATAAAGGTCGATTTATATTAATCGGTATAGCCATAATAGTTGGCTATATTGTAGCTTCGTTAGGTATAGAAACCGGCAATTTACTGTATTATGTACTGTTTTTTGCCATAGCAGTTTATTCTATAAGTCTATTGACCAAGATATTCAGTTCACTACTAACAAGCAAGAATGTCAAAGGTTCCAAAAACGGCAAAAAGTCAGCTTGAACAGATCAAGGCAGATATTATAACCGATAATATCTGTCCAGATTTGGCTCAAGGGTGCACCCAGTTAGTCATGGGGCACGGCAATCCTAATGCCAGAATAATTTTTATTGGTGAAGCGCCTGGTAAACAAGAAGATTTGCAAGGAATTCCGTTCGTCGGTGCAGCCGGCAAATTACTAGACGAGATGCTAGCCAGTATTAGTCTGAATCGTTCAGACGTGTACATTACAAATATTGTGAAATACAGACCACCGAACAATCGTGATCCTAGCCTGGAGGAAAAGAAGGAGTTTTGGCCGTATTTACTCAGAGAGATAAAGACTATCGCGCCAGCGGTAATTGTGACACTTGGTCGGCATAGTATGGGCTATTTTTTACCCGATCAGTCCATAACTAATGTTCATGGTCAGTTGTTCAAAATTCGTACCGATGATACCGGAGAAATGTCGCTTTTACCTCTGTATCACCCGGCAGCAGCGCTATATAATGGCGGCCTAAAGAACACATTATTTGATGATTTCAAAGCAATTAAAAATTTAATAAATTAAAAAAGGAGGTTTGATCATGAATCCAAACCAAAAAACCAAAGCCAGTAAGGATAAAAAAGATTCTGGCAAAAAACCAGTCAGTCGTGGTGAGGCTATTAGGGCTCAGAGGCGCAATGCTGATGATGCCAACCGTATAGCCAACCAATACTTAGACGCTGAAGGTGTTATCCAAGCCAAAGAAAATGTACGAGCCAACTTTATAGACGATAGCCCTAGATTGAAGATTATTGGTCTAGGAGGTATGGATGGAGGTGGCTCCAAAAACTGTATCTTGGTAGAGTACAAAGACGATGCCATTATAATGGACTGTGGTTCTGACCTAGGTGTGGATTTGCCTGGCATTAACTATGGCGTGTCAGACATGAGCTATCTAGACACTATTCGTCACAAGCTAAAAGGTTACGTAATAACCCATGGTCACCTAGACCACATTGGTGGTTTGCCGCATATGCTACCACTGTACCCAGCACCAGTCTATGGCAGTAAATTCAGTATTGGCCGTGTAGAAGAGATCTTTGAGAATTTTGGCCTAGAAATGCCAGAAGGCTTTGAGCTTCGGACTGTTGTTATGAATGAAACAACTCATGAGAGACTAAAAATCGGTAGCTTCTTTGTAGAGCTAGTCCGAGTCACTCACTCTATCCCGGGCAGTACTTGTATAGCCCTAGACACGCCCGTTGGTCGTATCATCAACACTGGTGATTTTCGTTTAGACCCTAATCCGCTAGATCATGAAAAGACTGATACTGATCGCTTGATAGAGCTTGGTCGGGAGGGAGTATTAGCGTTGTTAAGCGAAAGTACTACTTGTGAGCGCCCAGGCCGAACTCCAAGCGAGAGCACTATTGAACAGAGCTTTATAGATATTATGGACCAAGCGCCAGGTCGTTGTTTTATGGCGATGTTTTCCACCAACATTAACCGTATTCAGATGATTATTAATGCTGCCAGCCATCATGGTAAAAAGATTGCCTTAGATGGCCGTAGTTTGGTAAGTACGCTAGAAATGGCTGTGCGTCATGGCTTTGTTCGTATTCCTAAAGGCACAATTGTGCCAATTGCTAGCGTCCCAAGTATGAAAGACGCTCAAGTAGTAGTAGTTTGTACTGGTAGTCAGGGCGAGCCGAATTCGGCTTTGCAACGAATGGCTAGCGGTGAGCACCGTCATATCAAGCTAAAAGAGCAGGACACTGTAGTACTAAGTTCTACTCCAATTCCAGAATCTGGTAACGATGCTTTAGTTGGCAATATGGTAGATGATCTAACACGTAAAGGTGTTCATGTTTTTGAACATCGCAACCATGAGCTAGACAAGGTTGGCTCACTGCATGTTTCTGGCCACGCTAGCCAGGATGAGTTCCGTGAGATGATAGAGATGACTCGGCCACAGTTTTTCATCCCAATTTATGGCGCTTATCGTGTCAAGCAACGTCATATTGATATTGCGATTGAGGCAGGAATTCCACGCAAAAACTGTATTAATGCCGAAAACGGTGACGTTATCGCCCTAGATGGCGAAAAGATGGAGATCATTGGTCAAGTGCCGCATGGTACTATCTTGATTGACCAAACAGGCGCAGCGGTCAGTAATGTAGTGGTCAAAGACCGTCTGATGTTGTCTCAGGAGGGCTTGGTAGCAGTAATCTTAACTATAGATCGCAAGTCTGGCCAGTTAATGACCAGCCCAGATATCATTAGTCGTGGTTTTATTTATATGAAAGATCAGGAAGAGTTAATGAATGCCTTTAGGACAGAACTAAAACGGGCTGTTCAGCAGCGTTTTAGACGAATTGACCTAGATCGCTTCAAGGCCGAACTACGCGAACACGTGACACACTTTTTGTATGAACAAACCGGCCGTAGCCCAATTGTTATTCCGGTAGTTAATATTATCGGTGGTGGCAAACAGGGTAGCGGTAAACAAAATGGTGGCGGCAAACAGTCCAAAAAACAAAATACCGCCAAAACTCCAGAGCAAGAAGCTAAAGATCTGCAAGACCGCTTTGCTCGGATGCGTCAGAAGCTACTAAACCAAGATCCCCGCACCGACTAATTCTCACGACCATCGCACCGGTCGGGCCTACTCATCAGCAAAGCCGATGATTTGTTTGATCTCTCAGCACCCTAGCGATTGTTTCCAATAGCTAGTTGTTAATATTTAATGGTTAATAATATGTTATGGTGTTTTTGCTTATTTTGCCAAAATAGTTAATAATGCTTGACTTTTTGTAATGTTTATGCTAATATGTAAACAGTTCAAACAAAAAACAAAAAAATATTAGTACAAGGAATAATAATGAGCGAACTAGCACCACATTTCAAAGACATAGAGGCCTTGCCTCCACACAACCCTGATCAAGGTCAGGTTGAAGCTGACCGTTGGACAAACGTCAAAGATTTAGACAACCATAATTTATCAATATCCGAGCAAGAAGATCACGCATGGAAGGACTATCATGACAACCCTCCAGAGAGAGAGTCTAGCTCATTAAAGGCTGAGCCAACTACCAAAAAGAATCGTGTTAGCAGGGAAGAGGCCAGGAGAATTCAGGCTATAACCGAGCTAGCTGGCGGATATGGCGCTAGTGAAGAAGCCAGACAAGAAGCTACTGACTATATTGATAGTCGTCCAAGCTCCGAAGAAGACATTACAGATTCTAAAGAAGAGAAAGCTTACGAAGATATGGGTGTCAAAGAATTAGCCAGAGAACTTGCCAAAGCTGAGCTTGATGATGACAAAACTAGCCAGAGTAACATAACAGATGTATTGTTTGATAAGCTAGATACTGTTGCTTCCAAACAGAGTAAAAATGACGAATCAGCTAGCAAGAATTTTGATGATGAAGGCGCCAAAGACCCAACTGATGCATTACTAGACCGGGTCATGAAGTACAAAGACCAGGTCAAAACTGAAATTCACAATGATGAAATAAGAAGTCGTATTGATGATGAGGTAGCTACTAAGTGGATGACAGAACTAAAATCCCAAGGTGTACCAGATGATATTTTGCAGAAGTTCCCAGCTAGCTTTTTCTACAAAGATGGTGATCCTGAGCAAACTGACGATACCCCGCAGGAATACTTGGATTGGCTTGAAGAAAACCCTCAGACTCAGCCAGAAAATACAGAGGATATATCACAAGATGATACACAGGAAATCCCGGTTATCACTGGGCCTGAGCCAAAGACCAAGCGTGGTTTGTGGGCTAGGGTAAAGCAAGCCTTTAAAAAGCCTCCGGCCGTTAGGTTTGATGGCAAGAATTACAAAGGTGAGCGTGTTACCAGCAAAAAGATAGGTGATGCTATAGTTGATACGCGTGACCGAAAATACGAGGGCCGACACTATGCCGCTATAGTGGCCACTGGTGCTTTGGCAGTCGGTGCAGCTTACTTGATGTCCAAGGTAGGCCATGATCCTGGCACAACTCAGACTTTGTTAGAAACCAGATTAGGTCAGAGCGCCAATATTGGTGCCAAACTTGGCGAGACTGATCCTCTGGCTGATGTTGTAAAGAGTGGCCTAGGAACAATTGAGGCAACAACACCTAACCAACTAGTACATGGTGCGTTTGATTCACTTCAAAGCCAAGGCTTTGATGTTAGTGGACTAACACCTAATGCGGTGGATGGAATTGTGCGAGATATGACAGCCCAAGGTATAGACATACAATCTGGTGTGGGTCCTGGTGGCATAGCACATATTGTAGATGTGTCTCAGTCTACAGAGTGGGCCAAAGGTCATACCGATAACTACACTGCATCGGCTGAGCAAGCGATCCCTAGGGGTAGCATACGTCAGCTTATAGACATTGCTCGCCAAAACGGTGTAAGAATCACTCCTCGCTAGATATTTTAAGATAAGTTAACAATCTACTCTCGTGATAGGGTAGATTGTTTTAATTCGCAAATTATTGACTTTTGTTGTTGATTGTGCTACAATTAATGTATTAGCATAAAAATCAAAAATGGTACAATAACTCTTATGGCTAAAAAGAAAAAACAAACAAGAAAGAAAAAGAATCAGGCACCCGAGCCAAAGGAACAGTCAATTGTTTGGCCGATTCTCTGGGCAATAGTAGCTATTTTGATTGGTATTTTATTGACGCTAGGCTGTTTTAATACTGGTGGTAGTTTACCAGTAGGGTTATTTAACGGTTTCTCTTGGGTGTTTGGTTGGACTACTTATTTTTTGCCAGTTATCTTGATTTATATAGGTATAGTAAAGTTGCGTCACGAAGAGAAGCGTTTGCCAATTGGTAAGACTATATCAGTGATTGCACTATTATTTTCACTATCGGCAATGTTTCATATCTTTACAGCTAATACTAATATTATGACCGAATCTGGCGAAGAAAGTGTAGCCCATGGTGGATTTATCGGTAGTCTGATAGGTGGTGCAGTCTTGAATCTCTTGGATAAAATTCCGGCTGGGATTTTGTTTGTTATTGTATCGTTGATACTAATATTTATAACTTTTGGTATATCTATAAAAAGTTTGTTCGCTAGACGTCAATCTGATGATGAAGGTGACACAGATTTAAATGATCTAAAAGAAAAGCAGTTCAAACTAAATGAGGGTGTACCAACCGTTCATCATGGTGCTAGTGCTGATGAGCCAAAAGTTAAGCCTCGTATGTCTAATCTAAAAAATTCTGCCAAAAAACTAACAGAATCAGAAAGTCATATGGCGCTAACAACTACGACTGATCCAAATTGGAAATTCCCGGGGCTGGATTTGCTAAACAAAACTCAGGATAAAGCTGATGCTGGCGATGTTAATGCTAATGCTGCAGCTATAAAGGATACTTTTGGTAACTTTAATATAGATGTAGAGATGGAGGGTGCTAACATAGGTCCACGGGTAACCCAGTATACTATGCGTCCGCCGACGGGTGTAAAATTAACCAAAATCACAGCACTGGAAAATAACTTGGCACTTGATTTGGCGGCTACTAGCATTCGTATAGAAGCGCCTATTCCAGGTAAGCGACTGGTTGGTATTGAGGTGCCAAATGTTAAGTCAGCTACAGTTAGAATTAGCAGCCTGCTACAGGGTAGAGAATGGTCAGCTATGGCTGATAAGCCACTGAGTTTTGTGATTGGTAAAGATATTGCTGGGCATGGCGTGATCGCTGATTTGGGTAAGATGCCACATCTTCTAGTAGCTGGACAAACTGGGTCCGGTAAATCTGTGATGGTGAATACTATTTTGACTAGTTTGTTGTATCGTAATAGTCCAAGTGACCTAAAATTGATACTGGTAGACCCTAAGAAAGTTGAGATGGCGCCTTATGAAGATTTGCCACACTTATTAACACCTGTAATTACCGAGCCAGAGAAGTGTATTAGTGCGCTGAAATGGGCTACCGCCGAGATGGAACGTCGCTATAGTGCTCTTGCTGAGGTCAAGAAACGCAATATTGAAGAGTACAATAATTTGAAAAAAGAAGAAGGCATGCCATATATTGTGATTGTGATTGATGAGTTAGCTGATCTGATGATGATGGCAGCTCGTGATGTAGAAGCTTTGATAGTCAGAATCGCTCAGAAGGCTAGGGCGGTTGGTATACATCTTATTTTAGCCACTCAGAGGCCATCAGTTGATGTTATTACTGGTCTGATAAAAGCTAATGTGCCAGGGCGTATTGCTTTCACTACCCAGAGTCAGGTAGATAGTCGAACTATTATTGATCAAGTAGGCGCCGAGAAATTACTGGGCCGAGGAGATATGCTTTTGCTAACTAGTGATATGCCAAAACCAAAGCGTATTCAGGCAGCATTGATAGGCGACGACGAGACTAACAAGGTCTGTGATTTTATCCGTATTCAGCGTGAGCCACAATATGATGATGAGGTTGTTAGTCAGCCTGTGCAGTTCAACGGTAAGGGCGGAGTTGTTGTAGAAGCATCCAATGATGCAGATGATGATTTGTGGGAAGATGCTGTTAGAGTCGTGATAGAGAATCGAAAAGCTAGCACTAGTTTACTTCAGAGGCGATTAAGAGTTGGCTATGGGCGAGCAGCTAGGTTGATAGAAACTATGGAGGAACAGGGTATAGTTGGTCAGTCGGAAGGGTCTAAACCTAGGGATGTATTAGTTAGCTCTATGGATGAAGTGTTCGGTGGACAAACCGGCGGTGATGTCTATGATGATATGACAGATGATGAGGATGAATACCTAGCTAAGTAGCGCGGTAATACTTGTGGTTATGTTAAAATCTATATAATGGATCCAAATCAACAGCCACCACAATATAACAATATACCTTCCATAAAACAACCTGGTGAATGGTCGCCGGTAAATGATCAGACTTATGCTATGCCACCACCGAAGAAGCCGTTTTTTAGTAGGTATAAAAGATTAGTAATTATTTTTGTGGCAACTATGGTCGTATTAGTGGGGGTGGCTGTTCTGGCTACATTGACCACTGATAAAGATAACAAATCCGATAATTTACCGGGTTCTACAACGTCTGTATCTATGACTAACTATGACGGCAAAACATTCAGTATGCAGTACCCACAGGGCTTAAGTATTATTGCCGATGAAGAGATAGATGAAGAAAATAGCGGTTGGTATTTGTTGATTATGGACGATCAGTCAGATTCGGCAGCTAAGTATAGTATATATGTGTCGGTATCCAAAGATGATCCGCTTTATATTGATGATGAAGACGCAATAAATCAAGAGGTTAATGATGGTGTGAGTGTCAGTAATTTTAGAAGTTCTGAAGTGGTTTTGGCTGGTAACAAAACTACTAAAGGCGAGGCTGATTATGTAGGTAGCGAGGATCAGAACTATGTGACTAGGTATTCACAGACCAAGATAGGGGATAAATACCTATCGGTATTCTCCTATAACTTAGCTGATGACTCTAGAATAAATGATAGTTTTGACGCCATGCTAGGTAGTATTCGGCTAAAATAAACTTGATTTTTTATACATAAGCTTTTTATACTAAAGATAAGTTAAGGGCTTAAAATATAAAAGGAGCAAGAGGTGTTAGGGAAGTCGCCTAGTGAGGTAATTTTGGAAATTGGGCCAGATGAGCAAGCTGGTTTTGAGAGAACGCAAAGTAGAAAGGAGCCAACTAGGGAGGCTCCTTTTGCATCTAAGGGCTTGATGAATGATGATTTTATGTCTGATAGATTATTCCCAGTAGACGAGATTGGTGCTCCTTTACCGATTTATGTGCCAAATGATGAATTAGTCGGCAAGGCTGACAGACATCACCATTTTGCAACTCGTCGGAGGTATAATAAAGAACTAGGCGATATTGGCAAAGCACTCAGAGCTAGTCGAATCCAGAAAGTACCAATTAAGTTGCATAAACTTTTTAATGCGCACTTTGACGATACTCCAGTGCCAAACGATGCAACTGAGCGCTTTGGTCTACTGCTGTTGATGACAGCTGGGTACTTACCAGAAAAAGCTATAGATGTACGTTGTGGCAATCCTAGAGAACGGACATTGGAACAGTCAGAACGACAAGCTATATGGGCCGGTAATTTGATTAGATTGGACACCATAAATACGGTGCATGATTTTATTAGAAGTTATATTGTTCATAAAGGTATAAGGCAGTTTACAGAAAGTGATGTAGATGAATTTTTGCACAGCAGGGATCCTGATAAGATTAGGAATATTGGTAAAGAATTAATTAGTGTAGTAGCTAGCACTTCCACGGAGCCGATCAAGCAAGTTTATATCGACGCCTGGAAGGCCGGATTATTACCTAGACAAGATTACCGTTCGGACTATAAAAGTAAATATAAAGTTAAAGCTGTGCCAAAAAAGCCAGCTAGGTTTGTTCTGAACCATGTTTTGGGTGTAGATATGTTAATACCAAATGTTAGAAAGGTATTAGGTAAAAGATTTGATGTCGGCTTGACCTCTGTAGGTTAATCTGTTAAAATTTAGTTATTAATAACTTAACTTTAGGTCAGGGCACTTCTGCAGAAGAATGGTGAATGTGGCGCCTGGCTTATATCCAATGAAAGGAGAGTCAATCAGTATGACTGAATACGAGATTGCAGTACTATACCACCCCGATCTAGAGAGTGATCTAGAAAAGGGTACAAAGAAGGTTGAAAAGATTTTTGCCGATAATAAAGCAAAAATTATAAAAACCGATAATTGGGGTAAAAAGAAGATGGCTTATAAAATTGCTGGCGTTGACCAGGCAATTTATGTCTTCTATACAGTAGAACTGCCAGCCGAAGCAGTGCGCAAAATTGAAGGCGTGTTTAACATTACAGATGAGATTATTAGATACTTGATTAGTAAGGTTGATCATAAGACTTTGGCCAAGGCTGAAGCGATTCGCGCCGAAAAAGCCAAAAAAGCTGCTGAGCGTGGTGACGACGCAGAAGATCAAGAATAATTTGACAATCCTGCCTAGGCGGGAGTAGTGTAAAAGTATTAACAAAAGACATAGTTCTTATAAAGGAGGGATTTATGGCACGATCATTTAATCAAGTAACATTAATGGGTAATTTAACAAGGGACCCGGAGCTAAGACAGATTCCGAGTGGCCAGAGTGTTTGTAGCTTTAGCTTGGCACTAAACCGTAGCTATAAAGGTAGTGACGGTAATTGGCAGGAAGCAACTGACTATGTGGATGTGGTTGCTTGGGGGCCGTTAGGCGAGCGAGTGGCTCAGTATGTTACCAAAGGCCGGCCAGTGCTGGTTAGCGGTAGATTACAAAGTAGGTCTTGGGAACAAGATGGCCAGAAACGGTCCAAGCTAGAAGTTGTTGCTCAGGACGTGACGTTTCTTGGTGGTCGTAATGATGGCGGTGATAGCGGTGGCTACTCTAGTCCGTCGGGCGATTCATCATCTGGTTCATCAGCACCAGCTTCATCTAGTAAATCACAAGATGTAGTAGCGCCGGTGTCGGATGATGAGCCTATCAACCTTGACGACATCCCCTTTTAACAAATTTTGACAGCATACTCTGGGCGTAAACCTGCGTCAAAAATACTCACTGTATGTCAGATACAGTTCGCATTTTGTGCTCGGTTTACATCCCAGATTGTACCAGCCAAAATTTGTTAAAATTAGGTCTTAAAAATATTAAATTAATAATTCAAGAAAGTAGTAAATACATGACGAGAAAATCTTTTGAAAAATACTATCTCATTGCTTATCTGGTAGTTGCTCTGGCGTTAATATTGTTCCTAAAGCCAGCTAATGAAGATTTATTTAACATAATATTTATGCTTTTGATTGGATTTGGAGCTGGAATGGCCTTAGGGTTAACACTTAAATTTAAAGGAGAAAAATAATATGGCGAAGATTTTTAAAAATCGAACAGATGTTCCTTATTTTGACTATAAGGATTTTAAGACATTACAAAAGTATGTAAACCAATACGGTCAGATAGAGACTCGTAAAAAAACTGGTCTGACCGAGAGTCAGCAAAAGCGTCTAGCAACTGCTATTAAGCGCTCACGGCACCTAGCTTTGTTGCCGTTTGTAACAGCTGGGTAAGGTTATTATGGCATTTGGAGTAACTGACCTAAAGAAGGGCACTATCTTCCAGATAGATAGTACACCGTATAAAGTTATTGATTATGGACAGAAGGTAATGGGCCGTGGTGGCTCAATTGTTAATGTTAAAATCAAAAGTTTGACTGACGGCAAGGTCTTAGACAAAACTTTTAAGGGTAATGACACAATTGAACCAGCTAATGTTGAGAATTTTAGTGCTCAGTATTTATATAATGATGGTGCGACATTCTTTTTTATGGATGAGTCTAGTTTTGAGCAGTTTGAAGTGCCGACTGATATAGTTGGTGACTATGCTGGCTATATGAAAGAAGGTGATCGGCTTCAGTTGCAACGGTTTGATGGACAGATAATTAATGTAGATATGCCAAAGAATGTTTATTTGGAAGTTACATATGCCGAGGATGCTGTAAAAGGTGATACTAGTAGTTCAATTACCAAAGATGCCACACTAGAAACTGGCATATCTGTAAAAGTACCTGCTTTTATAAAAACAGGTGACATTATTTCTGTAGACACCAGTACTGGTGCTTATAGGGAACGCAAGAAAGATTAGGAGACGGTATGGAATCAAGAGAAGAAATTTTAAAGGGCTTGGGACAAGAGATAGATAGTCTGCCGGCTTATTTTCGGTTTGTGATGTTTGACGATAGGGTACCAGTCGTTAAATCTTTGTCAGAAACTAACCCCGTGGATTATGCCGAACTGCCTATACATATCCCGCTTAGTCCTCTTATTCAGACCGATAGAACTGCTTGGGTCCAGAACAGGATGGCCGATTTTGCGGTTAGGCTTAGCCCGGTAACAGTTGGTATAGATGATCAGAGTGGTTTTCTCGGTGATCGTAGTTTATTTTCTTATACTCAAAATAATAATGAAGTCGCTCAAGGTATACAGTATATTGAGGATGTTATAGAAGGTGCGACTACTAAAACTAGGGAATTTGATGATATTAGTTATCTAAGTTTTGTTCGTGATCTACAGCCAAATCACTCTTGTTACCGTATGAATAAACTAGGACTTGTACGTTTAGGTGATTTAAGTCTAAGGAGCGTAGCTTCTATAGAAAGAGTTATTGAGGTAGGTGGTGTCAAAAGTACGCCTAGACCAAATGATGGTCACACGCCAGCTGGTGAGCGCTAGGTCTCAGGGCCTGAGTTATATTAAATTAGGTAAGGTCAAGGTCAATGGTCTAGTAGTGACCAAGCCTGGATTTTTGGTTGGTCCGGATGCTGATATTGAGTTAGGTGTAACGGAACAGTACGTGTCACGTGCTGGCTTGAAGCTGGCGTCGGTAGTAGACTATTTTAGTGTAGATTTTAGAGATAAAGTTATCCTAGACATTGGCAGTAGTACTGGTGGATTTACTGACTACTCACTAAAGAATGGTGCCAAATTAGTTCATGCCATAGACGTCGGTACTTATCAGCTACACCCTAATTTGCGTCTGAATAATAAAATTATTTTGCGTGAACGAACAGATATACGTGATATAAAAACGCTAAATCCTAAACCTAATATTGTACTAGCAGATGTTAGTTTTATATCGCTCAGAGACATTTTGCCACACGTGAATAAAATAATTAATAAACAAGCTGATCTGCTGGTGATGGTCAAGCCACAGTTTGAGTCTGACAAATCGTCGGTTAAGCACAAAGGCGTGGTTAAAAATGAGGCGGTGCGCAGGCATATTTTAAGAGATTTTGAACTTTGGGCTAAGCAATATTTCTTTATAGCTAACAAAAAAGATAGTGAAGTTGCCGGCCAAAAAGGCAATAAAGAGCGCTTTTATCATCTAAAACCGTTATAATCTAGGCTAGATGCATTATTTCACTAACCGTAGCGAAGCGGGCAAAGTTTTAGCAGAGCAGTTACAAAATCTAGAGTCCCAAAATGTAGCTGTATTAGCACTTAGTAAAGGTGCTATATTAACAGCCAAGGAAATTGCCAAAAAACTGCATAGTGCATTATATATATTTGCGGTAGACGATTATGGTAATAGTGGCGACAACTTGTCTATGACCGCACTAATGTCTGGAGGAGCTTTTTCTTATAACACAGGGTTTAGCTTGGGTGAACTGGAGGAGGATTTGGCGGCTGTTCGATTTTTTGCCGACCAACAACATATTAATGAATATTTGCGCTTGAATTATATAACTGGTAGGCGAGGCACTATCCCACGTGAGCTCCTGAATAGGCATCATATTATTCTAGTATCCGATGGGCTTAACAGCGCCTTGAGCTTGCAAATTGCCAGTCAATACTTAGCGCCGATACAGACCAAAAAGATTATTCTAGCTACGCCAGTAGCTAGTGCGGTAGCTATTGATAGAATGCATATTTTGGTTGATCAAATTTTTTGTTTGAGCAGTGTAGATAATTATATAGGCACCGACCATTACTACAGCGACAACCAAATTCCTGATGATAAAACAGTGGTAGAAACTATACAAAATATTGTGTTCGCTTGGCCAGATACAGACCAAAATTTGGCTGCGAATAAATAATAAATTCTGATTTGCTAACATCTAAAAGTTTGTGATAACTTATAATCACAAGTTTGAAATCTAAAACAAACTACCAAACAAAACCGCAAAACTAAACATAAAAGGCCAAAATGAAACCAAACAAAAAGCTTTTTAGAACAAATAAAAATTATAATTACGACCATAAGATTGGCGCTTATCAAAGGCGTCGATCCGCTGGTAGTTATGTATTTATGGCTTCGTTCATAGTTGTAATGGGCGGAGCTGTATGGGCCGGTCATTGGGCATTAAATAGTAAAGTAGTTAATGCTCGCCAGGATGGTGCCGCCGAATCCAGTATAAAACAGGCTACACCAACTCAGCAGAAATTTGGTGAACAAACCTATAGCGTTCGTGAGGACGAAGCGTTGACCAAGACAATCAAACAAAAGATTGATACTATGCCAAAAAGCACTAGATGGTCTGTATCGGTAAGGGATATAAGAACTGGTCGTATGGCTAATGTAAATTCCGATGAAGTGATGCCAGCTGCTAGTGTTTATAAACTCTTTCTGTTAGCTCCACTAGAAAAGAAACTACCAGCTAATAATTGGTCAGTGTATCTTGGTCGAAGTAGCGTCCAAGATTGCGTAATAGCTATGCTGAAAATGTCTGACAATGATTGTGCCGAAGCTGTTATGCGTTATGCTAATCCGGCCAAGATTGATCAGATCAACGAAGAGCTAGGTTTTAAAAACACCAAGCTAAATACTATGAATAATACTCCAGTTACAACTGCACGTGACGCGGCTGAAATGATGTATCGCTTGCAGACTAGCAAGATTTTGAGCGACAAAGGTCGTCGAACGGTATTTGATGCACTTTATGAACAAAAGTATCGTGAAGGTATCCCATCTGGCTGTAATAATGAATGTCTGGTGGCTAACAAAACTGGTGATGTGGATAATATCAAAAATGATGTAGGTGTCGTTAGCTATGGCGGTAATCAATATATAGTAGCTATAATGAGTCAAAACACATCATGGAAACAGATTGCCGAACTGTCAGGCTTTATAAACTCAGAGATTATACCCTAACTTATAAAGGTAATGTTATTGTAAAGAGTTTTAGTTTTAAGGTCTGAGTTTGTAACCGCTATTAAACAAACGACGATTAATAAAGAATAAAATTATGCCGGCTATAGCAATAATACCCAGACTAATTGCCATGTTGACATCGGCTTTTCCTAGCATAGAATAACGCACAGTGTTGATCATATAATAAATTGGATTAAAGTGTGTTATCGTAGCAAAAAACGGTGGTAATAAGCTAACCGAATAAAATACTCCGCCCAAGAATATAAGTGGTTGTAAAATGAAGGTCATATATAAACTAAGATCGTCAAACTTTTCGCTTTTCAGCCCAACCAACACGCCAAGCATCGCAAAGAAAAAGCCAATAAATAGAAAACTAAGTAAAAACAGAAATGGGTGAACCATCGGTAGGTCATCTATTAGTATTAAAGCTGTTAGGTAGATAATAGTGCCAATTATGCTAGCCCTGATAAAACCGCCAATAGCATAAGCCATAAAAAGTTGGGTATTGGAGATTGGTGATGTTAGTTGATCATCTATAGATTTTTGGATTTTTTGTTGCATTAATGAGCTGGCGTTGTTGTTGAAGATATTCATGGCAAAACTCATCATTAGTAGGCCAGGGATAATAAATACGATATAAGGATGTCCATCTAGCTCATCGATTCGCGAGCCTAAAGCGGCTCCAAAAACACTTATGTAGAGTGCTGTTTCTAACAGTGGCCCCAAAATAGTCTGACGCTTAATAGTCCAAAAGCGATACAATTCACGCCTAAGCACTGACCAAAATGGTATAAGACTTCCGGGTTTCATTTTGTGCTCCTGGTTAGCTCACCACGACCAATTAGCTCCAGATATACATCTTCTAGTGTTTTTTGTTTATAAGCTTTTTTAAGCTCGCTGGATGTACCAGTTTTAATAATTTTACCTTTGTTTATTAGGGCTATTTGGTCGCATAATTCCTCGGCTTCCTCTATATAATGAGTGGTTAGTAGTATTGTTGTACCTTGTTTGTTGATTTCCTTTATGTATTGCCAGAGTTCTAATCGTAGTTCAACGTCTACTCCTGCAGTTGGCTCATCCAGGATCAATAATTTAGGTTGGTGCATTAGTGCACGGGCTATTATTAGGCGTCGTTTCATACCGCCAGATAATGTTCGGGTGTTTGATTTGCGCTTATCTTTTAGCGAGAAAATTTCTAATAATTTATCAGTTCTGGTTTGGCGTTCTGATTTGGTCATACTAAAATATCCGCCATGGTAATTTAGTGTGTCTTCTACAGTCAAAAACCAGTCCAAGTTAACGTCCTGGGGTGCGAAGCCTATCTGATATCTGGCTTGTATATAATCATCTGTAGCGCTGTGGCCAAAGACTCGGGCTTGACCTGATGTTGGTCTGGATAGCCCAACCAAACTGTGAATTAATGTACTCTTTCCTGCGCCGTTGGGACCAAGCAGTCCAAAGAACGAACCTTCAGCTACATCAAGATCTATACCATTTAAAGCTTTAGTACCATCAGCATAAGTCTTTTTGAGGTTTTTGATGTCTAGGGCTAGAGTTTCTTTGGTACTCATACATTAAACCTAAACTCTACCACATCATCTGGTTGCATTATATAAGTTTTGCCTTCGGTGCGGATTTTGCCCTGGGCCCTAGCGTTAGCTTCAGATCCGGCTTCTGTTAAGTCCTTATAACTTACAATCTGGGCAGCTATAAAACCACGCTCAAAATCAGTGTGGATCACTCCAGCGGCCTGTGGGGCAGTCCAGCCTTTGTGAATTGTCCAGGCTCTAACTTCTTTCTCGCCAGCAGTCAGGTAACTTTGTAATCCCAAAATATCATAAGCTCTGCCAATTAGTTGATTCAGTCCAGACTCGTTGACGCCGTAAGTTTCTAGTAATTCTGTGGCTTCAGACTGGTCCAGTCCGGCTAGTTCGCTTTCTAGTTTGGCGCAGACGAATATTGCTTGAGCATCACCGACTATAGCCGATAGCTCAGCTTTTCTGTCATCATTACCCAGTGTTTCTTCATCGGTATTGAACAAATAAAGCATCGGCTTGGCAGTTATTAGTTGTAAATCCCGGATTAGCTCGGTGTCTAAATCGCCTGCACGGTGGTATATTGGTGTACCGCTGTCTAGGATTTCTTTGGCTTTATTTAGTGTGTCCAAGATTGGCTTTAGTTTTGGGTTAGCACGGACTTCTTTCTCGGTCCGGGGCAGACGATTATTAACTGTCTGTAGATCAGCTAGTACTAGTTCGGTATTAATTACGTCTATGTCTTTGGCTGGGTCTATGGTGTTGTCTACGTGAGTTACGTTGCCATCATTAAAGGCCCTAACAACTTGGCAGATAGCATCGCAGCTACGGATATGGCTCAAGAACTGATTGCCCAAGCCCTCACCATTACTAGCGCCAGCTACTAGTCCAGCGATATCTACAAAAGTAACTGTGGCTGGAATAATTTTTTGACTGCCATAAATCTGGGCTAGTTTATTTAGCCGGCTGTCTGGCACTGGCACTATACCGGTATTTGGCTCTATCGTTGCAAAGGGATAATTAGCTGCCAGAATATTACTGCCAGTTAACGCGTTAAACAATGTGCTTTTGCCGACGTTGGGCAATCCCACGATCCCGATTGATAAACTCATGGAGTCTATTATAGCAATAACTTACAGCTAAATCTTATTTGGATTTGGTTTTTTGGGAGTGGGTTTTGATCCATTCAGAGACTTGGAGAATGTCTAGATTTTTATTGGCGATATCCAACACGAAAATTTCTTTCTCTTTTTGGCTAGCTACAAGTGTGTATCCATTTATAAATAAAAAATACTCGGCTACGACGATTGATGTGCGCTTGTTGCCATCTACAAATACGCGGTAATTACATAGGGCCTCTAAAATTGAGGCAGTTTTGTCAAAAATTGTTTCATAAAGATCTTGGCCAGCGAATGAAGTGTTTGGTTTTTCTACAATTGATTTAAGGAGGCCTGGTTCTCGCAGTCCCAGTCTGCCTCCGATTTTTTCAATAATTCCATCATGAATCAGGATTACTTCTTTTAGAGTTATAGATTTCATTATTTATCTTTTAGTGATACTAGTAGTTCTTCGTTCTTCTTCATATAGTCGCTGAGCCACGAGCCAAGCTCAGAGTTTTTGTTATTAGATTTCGGAGGAGAGATTTCAAAAACCGGTACTGAGCGCTTCACTACAGTAAAATACTCTCCTTTACTGGCGCGCTCGGCGATTTCGGTTGCATTTTGGCGTAATTCTTTTAGTCCTATAATAGTCATAATGCTATAAGTATAACTAAAGGTATACCCTTAGGTCAACTTTTAGTAATTAGTTACGTGGATTGCAGGGCATGTTAATATAGAAGCATGAGTATAGAAACAGGCCCAGAAAACCTAGATAATAGTTACGAAGAACTTAGTGAGCAACAATTGCTGACTATGCAAGTGTATGAGCGGTTGGGTGTTAATCACAATAGGCAGTTCACTATAAATGGCAAGGTGTTGCCATTTATAAATATTCTTGAGCACTGTGGTCCTAGCGCAGAGGATGCTTTTAGGGGATTTATGAGCATGGATACTGACGATGAAAAATATAGTGACTGTGCAGACGCTATAAATAGCACAATTGATTATTACGCTGATAAATACGAGGTCAAAGAAGATAATCAGTAGATTATACGGGGTTAGCTAGTGGGTAATCAAGAAGGGTTTCGGGCATTTAGGACCGATGAAGAACTTGAGCTTAGTCAGCAAGACCAGAGCTTGCAGGCGGAACTAGAAAATTCTACTAGAAGCTCTGTGCCAAATAATATAGTCGAGGTTGCAACGGAATCGCCAGAGAATATTGTATATAGGCATGGTGATGGACGTGAGATAACGGCAAAAAATAAGAAAGAAGCAATTGAACGTTGTCCTTTTTTGGCAGCTAATCCAGAAAAAGCAGTCTTACTACTTGCAATGGCGGCAATGGGTAGCAAGGAAGCTCTAAAGAATAGTTCATCCAAGCCTGAGGCTGATAAAAAAATGTTGCCAGAAGATAACAAAAAACCAGAAAAAGTGACTATAGCTAAGCCAGAGTTGGCTAAAAAATCTAGTGAACCACCTAGCAATCCACGAATAGAACAATCCATGGTTCAAAGACTGGATTTAAAGGATGAACGTCCAGTTTTGGTCCAGGATAAAAAGCATAATATTGCGCTAAAGCCAGAGGCTCAACCGGTTCAGCCAGAACAACCAGTCGTAGTAAACAATGAATCTTTGATGCTAGCCGAAGAGCAATTGCGCGCAGAGGAGCAGAATAGGCTAGACAAGGCTGCCAAACTGGCTGAAAAAGCTACTAGACAGCCAGAGGTAACTGAGCCCACTAGTAGGGTACTAGAATCCGAACAACTGGCTGAACAAAAAACTAAACCACTGGCTGTTTATCAGGAGTACACACCTCCAAATATCAGAGAAGAACAGTCAGGGACTAGTCCTGAACAAACTAATAATTCACTAAGCGAAGTAGCAGATATGCCATTTAAAGAAATTGTTCAGAAGTTGGAATATAATTATGCCGGGCAGTCAGAAGTAGCTACAGAATCAACAGATTTAGATAAGGGTCATGGGCTAGAGCAACCAATAGAAATCACACCTGATCAGCCTAAGTTTATGGATGTTGATCCTGATGATGAGGTTATTATTTATGAACATCCTCAAGCGGGTGAAGCAACAGAGGGCGCAGAACCAGAAATAATGGATAATAATCTAAACACTGACGTGGATACTGACGAAGAAACTAGCTACTATGCCATGAGGGCTGATGGTTTTGATCAGTACAGAGAGTATGCAATGAGTGAATCGCATTTGGATAACGCATATTCATCTACGGCCGATGATGAGTTGGCTACCGAGAAGTCTTTTGTAGAGTCGGCCCAGGAAACTATGGAGGATATTCAGGCACAGAATCTAGAGCAGGCTATGAACCAGATTGTCCGGGGCTTTGGTTTGTCAGAGCATCAGCCAGAACCCCATAGCCAGTTAGATGATGATCTAGCAGAGTCCGTTGTTGCAGAACAGGCTACAGAAGCTAACCCTATAGACCAAGCCAAAGCAGAAGAGGTAAAAATAGTTTTGCGTGACGTAATGGCCCAGATAAAAGAATTTACAGTAGAAGGCGAAATATCAGAGCAGTCATATACTGAGCTAAAACCAATAATTATCCAAAAACTGTCAGAACTACTAAATGATTTAGGCTATGAACTTTCAGAAAAATCCTTGGGAAAAGTGGTAGATGCACGCGGATTAGAATATTTAGTAGAGGTTATAGACCAAACTTATAGCAAAATATCACCTGATGCTCGTCCAGAAGTCGCCACATCAGCACACAAAACATCTAATCTGTATCAAGACCTACAGCTTATAAAAGATTTATTCAGACTAGCCTTTAGTGATGCTCGTCCAGAGATAAAGAGTACCTAGATTTTAGTTATTTTTGGTGTTGTCAGCTTGATTTATTATGCCAAATCTGCTATATTTAGTGATAGACAAGCTTTATGCCTGTCGCCAGATCTCCGGCCGGTAGTTTCTAGGCTACAATGCGGGAGATTTTTATTTGTGAAATTTTCGGTCAAACACTGACATAAATTCTTTACGACCAGAACGTTTATCTTCCTTCACTTGCACGCAATATCCATTACCATCTTTAGTCTTGCCATAAAACCTATGTAACATGATATTCTTATCGCTCTCAGAAAAGATTGTATCTGGGGCAAGCGTTGAATTACGTAATAAATCAATTGTAGCATTGTAAAATTTTAAGCGCTTCATACGTTCTTTACGGTGTTTTTGCATCAAATGATCCCAAAACACTGTTACGAATATTTTATCTCCACGAAAGTACTTTGATCGTACATAAGGTTGGCGCTTAGTTATTTTACGAATTTTATTATATTCTTTGCGAGCCACAGTAACTACTTCGTCATAGGATGAACCAGGGAGTAATTCGTACTTGGACTGATATACACTCATGTCGCTCATTATATCAAACACAAAATACTGTGGCTTGAGCATGGTAATATGATCTATGCGTTATTCCAGTCCCTGCAGTTTGTTTATTGGTAAAATAGGTAATAAATTAGTAATGTGGTCATAGGAGGGTAGAATATGCAAACAAAATTATTATGTCTTGATGATACGTATAACTTTGAGAACGAATCCAGAATTATTAAAAACGGCAAAGACGAAAGAGGAGACTTTGTAGTACTAGAGGAAAGCGTATTTTATCCTCAGGGAGGCGGACAACCAGCCGACAGAGGGACGATCACGACAGAAGAAAGCAAACATAGTGTCACAGGAGTATTCATAGTAGACGATGAGGTTAGGCATTATGTTAGCCTTCCTTTTGAAGATTCTGATATAAATAAAATAGCTAAGCTTGAAGTAGATAGAGAATTTAGATTACAAAATACTAAAAATCACTCTGCTGGGCATTTGCTAGGGTTTGCTGCTCAAAGTCTCATAAAATCGCTTATTCCTACCAAAGGGTACCATTTTCCAGAAGGGCCATATGTGGAGTTCAAAGGAGTACCCGATGACTTTGATAAAGAATCATTTACCACACAACTAAAAGACGAGCTAAAAGAGCGAGTTGATAGGGATGACGAAATTAAATCTTTTGATACTAGCAAAGACAAACTGGATAAAGTTTGCACCTTTGTTCCGGAATATATACCAGAGGGTAAACCAATCAGAGTCATGCAGGTCCGAGAAGAAGGCTATCCGTGCGGTGGTACTCATGTAAAAACAACTGGCGAGATTGGCGCTATTGAAATACGTAAAATAAAAGTTAGCAAGGGTATACTGAGAGTTAGTTATTTGGTTTAAGCTATAAATGTACCTTTCTTTGGTGGGTACTTCATCTTTAATCCTTGGTAGGCAGAGCTGTTAGCGTTTTTAGTAATATATCGCTCATAAATTGTTGTTATGTCGCTCAAAAATAGCTATAATTGGCATATATATGAGCGATAAATTTAACTTAACTCCTAGACAACAATCTATTATAAGCTTCGCAAAAAGTGGTGGTTGGTTTAGTGCGTCAGATATAGCAGAGCGTTTGCCAGATGTGTCAGCAGCCACTTTGCGTCGTGATTTGTCTGAACTAGCAGAAAACAATGTACTAGAAAAACAAGGCGAAAACAAAGGTGTAAAATATGCACTAACCGAGAAATCAAAATTATTTGTGCCTTATGAGTTAGGTGAGTATTACAAGCAGGAGGAAGACACTCGTGCGACCCAAAAAGAATACAATTTTGCTATTTTCCCAGCCCTTGCAGAGGCAGATTTATTTACTTCTGAACAATTGACTAAGCTTGATGAATCAACAGAGGTGTTTCGTAAAAATATTATCAATACCAGTCCTGCATTGCGCCAAAAAGAGTTAGAACGATTTGTTATAGAATTTTCTTGGAAGTCATCAAAAATTGAAGGCAACACATACTCATTGTTAGATACAGAATTTCTACTAAAAAATGGTATAGAGGCTACAGGTAAGTCAAAATATGAAACAAAAATGATCCTCAACCATAAACAAGCCTACCTTTTTGCTACGGAATCAATGCATAGCAGAGTGCCTGTAGATGTTGCATATATTGAGCAAGTGCACCGTCTGGTGTCTGAAGGGCTGGGTATAGAACGTGGAGTTCGTAATCGCATTGTTGGTATTACTGGTTCGCATTATGCACCTTTGTCTATAAAACAACAGTTACGTGAACAGCTGGGTGTACTTGCAGATACTATAAATTCCAAGAGCAGTCCTTATGAGCAAGCACTAATCACTGTGCTAGGCTTGAGCTATTTGCAACCATTTGAGGATGGCAATAAACGTACCGCTCGTGTGCTGGCAAATTCATTGCTACTTGGCGTTAATTGTGCGCCATTATCGTATCGTAGTATAGATGAGCGCGAATACAAAGAAGCAACACTAATCTTTTATGAGCAGAATTCAATCGTGCCGTTTCGTGAACTTTTTGTTGAGCAATATATCTATTCGGCAATACATTATAATATAGCCCAACAAAAGGGTTAGTTATTTGGCTTAAGTTATTTTACTTCCCAATTAAATTCTGGGCGTAGATAGTAGGGTAACCAGATACACAGTTCTTGTTGTTAGTGTTTTTGGTGTAAGTTACACTCTTGGGGCTATTAGGTAGGATTAGCTTAGCAAAGGTACCTGATTTTGGTGAGTACTTCATCTTTAATCCTTGGTAGGCAGAGCTGTTAGCGTTTTTGGTTAGGGCCATTACTATTTTGTTGCCTACTTTGCGAGCATGCTTAGGTAGTTTTTTAGGATCTACTTTGCCAGCTGGTATATATTCTACTCTAGACATCTTAGACCTTCCTGCTGGAGTATCTAATTGTTTTAGATTAGTATTGCCTTTAATCACTTGACCTGGCTTGGCTTTGTAATAAAACGATGTAGTCTTAGATGATTTATTGTATATAGCATTAAAGTTAGGGCGGGTAGGGCATTGGGTTGAGCTAGGATCGGAGTAGGTAGGGTCATTATTTTTATCCCTAGCTCTTCTAACAATAGTTGAACCATCGGCGGAGTAGATATCAAAAGATCTCTCTGATTCGTTGCCTATTCTGCCGTTTACTAAATCTTCTTGCCAGGATAAACCAGTAACTTTAATTGTATTGCCAGTTAAGCTGTCGGTAATTGGAATTGTGAATTCTATAGATTGTTCTTGTCCAGGCGCCAATCCCATATAAGTTTTGCGACCACAGACTATCTCTTTTGCACCCTCTCCTTGGATAGCTATTTTTTCACAATATGGACCATATCCTGGCGCTTCTCCTTCAACTACTTTGTAATCTGCTCTGTAGTTAGAACCTATAGAATGCGTAACCGTTTTTATGTTATCTATAGTCCTGGAAGGTCCTGATATGCCTATCTGTGTAGATCCTGTATTTGTAGTACCTGTGTTCCTGATATTTACATTAAAGGTAACATCACCACCTACACAGGCTTTACTGCTCATGGCTATACTTCCTACCCTTAAGTCTGCGCCAGCTTCACCAATTTTTGATGTGTTAATTGTTGACACCTCCCCACTAGGAGCACTACAATCTACACCTTGGGCGCTGGCTTGCTCTGGTCTTGTGACACCAGCAGCACCTACACCGGCTACAGCTAGTACGCTCATACCGGTAGCAATAGACTTACTAAAGTTTAAGTTAGTTTCTGGTAGATCACTTATAAATGGTTGTCTTTGCTCAAAAGATTGTTTTAGTATTTCGTTCATAATATTTACTATCTCCCATCCTCGTATTAATATTATTTCTATTCAATTAATATGTCTTTATCCGAAGATTATGATAGATATCAATTTTTCCTAGCATCCTTATCTATCAATTTAGCATAGACAGTCATGTCTTTATTACAGCCAGACATAGTACCTTTTGGTACAAAGAACTTACCATACTTATCCATGTCAGACTTGTTTAGTTTATTTAAACTTATCTTTCTGATCCAATAGTTCTTACCAATGCCTTTGGCTGGTACGTCAACAGTTACTTTTCTAACATCTCTAGCTAGTTGAGGAGTCATGTTTTTAATCTTTAGGTTTTTATTGATGTTGAATAAGGCTCTAGCTGCTTTAGCTCTTTTGGCTGGAGATTTGTCAGCACCATTGCCTGTGCCACTGATTTTGCCAGCATTAGACTTAACAGCAAATTCTATAGTTTTGTTCTTAGTACTATAGAGCATATTGACTGTTGGTGGAGTGCATTTGGCGGTGTTTGGGGCGTTTATATCATAGCTACCGTTACCACCTTCGGCCCAGCCCCTGGCTTGAGATTTCTTCACTACTTGAGTACCAGCATAATCCCATAGGTCAAATGGTTTTGTTTGTTCAGTGTTTGGGTATTCGGTTTTAATGTATTTACCATCTACTATTCTAATATTCCTAGTCCTAACTCTAAGATATCCGCCAGATCCATTATTTAAAGCTGACGCAGATGTATGGAAGTTGAAGCTTACCGGGGCTGTCTCTCCAGGCATCAAAGTTATGCCCCACCGTCTAGAACAAACGATGTATGGTGATGCACCTTTTCCATCCCTGTCTTGGGTTCCGTATTTATCTATCTCACAAACTTTTTCCATTTTGCTGGAATTAATCATTGGTACTACAGGCCATGTTTCACTAGAGATATTTACAGATTCTACAGAATTAACCACACTATTGTTACCCTCTATAAAGAACTCGACAAAAGTTGACATTTCCGAGCCAGTATTTCTAATACTTGTCTTTGCCTCTGTTTGTACATTTTCGCAAACCTTTGATGAGCTAATTGCTATAGTATCAGTAGCCAGGTCTCGGCCTTGGATATTAGGTTTTGTTTGGGTAGACACCTCACCACTCGGTGCAGTACACGCTTCAGATACAGCATCCGCTTTCTCTGGCTTTACTGCATTAGCACCAACTATTCCAACTAAGGCTACAGCAGATAATCCTGTAGCAGTTAGTGTATTCCTGACATCTAAGCTAGCTTCTGGCAGATTATCTATAAATGATCTTTGTTCAAAAGATTGTTTTAGTGTTTCATTCATAATTACTATCTTCTCCCATCCTCGTATTAATATTACTTTTATTTACATTAATATGTCTTTATCCGAAGATTATGATTATATTGTATAACATTATTATATATAATACAAGCATTATATAATTTTTATGGTAAAAGTGACAAATGTCACATAGTATTCATGTGATATTAAGATTATGAAAATAGAATAGTTTTATCAATCACGCTTGTGTTAAAATAACAGTATTATGCGTGTTAGGCTGGGGAACGTCCTAAACAAACTAAAACCTGTAACCAAAAAACGGAGGATTGTATTAGCTGTAATGGTTTTATTGATTTTAGTTGTAGGCGGGATATTTTATAGCCTATTCTTGTCTGGCAAACATGTAGATGAGAGTGCTGTAGCTACTCAAACTGAAGATGCCATGGTAGCAGGTAATTACCAGTCGGCAAAAGATATAGCACTAGATGCTTATAATAATGAGACCGATAAGCTAAAGAAAGCTGATTATGCCAAACAGGTTGGACTAGCTTATTTATCCCAAAACGACTTTACTAACGCCAAAGAGTGGTACCAAAAGGCCCTAGATAGATACGGGCAAGTAAAAGATCAGTCAAAAGTTGACTCAGATAATAAACAATTTATAGAAAATGAGCTGGAATATATCAAGAATGCAGAGAACTATAAAGAAACTAAGCCAAGAAATGGACCAGAGAATGCGCTTTAAAAATACTATTCGTTTAACTGTTGTGGTTTGTGCTTTTGTCTTTGGGTTTTTACTTATAGGTAGTCAAAAAGTAGAGGCTGTTAGTGTAGTAACTAATGAATTTCCTAGGGGTGGTAATTATTTCTTTGTATCAAGATATGGTGATGGACATTTGTTGCATACGCCAGTGGTTACGGCCAGGGTATTCTATGACACCACCAAGGCAGCCTATAAGAATACTAGTGGAAATTTACAGATACAAGTCAGGGGCTATTGTAGGGGGAGTGGTAGTGGTGTAGGGACTGCTGAAATGATAAATTTTAATGCCGGGTCTAACTCTTCTCAAAATCTTAGTAATTGTTCAGGTCTCAATAGTCCTTTGAATACTATAACATTTAGTATTAGCAAAGCAAATATAGTTGAAAACAAAAAAGCCCATAGGGGTTTTCCTGCGGACTATTATGGACCAAATGTAGGCTATACCGACATACAGATAACCTCTGGCAATGTTAATGTTCCTATAGCTGTCAAGGTAGTGGCCACTAATGGGGGGGGTATGGTCACTATGCGAGAATCGCCACCAGGTTGGCAAAACGTTCCTTTTAATCCGACTCCAAATCCTCCTGTTACTGGTCATGGCGCCAGGAATCCGTTTGGCGAATGGGAGGACTTAAGATATGCCACGGCCATATGGAATAACATGAATAATAATGGGTCTAGTACACATAATGACTTTGCCTTTCGATTTCAGTCAAGCTGTACTTATAACTCCTCTGGGTCAACTCCGGTACGCATGAGGTGGTATGATGCTGATGATGGGGGACTCAACGGAGATACCGGTGCTCAAAGAAATGGCCCTAGTTACGATACCAGTATTCGCTGGAGGTTGGTGGACAGTAATACTAGTCCGGCAACCAATATAGCTACTAGGCCTAGCGGTACACTTGGTGGAGATGATGAATACAGAGAGACTTCAAGCCCGGCATCTTTGCCTAACCAGAGCGAAATAACCTGGATATGGGAGAATGTCAGCGCTACTAATGGTATACAAATATGGCTACCATTTAGTGAGATAAATGTTTATCTAAAAGATAATAATTTATGTGATGGTGTTAAAGATTTGTGCACTAATATTCCTGGAATTCAGGATAGGGTGCCGGACGGCATGGTTAAAACACCATCTACGCCAGATGTGCCGGGTACTTGTGGTAATCCACCCTACTCTGGCGGTGGATGTTATTTCGTTGTTTTAGGGGACCCGAGCAGGGTATGGCATAGTGGCAGTTATCAGTCTGGTACTATGTCTAATAAGCTTAGAGTAGTTGTCTATAATAATACCAGATGGCTATGGCAACAGGGTGCCACAGATCCAAATAATGGTAATCAGAGTGCATGGGTCGTGTATCTGAGAAATACCTCCGGTAACCTAAATGACGGGGGTGGTGCCCAGACACCTAATTTCGGTACTAGTATCCCAAGGATGCCTAATGGTACAGATACTAGGGCTAGTGGATTTGATGGCTCTCAAGCTTACTTTGACTATAATATTGACGTAACTACCCCCGGTACAAGAACTGTTTCGTTCGAAGTGCGTCGCTACCAAGGTCCTGGTAATGATAACTTGGTTAATGGCGATGCTACGTCTACATGTACTATGACTTATGAAATTACTGATGCCCCACAAATTGAAGCATTTACTGCAGACTGTAGAGTTATTAGTTTTAGGGTGCGTTGGGCAAGTGGTAGATCGGACCCTATTAATGTATCAATGTCAGCCGATGATGGCAGTGGCGCAAGGACTAGATCGCAGACTGTCAATCCATCAACAACTTATGAGGTTAGTACTCATAATGGCTGGAACAATGTGTCATTATTGGGCGATAAACTAAAGCCGTGGGGAGTATATGGTATTAATCTTAGTGCCGGAGCTGGTGCTAATGCAGGGGATAATATTGGCTCTTGTATGACCGCCTCCTGCACAGTTTCTCCTACTAGCCTAACAACAAATACCAGAACTTATGTGGATGCATATTATCGTATAACAAACTTCACCAATGTACCCTATGGCATAGATGGGAGTGTTACGGCCGGAGGTAATGTAATTATTGATCCTCCAACTTCATTTGTCGGTACGTCTCCTGGAAACGGAGCAGGTAGTGATATAGGTAGAAAAGGTGAAAACGGAAATCCTTTAATAGTTACAGGGACTGGTGGTGCCGGTTGGCTTATAATGAACTTACGAGTAGATAGTGTTGATCCTACCGGAGAGATGACTATAGCTGGTAATTGTGGTACAGACAGTGACAATACTACTGAGTTGGGAGTGTATAATCGTCCCTACATCAAAGCCTACAACTCTGACGTAGCTGCTGGCGGTGGCTTCAGGACTTCCGAAGCCTGCACCACTGGCACTGGCGGTAGCAAAGGTATCTTTGCCTATATGAACTCAATGACTGATCAGACCAGTAGCCTCGGTGCTCTTAACCCTGGCAAAGGCGGCTCTGGTAGCCAACTAGGTAGCTTTGCCTGGGGCACAGCTGGCAATATAGAAGGCTTCACATCAGCCAACACCAACTCTAATAACCTCATATCTGGACCTGGCCTCTACCTAACCTTTGGTGGTGGCAACCAGGCTAGTATTAATACCAGCAGCAGTCTATCTCCCCACATAGGCGGTAACCTAAATGGCAATATTCCCTGTATCCCAGACTACTACGGGGATACTCAGTATCTAGACGGCAGTGGCTTCATAGAAGCTTCTAATAGTAGCATAACAGGTAATGAATCAATAGACCCTCTAACTGCCAAACAGTTCAAGATAGATACTGACGCCACAATAGGTAGTACTTTTGTAGATTTCTACCAAGGTCGTCGTACTTACTATATAGACGGTAATCTAACTATCAGCAAAGACATTAAA
>CAZSRV010000006.1:6730-37408 GCA_964609815.1 uncultured Candidatus Saccharibacteria bacterium | reverse complement strand
AAAGCGCCAATCTGTTTATTTACATCTGTTAATCTGGCTTGCAATGAGTCACTATAGCGCTTGGCAGTGTCGCCGTCCATAACAAACCAGCAATCAGTACCAGGGGTAGTTAGGCGTATGCCTTGGCCACCCTGCTCTACGCCATCTAGCTTGGCTAGTTTACTGATTATCTCGTGGAAGTGCTCTACCACCGCATCATCACCATAGCCTAAGACACCGCCAGACAGGTTTATCTCGCTCTTAATTGCCCTGACTTCAGTGACTATACTTTGTATAGTCACAAACTTATCAGCCATCTGGTTATCATATTCAGCTGGTGTGGACCAATTTTGGCTAACCAGCATCCCCTCTCCATTTAACTCCTGCCAAATAGCCTCAGTTACGAATGGCGCAAATGGATGAGCTAACTTGAGTATGGTAGCCAGAGAATAATTTAGTACAGAAGCGTTCAGGGAGCCCTTGGACGCCTCTATATACCAATCGGCTAATTCGCTCCAAACAGTGTGATAAAGCCTGCCAGAGGCCTCAGAAAGGCCGTAGGAGGTCATTTGTTTGGCCATAAACTCTTGGCTTTCGCTCAGACGAGCCAAAATCCAGTGGTCGGCAATAGTCTCTGGTACCGGCCTAGCCGACAAATCCAGCTGGTCGCCTAGGGCGCCCTCGGTGTAGCGCGCAACATTCCATAGTTTGTTACAGAAGTTACGAGCACCAACCATCTTGGACTCATCATACGGTCTGGAACTGGCCGGTGTTTCATCGGCAATTATGCCCATTCTGAAGGCATCTGCTCCAAACTGATCAATCTTATCCATCGGGTTTATGACATTACCTTTGCTTTTGCTCATCTTGGCGCCGTGCTCGTCCTGGATCAGTCCGTGTAGATAAACTGCCTTAAACGGCACTTGGTCAGTCACATAAAGTCCCATCATCAGCATTCGTGATACCCATGGATACAAGATGTCAAAGCCAGTTTCCATTAGATCTAGCGGATAAAATTTTTGGTAATTATCACCATCTGGGTAGTCCAAAGTGGCATATGGCCAGCTACTGCTACTGAACCAAGTATCAAAAACATCTGGATCACGATGATAAGTCTGACCATTTACTTCTATAATGTGCTGATCGGTCCGCTCATCAAAAATCCAATCATCGGGGTTGTCGGCATTCTGAAAGGCTGGAATCGGAATCCCCCAAGCAATCTGGCGACTGATATTCCAGTCACGCAAATTTTCTAGGTACTCGGTCAGCTGGTTAGCCCGATTTTTGGGATAAAACTGCACTTCACCGGCTTTTATAGCCTTTATAGCCCTTTCGGCTAGTGGCTTCATACTAATAAACCACTGTTCTTTTAGGAGTGGCTCAATCACCGTGCCGCATTTATAGCAGTGGCCGACGTTATTCTGGTGGTCCTTTACCTCGGCTATCCGGTCTTGTTCTTTCAGCTTACTTACTACTGCTTCCCTGGCTTCAGCTACAGTTAGCCCGCGGAACTCCTCTGGGGCGTTATGATTGATTAGCCCGTCGTGGCCGATGACGGATATCATTGGCAAGTCATGACGTCCGGCGACCTCATAGTCATTTGGGTCATGAGCTGGTGTGATTTTTACAGCACCTGTGCCAAACTCCGTTTCTACGAACTCATCAGCGATTATCGGTATCTCACGCTCAGTCAGTGGTAGTTTGACGGTTTTACCGATCATCTGCTGGTAACGTGCATCGCTTGGATGAACTGCCACAGCTACGTCGCCCAGCATGGTCTCTGGTCTGGTAGTGGCTACGATAATCTCGCCACTGCCATCAGTTAAGGGGTATCTAATACTCCAGATATAGCCTGCTTTTTCTTGATATTCTACCTCTATATCAGCAAAGCCAGTACCATGGAACGTACAGTAATTTACCAATCTCTCGCCTCTGTAAATCAGCCCCTCGTCCCACATTTTTTTAAAGGTGTTATAGGCGGTCTGGACGACCTTTTGGTCCAGTGTGTAGGTAAAGTTATCCCAAGTCAAACTAGCCCCTAGTCTGCGTAGCTGGCTCTGATAATTATTTTTGTTGAGCTCTACAAAGTCCCAGATCTGGCTATATAGCTCTTCCCTGCTAAAGTCAAAGCGACTCTTGCCCAGCCCAGCTAGTTGGCGTTCGTAGACGCTTTGGGTTTCGAACCCGGCATGGTCAGCACCAGGGACGAACAGTGTGGCCTTGCCCTGCATACGGTTGTAGCGCACAATCGTGTCTTCTACAGATATCGTTAGGCCATGACCTATATGCAGGTCGCCATTGGCGTTTGGCGGCGGGATCACCATACTAAATTTGCCCTGTCCGGTACTTTTAGGGTTAAAGGCTTGTTTGTCTTCCCAAAGTTGGTAAATCTTGGCTTCGTGGTCTTTTGGTATATAGGCTTTGTCTAAACTCATCTCGGTACTATTATAACACCTTGAACCATCAGTTATGGCTTTAGGGAATTGTCAACTATCTATTTAGTAGTATAAGGCATAAAGGAGGTCATGACGATGACAGGCGGATGGGGAAACTAAAGATACAGTAAGAGGCGGATTAATCCGCCTCTTTTAGTTAGGAATATTGAATCTCTTGGGTTTTTGGCTAAATATTAAACAGCTACTAAAACAGACACTGCTTAATTATTAGTAGTTAATATTTAACAATTTAAAACTGTTTTTTCACATGAAAAACAAAGCTAATTTAATCTAAGACTTTATAATTCTAAAGCCCAAAATTAAATTAACTTAAAACGTCTTTTGTTTTGCGGTTTTTGTTTTCAAACATCATTATAACAGGTTAGATAACCATAAGCAACATCAATAATTGACTACTATGTTTAACATATGTTAAACTTCTACCATGAAGATAATTGAAGGTAGTACAGACACAGAAGATTTGGGCTTTCGCGAACTGCGCGAAAACTCTGACAAGGTCATCGCCGAGGTAGCCAAAGGTAAGTCATTTTTGGTTAAGCGCAAGTCAAAGGCGTTGTTTCGGATTGTGCCGGTAGAGCAAGAGGTTTGGGAGACAGCTATAGACTTTACCCGTATAGACGACAAAGGAGTGTTAGTCGGTAATGTGTTGCAAGCGATTGATGAGTTAAAAACCGATAATCGGGCGAAGTATGGCCGACCAAATAAAAAAGTTTCTGGCTAAATTATCACGCACTGAGCTGAATAGTGTTCAGGCATTGTTGATTGATATTGAAAATAACGAGCTAGGGCATCTGGACGTTAAGCCGCTTAAGGGACACAAAAATATTTATCGGGTCAGAAAAGGGCGGATCAGAGTGTTGTTTTTTGCCAAAAAGGGCGAAATAAGAATACTTAGTATCGGTCGGTGCGACGAGCAGACTTACAGAGATTTTTAGCTAATTTACAGCGATAGATTAGGCGCTATGTCTAGAGTTTTTGGGTCGCTGGGAGGCATGTTTTGACTCATCATCATGGCACCAGTTGTGGCGATCATTGCTCCGTTGTCGGTGCATAGTTTGATGTCAGGGTAGGTTGGCTGTATGGGCAGACGACCGGCTAGCTGGCGCCGGAGTTCTTGGTTGGCGGCTACACCGCCGGCTATTACGACCGACTTTGGCTGGAACTCATTATAAGCCAGAACAGTTTTATCTGTCACTGTTTCTATGGCTACATGCTGAAAACTTGCTACTAAATTAGCCTTCTGAGCCTCAGACAGGCGCTCTGCAATGTCTTTTGATGGGAAGCTGTGGTCTTGACCGATCTGGCCTTGGGCAGCCCTCAGAACGGCTGTTTTGAGTCCAGAAAAGCTAAAGTCATAGGGGTTTTGGAGCTTACTCTTAGGCAGTTTAAAAGTTTTTGGGTCACCACTGGGGGCAAATTTCTCAATTGATGGGCCACCGGGGTAGGGCAGTCCGACGATTTTGGCGACTTTGTCATAAGCCTCACCTATAGCATCATCGGCAGTTTCGCCCAAGATACGGTAGTCAAAAGCCGACTCAAACAGTACCAGCTGCGTATGCCCCCCGCTAACAGTTAAACTCAACATAGGGAACTCTGGTACTTGCTTGGGTAGTTGGTAACCAGCCAGGGCAGACTGCGTAATAAAAGTCGCCAAAGGATGTGCTAGGACGTGATTTACGGCATAAAGTGGCTTGTTTTTGATGATAGCTAGTGTTCTGGCAGTGCAGACACCCACTAGTAAACTACCGCCTAGTCCAGGGCCATAAGTTACGGCTATAGCGTCAATATCATCCCAAGTCAGCTTGGCGTCTTCTAGGGCCTGAGTAATGGCTGGAATAATAAATTCTATGTGGCTTCTGGCAGCTATTTCTGGCACCACTCCACCATAAGCTACATGTAAATCCATGCTAGAGGATACAATATTACTTAACAAGCAATAATTTTGTCCATCATATTCAACTATCGCCGCAGAAGTCTCATCACAACTGGTTTCTATACCTAACACACGCATAACCTAGACATAATAACACTTATAAAGGGTATAATAGTTTTATGAACCCCAAAAAGCTAGCCAGAAAAGTGATCCCTAAGCGAGCGGTAAAGGTGATGGAAACTGGTTATCGCAAGGCCAGGGGGCAGTTTTGGCAGGCTAGGCATGGTTATCCTGGTAAATATCTAAATATAATTGCTATTACTGGCACAAACGGCAAGACTACCACTTCTTCATATGTTAATAGTGTACTCAAGGCCGCTGGTCTGACTACAGCCGTTTATACTACGGCTTATTATGAGATTAACGGCCATATAACACCTAATCGTACTCATATGACTGTTACTAGTCAGAGGTCAGTTCAGGCATTCTTATTAAAGGCTCTAAAGGCCAAAACTGATTGGGTTATTATAGAAGTTACATCTCATGCTTTACATCAGGGCAGGGTAGCCGGTATTAGGCCGCTGATTGGTATTGTGACAAATGTTACACAAGACCATCTGGATTATCATGGCGATATGATGAACTATGCCGAGGCCAAAAAGCTATTATTCACTCGATATGGTGCCAAAACGGCTATTCTGAACCGTGATGACGAATGGTATAGTCTGTTCGCTGAAGATAACCCGGTTGCTCGTCAGATTAGTTACGGACAGAATAAGCTAGCTGATATTAGGCTAACTAAGATTAAGTCAGTAGCTAACGGTTCAGATTTTGAAATTATCATAAATGATAAGAAATATAGCTTTAACACTAGTTTATTGGGTGAATTTAACGTTTATAACGCCATGTGTGCTATATCTGTTGGTTATCGTTTGGATCTTGATATGAATGATATCCAAAAAGGTGTGTCTGATCTGGAATCAGTGCCAGGACGTATGGAAGAAATTAATGAAGGCCAAGAATTTACGGTGCTAGTAGATTTTGCCTATACTCCAGATGCTCTACAAAATGCTCTAAAAGCTCTAAAGCCGATGACCAAAGGTAAGTTATCAATAGTTTTCGGTGCTACTGGTGATCGTGATGCCACCAAACGTCCGGCGATGGGCGAAGTGGTTGGTAAATTAGCTGATCGAATATATCTAACGGATGACGAGACTTATACCGAGGATCCAAAATCGATTCGTGAGGCTGTATATGAGGGTATAAAGAAAGCTAAAGCGACTAAAAAGACTCAGGTGGTGGATGATCGCTTGGAGGCGATTAAGCTGGCTTTTAGTGAAGCTAGCCGGGGCGATATAGTATTACTAACTGGCATTGGTCACGAAAATTACCGCAATATGGGTGGTAAAAAGATTGTTTGGGACGAGCGCCAAATCGCCCGCCGCTTGCTAAAGAGTCTTTAGCAAAGAGATAAATGGCAGCACTTGCTACCATAAAAATAGTTATTATGGTATAATATTGTAAATGAGAGACCCTGAGCATTATCCTATAGAAGTTTTCCCAGAACAGTCCGAAGTCTATGCTGTGCAGATGGATAATAATCTTGAATCTGCCGAAAATCTAGATGTATATAATGCGATCTTCGACCCCAAGGAATTTTTAGCTTCCTTTAGGGCCGTAGTCAAAGATTGTAGGCTAAGTATTGGCGGTAATACCAAAAGCTCGGGCAAAGAGTTTATGTCAGACATAAATGCCGACGGCCAGCACCTAGCCGATCATCAGATCAGCCAATTGCAGAGGATTTTGGGACCCAAAAAATATTTATCTAAACATGAGGTCAGCTACAGAGATAGTTTCTTGAGCTCGGTCAATACTTTGGGCAGTTGGTCGCTAAAATTAGATAGTCGTGGCTATTCTAATTACCTGGAAGATCTAAAAGACCCGACAAAACGTGACCTAGTGCTGTGTCAATTGGCAAGGGAACACCGCAGGAGTGCTAATGTAATTGCCAAAGCCGAAGCCAAGTCAGAACCCAGTAGTACTATCTGGCAAAGCACCAAACCACACATCTTTGAAACCGAAGAGATCGCAGGGCATCTGAGCAAATACCGCAAACTAGGGATATCTGTGGTCAAGACAATCTTGCTTAGAAACTTACATGACATAGACGCCAAACTAGAGCAAACGAATAGCGCGATCAAAAACTTAGCCAAGGACCCCAGGTATAAAGCCCTCGGTATTCAGGTCATTAGGTCGGCTGTTGTGGATCGGGCGGACTCTGAAGCCTTTCTGGATAAAGTAATTAATGGCGTGGATGAACTTTCGGCCAATACCGCAAACGAAGAAGTTATGAGCCCAAGCACTATGCAGAAATTTGTAGCTGATAGCCCCAAAGACTTTAGGCGACAAACAGAAAATTACGTAAAGGTATTTAACAGAGTGCAGTCCAATCCTGTCTACAAAGATCTGGGTAAAAGTATGATACGTATTGCTCTTAGACGAGATATAGATAACCCTGAGGCAGTGCTGGACCAAATGTCGGCCACCTACGACGCCCTTTGTGCTGAAGAAACTTTTGTGGATGTGCCTCCCAACCTCAAAAAACGAGCTGCCTTTACTTGGGTTACCCAAGAAAAGGCCTTTTTGGCGCTAGACAGAGTACTGGCAACTTATAATAATCTAACCAAAACCACCAAATATACGGATTTTCTGGGTTCTAACACTCTACTGCAGTATGTCTATAATAATCAGCATAATACCAAAAAGAGCCTAGATAAGTTACTCAGAGATTTTTCTAAATTTATGTCTGTTCCAAAGTATGCAGAACTAGGAGAATCGGCGATTAAAAATGCTCTGCATATTAGTCCCAAAAACCCTAAGCGCAAACTAGATCAGATTATAGAAGTGTATGAAGATGCAAAATCTGACCCTAGATACCGCTTGTTGCCACTATCTCATAAAAAGATCGCTGCCACCAAGTACGCTAACTCATATAAAAGTTATTTGGACACTCAGCTAAAGAAATGGGAAGAATTTATAAATGAAAATCATTTGGACGAAAAATTTGCCAAACACACTATGGAAGAGTTGGTAGGTAATAACCCTCGTCATGCCAAAAGGAACTTACTAACAGCGTCCCAACTGTTTGACCAAAACATAGATCAGGCTGACCTGTCAGGCCTAAACAAGCATTTTTTGGGCTATGGTTGCATTTATCGACCCAAAGATATGACGCAGTACTTAGAGGAGTCAAGAACCAAGATTGCAGACTTAGTAAAAAGCCCTGTATATGTCGGATTTTCGGCAGAAATGATAAGTGCCGCTGTGCTACAAAATCCTGACACCCCAGAGAGAGAACTTAATAGATTAATAGCGGTAACCGAAGAATATTTTGCTGACGAAGAGTTCGCTTGCCTAGAGGCCCGAGCGATTCGAAAAGCTGTTTATATGTACGGTCCAGAAAAGGCAAAACAAATACTACTACACCTGGCCATGAAAAAGGCATAGAAAAATATTAAATTTGCCCGGGTTTAAGTGTGAAGTTGAATTACATTGCTAGGTCTAGTTCTTTTTCAAGAGCTTTTAGATGTATAACAATACCTTTTTCGGTCAGAGATACCAGATTATTTTTTTGTAGTTTGTGTAGTTCACGACTAACGGTCTCGCGGGCTAGTCCGCTGCGAGCTGCCAAAACATGCTGTTTTATAACTAAAAGTTTTTCATCTGATCCACCACTTTTATTGAAACGATATGCTTCAATCAGTAGCTCAAATATTAAACGACTACCAGCTGTGCCGCTGGTGGCTAGCACTAGTCTCCTGAGTAGCGCATCGGTTCCTATATAGACGCGACTGAGCAAATCAAACAGCACATCAGGATTATCCTGCAAGAACCTTACTGCTTGGTCGGCGCTAATTTGTTTAACTCGCACATCTGTAACCGCGGCAAAAAAGTAGGCGTTGGGCGTTTTGTTGATCGCCCATGACATTGGGAAAAAACTTGGTGGTTTAAAGATATTTACTGTTACTTTATTGCCCTCAGGTGCAATAGCATATTGCTCTATTATGCCATCTAGTAGTAACGATACTCCTTTTGGTGATTCACCAGCTAATGTAATTATCTGATCTTTTTGGTAGGTTATTACGCTACTATCCCTGAAGGCGTCTGTTATTTTTTGTAGTATAACTTCTTTCATGATGATTCTAATTAGTTTTACTCGTGAGGCGTGTGACTGTGGTCACATACCGCACAGTAGCACGAGCATTACTATATGGGTAATTATTACATAAATAAGGATAAAAAGAATCAAAATGGCAAGATCAAAAAATATACAGTTAACAAAACGAGATTTCTTTAGATATCTGCTGATTATCGGCGGTATAGTGCTATTGATTGGTGGTGGAATTGCGTATTGGGGTCATAAATTTGTTGGAAATATTGTACATAATGAATTAGTGGGGCAGAGGATATACTTTCCAGAAAAGGGTAGTCAGTCACTTGATCCAGCAACATATCCAGATCTGCAGCAATATGCTGGCCAGTTAGTTGATACGCCTGAGAAGGCTAAGGCTTATGCCCAGGGATATATTGGTCGTCATCTGAAGCAAATTGGTAATGGCAAAGTTTATGCAGAAGTTAGCGCTGAAGCTATGAAGAATCCTACTGATGAAAAATTACAGAAACAGCGAACAACATTGTTCCAGGGCGAAACCCTCAGAACGTTACTAATGACTAGTGGCTACGGATTTGGCATAATCAGCAAAATACTCGGTATTGTCGCGTATAGCGCATTTATTTTGGGCGGTTTGATGTTAGCGCTAGCGGTGATTGTGCCTCGCAAAATCTGAAGCAAATTAATCTGAGTCTCAAGACCTGACCTTAGCAGATGGCTAGATACTGGATTGTAGTTTGCCGTATCATAATCCGGACTTACAGGTTTTGAGGCCCAGATAATTACTATTGACTTTTTGGGGTATTTTTGATATAATTATATCTGTTAATCAGCTTAAGCTTAAAATGCAGGCAACAGCTGATAAAATAATTCTATGAGCGCACAACAACTAACAACCCCTAGCCCCGATGAAGAAACAGTAATTCTGTTGATGCAGGTGCCGCGCACCAACGACAAAAAAGAGTTAGCTGCCGAACAGATGTTCGCTAGTTTGCACGGACTACTAATGTTTCCGCCAGAGAAGTGGTATAAGGCGGCCAAGCACGTCAGTATTAGTTTTGAGATCGCTGTAATTAATAAGCGAATTGGCTTTTATGTCTGTGTACCAAAGTACCTAAAAGGTTTTATAGAAGAGCAGATTTACGCTCAATATCCGACAGTCCAAATTAGTCAGGCCGAGGATTTTACAATGCCAAAACCTAATATGACAACTGCCGGCACCGAGCTGAAACTTATTGCTAATGATTCTTTGCCAATCAAAACCTTTCAGAGTTTTGAAGTAGACCCACTAGCTGCTATAACCGCCACTCTGGCCAAGTTTGAAGAAAACGAAGAAGCCTGGATACAGCTAGTTATCAAGCCTGCTGACCAATCTTGGCACAAAAAGTCGGAGCGCTATATTGCCGGTCTGCGTGGTAGCGGGGGAGGCGGTATCTCGTCTGCTACTTCTATGACCGGTGTTATGTCGGCGCTTTGGACACCGCCAGAGGCCACCAAGACCGAGTCAGCCGGCAAACTAGCCGAGCATGAACAAACCAAAGCTCGTTCGGCCGAGGAAAAAAACCATAAACTAAGTTTTGCTTGTAGTGTTAGGATCGCTTATCGCGGTTTTGGTGTGTCGGCTCCAGAGGCCATGCTAAAGATTCAGTCAATAATTGCTGGCTATAAGCAGTTCAACAGTACTTATCTAAATGGCTTTGACCAAACCAAAATTATTACCAATGAATCTGTTTTGGACGCTTACCGCAACAGGTCACTAGCCAAAAAACCACTGATGCTAAATATTGAGGAAATCGCTAGCCTGTACCACTTACCGCATACTAGTGTAGAGACGCCTTATATCCTGTGGGCATCAGCCCAAACGTCAGAACCTCCGGCCAATCTGCCGATAGTTAAAAGTGGCACTAGCCAACCAGACATTAGTCCAATTGCTGGCGCTACTTTTCGTGGGTTGAATACACCGTTTGGTTTGCCTAGGAGCGATCGTGGTCGGCATTTGTATATCCTGGGACAAACCGGTGTAGGTAAGTCGGCGCTACTAGAGCTGCTGACTATATCGGATATTGGTAGTCCATATGGTTTTGCGGTGATTGACCCACACGGTGACTACGCTACCAGTATTTTGGCGCGTATTCCGGCTGAGCGGGCAGGTGATGTAATCTACTTTAACCCATCTGATACTGAGTATCCGATCGCCTTTAACCCAATGGAGGTGACAGATCCAAAGCTAAAGACCCAAACTGCTTCAGAGCTAATTGGTGTGCTTAAGCGAATGTTTGACTCTTGGGGTCCGCGCTTAGAGTATATCTTGCGTTATAGTATTTTGGCGCTTTTGGAGTACCCGAACTCCACCATGCTAGACATCACGCGTATTCTAACAGATAAAAAATTCCGCAGTGAAGTACTAAAACATGTTACCGACCCAATCGTTAATAACTTCTGGACGGTAGAGTTTGCTTCTTGGAACGACAAGTTTGCTGCCGAGGCCGTAGCGCCAGTACTTAACAAAGTAGGAGCTTTTACAGCAAACCCAGTTATTCGTAATATTATCGGTCAGCCAAAGAGCAGCTTTAATATCCGTCAGATCATGGATGAGCGTAAAATACTAATAGTCAACCTAAGTCGTGGCCTGGTGGGTGAAGATAACGCCGCTATTTTGGGTGCACTGATGGTTACCAAGATCCAGCTAGCAGCCATGAGCCGGGCAGATATCCTAACGGCTGATCGTGTGCCGTTTTATCTGTATGTAGACGAGTTCCAGAACTTTGCTACTGACAGCTTTGCAACTATTTTGTCCGAGGCTCGTAAATATGCACTAAATCTGACCGTTGCTAACCAATACGTAGCTCAAATGTCGCCAGAGGTAAAAGATGCAGTCTTTGGTAACGTTGGCTCAATGATCTCATTCAGAATGGGTGCCGATGATGCTCGCAGTATGCAACGTTATTTTGAACCAAAGTTTACTGAGTATGACTTAGTACATATGCACAACCGGCATTTTGTGATAAATATGACTATTGAAGGTGAAAAATCACCAGCTTTTAGCGCTACAACAATCAATCTGCCACCAATAATCAGTAATCAATCAGAACTTATCATTGGTCAGTCCAGGCAACAATACGCTCTAGACAGGGCACAGGTAGAAGCTTATGTGAATGAGCACTACATGCCACCTAGCGAACTAAAAAAGCACACTGATAAAATTGCCAAGGATGCTAGGGCCAAGGCACCAAAGCCAGCAGAATCAGCCCAGGTTGCCGAGGAGCCAAAGCCAGCTACCCCAAAGCCTGCAGGTCCCCCCCCAGAGCCAACCTCGCCAGAAATGGCTCCAGAAGTGAAGCCAGAGAGAACACCAAAGACCAACTCACATGGATTGGCGGGTCTAGCTGTCAAACTATTTGGACAGGGCGAAGAAGAAACTGAGGCCCCTAAGAAACGTAAGCGTAAGCGCACTCGCAAGCGCAAAAATAAATCATCTGGCACTGAAGTAACACCTACTAGCGTGGTCAAGCCAGAAGAGATAACTCCTCCCAAGGTTAAAACTCCTGCAAAGAAAAGCACTAAGAGTGCTCAGGAGACGCCTAAGATACCAGCCAAAACTACTCCAAAAAAGCAACCAAATAATAAAAAACAATCTGAAGATTCAGACGACGACGAAGTAGTTATCTTCAGCCGCTAGTCTGGCGTGCTTTAGACTTTTGGCGGTAAATCTGCCTTGTCTGCAGGACAGGTTACAGAATTAATCCTCAGGCCGTCATTATTTATCACAACCGATGTCCCGATCTGTGCCTTGGTGCCGTCATCATAAGACACTTCTAGTTTTATTATTGCTTCAGTGCCAGGGCTTGCTTGGACAACGGATACATCTGTTGGTTTTCTGTCAGAGCAGACAATCGGGTCAAAGCTATGCTGGTAGTATTTGTTGTAAAACACCAGCTCTTTGGTGCCAAAAAGCTCTACTAATTTGTCTTTTTTCTCAGCATTGTCGGTGTTTTCCATATAGCTTTTATAGAAGTTTTCGGCTTGTGATGAGGCTTGTTCGGCCACTACATAGCCAATTGTGTTGCCAGAAGGGTCTTTGTTAGTTTCTTCGGACTTGGCGCCAGCATGATAGGCGAATACACAAGCTAAGGCGACAATTATCAGCAGTAGTGCGTATTTGTATAATTTTTGGGGTGATTTGTTCGGCGATTTCTTTTTTGTAGACATAGTCTAATACTAAGCCATGTAGATGATGCAATACAAATTTATATGAGGTTATCTTGTGGTGCCAGCTTGTTGAGCTTGGAGCTGGTAGTACTTCACGAAGACATCGGCCAGTTGGCTTGGGTCCCTTCGGTCCTCATTTGGCTTGAAGGAGGGTAGTCTATTTCCGTCTGGCAACTGTATCTCCGACAGGAACCTGGTGCCTTTATACTCTGGAGGGTTGGGACAAACCACAAATACTGGTGACCCGTCTCTTGTGGGTTTACTTTTAACACCAAAGTTGTAGCTATAAAAACCGTCTATCACCGTGCTCTCCTTGGGTATATGAGATTTGGCGTCTACATAGATAGATCGACCGCTAGGCAGATCTAAGGCGATATCAAATCCGTCGTGGACGTCTTCGTCTGTGGTTGATAGCCTGGCTTCGCAACCTTGGATTTTGGATAATTGCTCGTAAACAGATATTTCGGCTACAATACCACTAATAAGGCCGTTGCTGACAAGTGAGTTTTTTAGTTCAGCGGATGGTAAACTAGCATATATAGCCTTGGTGATTACGTCTCGCTCAGCAGGCTTGTCTTTGGACATATATAGTCCGATAAATTTAGTCCGGATATTATTGTTTTCTTCTATAATTTCAAGTTTTTTATTGCGAGTGAATCCACTAACGTCAAGAGACATCTGGTTTTTGTGCCACTTATCATATAGCTGGGCTATGGTAGTCTTTGGCTTCTTGGCCTCTGGCTTTTTAACTGCCACAGCTGTTGCTAAATGACCGACACCGGCATCGGTTTGTTGTATTGGGGCTGATTCTTTAGTTTTTGTTTGCATAATTTTTATTTTGATTATTACATACTCTATGTTATCATAGAATATATAAAAAGTCAATAGTATGGATAAATATAGAGAAAGAGGTCCGGAAAGAGATTTGTCTCCAGCAGAATTGCTGGAGCGTTTTTTGAGTTTTGAAAGTTGTTCTCTGACAGGCGAAGAGATAAATGCAGTAGAGGGAGCTTTGGATAAAGTAATATTGAATCCCGAATCTGACGAAGAAGAAATTAAAAATATGGCCAAAAAACTAGAGACTGCACTGACTATAGCTGACCCATACTGTGACGAACTAGAAGATGCCAAATTGGCTTTTACCAAGGGTATAGATCCTCGGCAGGTAGTTGATATGGTTCATAAATTTAGACATTTGGCATCTGACAATAATCAGTTGACTTAGATTTGGCACTCGGGTATAGTGAGTGCTAGAACTGGTGGATATTTGCGAGAATCCATTAGTTTAAATAGAGTATTTAATAAGCACATTTTTACACTTAGTGTCATAGTGGCTGTTCTCTCCGAGGAGCAGACGTAAGCGTACTAAAGTACGCTGAAGGAGCACCGTAGGAGAAACAGCCATCTAGGGCCTAAGAAGCCAAGCGGATCATTGGCTCCGCCAATGGGCAGGCTTGGCTGGTGTAGATATGTGGTAATATTTGGAGGTTTATGTGAGTGTACCAATAAATCCATTAGGTGATTATGTAGTAGCCGTGGCCGAGGAAGCTAGTAGTAGGACAGCCAGTGGGCTGTATTTGCCAACAGAGGCGACTGAGAAGCCACAAACAGCTAAAGTAGTAGCTGTGGCCAAAGGTGTACAGAGCCTAAAAACAGGCGATAAGATTATTTATAAAAGCTATAGTACAACAGATGTAAAAGTTGGCGACCAAGAGTATATTTTGGTTAAAGAAGAGGACGTCTTGGCGACGGTAAAATAATGTTTACCTGGTTATTTGATAGTTTAATGACAATGCTAGGTTTTATAGAACGTGCATGGGATCAGAAAAATAGGAGAAAGAAGAGATGAGTAAAAAAGTATTTTATGACGAAGACGCTCGTAGGCGAGTGCTAGCTGGAGCTGAGATTTTGTACAACGCAGTTAAGACCACTATGGGTCCAAAGGGTCGCAATGTCGTGATTAGCAAAAGTTACGGCGGACCGACAGTAACTCATGACGGTGTAACTGTAGCCAAAGGTGTGGAGATTGCTGATGCCGATGATGAAACTCTGGGTTACAAAGTAGGTGCCGAGCTGATCAAGCAGGCTGCTAGCAAAATGAATGATGTTGCTGGTGATGGCACTACTACTGTTACGGTATTGACTTATAATATCTTGAACGAGGCTAATAAGTTGATTGCTGCGGGGCATAATCCAATGCAACTTCGCCGGGGGCTAGAACAAGCTAGTCATGATGTAATTGGTGAACTCAACAAGTTAGCAGAAGACGTAAAAAACAATAAAAAGCGGGTGGCCGAGGTGGCTACAATATCAGCTGGTGATAGCGAGATTGGCCAGTTGATCGCTGATGTCATAGATAAGGTCGGCAAAGATGGCGTGGTAACTGTAGAGCAAGGTCAGGGCTTAGGACTAGAGAGTGAAGTTGTAGAAGGCTTTACGATGGATAAGGGCTTTATTAGTGCTTATATGGTCACTGATACCGCTAGAATGGAAGCAGTACTAGAGAAGCCACTGATCGTTATAACTGATAAGAAAATTAATTCTATCCAAGAATTCTTGCCAGTATTAGAAAAGGCTACCGTAGCGGGCAAAAAAGATATTTTGGTGATCGCCGAAGATGTAGAGGGCGAGGCCCTAACTACTTTGGTGCTCAATAAGCTAAAAGGCGTGTTGAATGTTGTAACAGTCAAGGCACCAAGTTTTGGCGAAAAGCGCAAAGAAATTTTGGCTGATATTGCGGTATTGACTGGTGGTAATGTGATCGCCGAAGATCAAGGTATGAAATTTGATACGGTTGATGAGACTGTTTTTGGCTCAGCCAGAAAAGTGATAGTAACCAAAGACAACACCACAATTATTGAAGGTGGTGGCAAAAAAGGTGATATAGACAAGCGGATTGGTCAAATAGAGGTGCAATCTGTAAATGCTAGTTCCAAATATGATCGTGATGGACTGAATGAGCGTAAAGCAGCCTTGTCTGGCAAGGTAGCGGTCATAAAAGTCGGTGGCGCTACCGAAACCGAGATAGAAGAAAAGAAATTCCGTGTGGATGACGCTGTAGCTGCTGTAAAAGCTGCGTTAGAAGAAGGAATTGTGCCAGGTGGTGGCGTAACGTTGGTTAATTTGGCTGACAAGCTGAAGGTTGGCACTGATGACGCCGGTAAGGGGCTACTAAAGTCAGCGTTGGTTAAGCCTTTTTATGAGCTAATGCGCAATTCTGGGCTAAATCCAGATGAATGGTTGCCACTGATTAAAAAAGCTAAACCAGGACAGGGCGTAGACGTTAATAATCCTGGTGAACTGACTGATCTAAAATCTGTCGGTGTGGTGGACCCAGTGCGGGTAACGCGCGAGGCGATCCAGAACTCAGTTAGCATTGCTGGGACAGCTATGACCATGGGTGCGCTGGTAGTTGATGTACCAGAGCCAAAAACTGCTCCGGCTGGCGGTCCAGACATGTCCGGCATGGGCATGATGTAAGACTAGAAAAGTAACTAACTATCTTACCCTGAAAGTATTATGGTTAGGACCAGAAGGGATATAGTGTGCTGCATGTCTTAGGGTTGCGATCGCTTCTTTATCTTCAGGAAGGCTTGTTCCTCGATAAATTTGATGAATCTCAGCATCATTGCCAAGAACAAGTTCATAAAATTGCGTACCTGTAGCTATTGTTCCTAATTTGTTGGCAATTTCTGTAGATGCTTCATTAGTATCTATAATTTCTTCAAATTTGTCATATAAACATTTTCCATCTGACGATAGAGTAGCCGTTGCTAGTTGAGTCAATGTAGACGCATTGTCTTTATTTTGATAAGCCCGTTGCCTTAGCTCTTCAAATGATTCCAGGTCAATAATTTCAGTGGCGGGTACAGTGACGCTGTAATTGTCGTTTAGTGTATTCATAATTAATAATTTCCTTTCCGCTAGCTATTTGCTAACCTGTGTACATTATTGCATAAAATAAAGTTATTGTCAATATATATCATTGCACTTAGTATATTTAAGGAGTTAATATTGTCAGAAAATTATTGACAATATGATTTATCTTTGATAGAATACTAATATGGAAACAGCTTTAAAAGAACTCGGCCTAAACGAAAAAGAAGTAATCTTTTATCTTTATTTACTAAAAGAAGGCCAAAAAACAGGCGCTGAGCTGGCCAAAGCACTTAATGAAAATCGTACTAATGTATATATGGTGGTTAACAAACTGATTGACCAGGGTATTGTTGGGGTTGACGATAGCCAGCCCGTGCGACGATATCAGGTAGCTGACCCAAACAAGCTAAAAAATGTTGTCTTGCAGAAGCAACAAGAGGTAAAAAAGGCGCAGATTTCGCTTAGCAATGCTTTACCAGCAATAACCTCGTTATTTAACCTGACTCAACATAAGCCGAGTGTTGTTCAGCTTGAAGGTATAGGGGGATATCAGTCTTTTCAGGAAGATATAGGACGTGCATGGCAAGATATATGTATATTTGCTAGCGACGTTGTGCCAGAAAATCAACAGGCACTGGAGATTCTTAGGCAAGCAGAGAGCAACTGGACACCAAAGTCCAAAAAACGGCGCATGATCTTTCATGAGCCCGCCAGAGAGTTTGTTAATTTAGAGATGTTTGCCAGAAAAGGCTACGACATCCGTTTTTGGGGTGAAGCTCCGTTAGAGGGGGAGGTTCAGGTTTATGGTAATAAAGTTAGTATTACTACTTATAAACCAGAATTAATTACTACCATAATAACCAATGATATTATTGCCAAAACTTTCCGAACGATTTTTGATCAGATATGGGCCGAGGCCAAAAACTAAATTATCAATACAAAGCAGACTTATTTTGATTCGTCCGACAAGTGTAATTTAATAAAAGTAAAAGTCTGAGCGTTTCTTTTGGTATAAGCCCAAGACTTTTATTATTTCAGTAATTCGTCCTTTTGGACTCATCAGTGTATACACACATATACAGTTACTGACGCGGGAATGACTTGTTTTTGCTTTTTTGGGCAAATTGACAAGTCATTCCACGCGACCCAGAATTTCTAGGATTTCCTAAAGATTATTGGTAGGTTCTCTAGGCATTAACCTTTTTCTTTCTACTTAGTGCTCGTACACCTCCATGAGGTAGTTGATGATGACCTCAAGCCTGTCGTTGCCGACAAGCTCCGCAACGTCACGCCTGATCCCCTGAGAGGTCTCTGACTGACACAGCTTTGCCAGCTCGGTCAAGAGCTTGGCAAGTCGCCAGCCAGAGATTTCCTCCGAGTTGGATGTGAGGACGGATGTCTCTGCGTACGACTCAGTGGACGAGGCCACAGGGTCGACAGGAGAGTCGGTCGGGTGACCGAGGCTGGATAGCCGAGTGATTCTCTCACTCAGCTCTCGCAGTCTCACTTCCAGTGCCTCTGCATGTCCGGAGACATAGTTCTGGAAGGCGAATCGTCGGTTCGGCATCATGCCTTTGCCCCGAATAACAATGTCGAAGACACCCTTCTCGTCACTGTATCCGAGTGTCGCCACGACGTCCTTGACGTCAACGATACCGAGAGCGATCATCTGTGCGCACTGCCGGTAGGGCAATGGAAGCTCAGAGAAATCTGCCACTCGATAGCCAAAGGCATCCAGCAGAACACGCAGCTTGACGAGCCGTTCGCCGCTTGGGAAGCGCTTACCGCTCATCCAGTCATTGGCGCTGTTGTCGCTCACTTCACAGAAGTCAGCGAGCAATCCACGCCTCTTTGCGTAATCCTTGCTGGCGAAGTCTTTCAGGCACTCCTCGGTGGTGATCATTCCCATGATCAGGCCTCCTCGTCCGTGTCCAACACGTCCATCTCGTTGAGACGGCGCGACTTCAGACGGTTGGTCCTGCGCTTGTGGTTGATGTGATCCACCAACAGCTCGTACAGGATCTTACCGCCTGTGCTACCCGACCCAGCCAGATTCATGATCTGCGGATCGTGCGTCTGAAACAGCGCCAGTCGCTTGAGCGTCTGGTTGTCAATGCTCAGACGGTTGCCGTCCCAGAAACACTCGTGGTCGGACAACAGACGCGCCAGTGTCAACATGAACGTTGACTTCAGGTGCGTTGAGCCCTTGAAGGCGACGTCCCGGACCGTCCACGCCTTGTCAAGCACGTCGTAGAACGTCTTGACGTTGTCGATGAACGTCCGCGAGCCGACGGATTCCATGATCCGGTCCAGCCCCACGGAAAGGTCGTGAACGTTGGCGCTACGCCCAGAGCCGACATGGCTGTGAAGCATACCGGCAACCTTCGTCAGCATCACTGCTGTGATCAGGTCACCTCGCTTCATGTTCTGTGTCCATGAGACACGCCTTGTCAGTACGAACGTCGGACTCTCACACATCTTGATCAGTTGCCTGATCGAGGTGTGTTCCTCGGCAAGGTTCCGCAACATGACGTTGCCGTTCACCTTGGTTTGGTGCGCGTTCAGCTCGATGAAGAGCCTACGCTCCGACTTGGCGTCGGTACCGAAGTACACCTTGACACCGAGGTGGGGCTCCACATCTGTGTCGTCGGCAAGCAATTGCTTGGCTGCCGTGACACGCTGCAGGCCGTCCACGATGAACGTCGGGAAGTTCAGAACGAACACGCCGTTCTTCTGCTCCTCGTAGTTCTCGCCACGCATGCCTAGTACGATGTCGGGAACGCCATTGCCACGCAGGGCCTTGGTCAGTTCCTGAATCTTGGTGGGCGAGAGAACCTCGCGCTGGTAGTCAGCGACTTCCAGTTCTCCCAGCGACATTGACGCGATGGTGCCCCGGAGGACAATCTCGCCAGTGCGGGCATCCTCGTCGAGGGCCCCATTGATGATCATAATCGCAGTCATAACAAAATCCTCTCTGAGTAAGGCTATCTAGTCAGTAGCCACTTGTGTAGAAAGATTAAAGAACGCAGATTATAAGGAAATCTGATAAACCGTTATCTGAACTAGATCAAAAGTCATGTCAGACCACCTGTACTAATACAGGAATATCCACTATCTAGTAGGATTATGTAAATAAACATAACATAACATATATGTCAATATCATTATTATATAAAGATTTAATATTGTATGTTATCTATCTCTGGATCCAGCTACAGATATAAGTAATATAAAATTTTGTGAATATTTGCTTATTGTGCGAGTTTGTAGTACAATATTAGTAATTAAGGAGTTTTTATGGGATTGTTTAGGAAAGACGAACCAAAAGTAGTATTACCAGAAGAAGTGAGTAAATACTATGCTGATCAGCGTCGTGAACGTCGTGGTACGGCTATTTTTATGGGTCTAACAGCACTAGTTTTGACGTTGTTGATTGGACTTGGACTGTTTTTTGGCGGACGTTGGATTTATAACAAGGTGAATAAAAAGGATAACTCTGGTAGTAGCCAAAAAGCTTCGGGTTTTGATACTCCTTCGCTTTCTGGTAATGGTGGCAATAGTAGCAATGTTGCTAGCAGTGATAGCGATGGTCAATCATCAGGTGAATCGAGTGCTAGTACTGAATCAACTGAGCCTAATGATGCTTCAGTTACTGGCTCTACAGATACTAATTCTTCCGAAACTGTAGCAAATTCTACAGAGTCAATACCTTACACTGGCGATGAGCCAGCGACTCTACCTCGTACTGGTGACGAAGGTCACTAAAAAACTCTAGACTAGTTAGTCTGTGTTAATGGCTTCCGCTTTCTAGTAGTTATTATTTGATAGCCTTACTGGTGGTTTTGAGCTTGGGTAAAGTAATTAATCTCGTTAACGATCGCTAGTAGGGCGTTCGCTTTGGCGGTTTCGTCAGTTATATTGTTGGCGGCTTCATAAGCTTCACTTATGAGATCGTGCTTGTCGGATGCTTGAATGATGGTCATTAGGGTTTTAAACTTTTCTTCTGGACTTTGATCTAGTTTATTTACGAGTGGAGATAAATTTCCTAGAGCCTGAGCTTTAATAGTTTCTAGCTCACTGTTATTTATTGGCGCATGATTGTTGTTGGGTGAAGCGGGGATAGACGGAACGGCAACGGATGTGTCATCGCTTGTCGGAGTGTCATTATTTGTTATTGTGCTAGCGTCGGTGGTTGGTGCGGTGGGCACAGCGTCAGGGTCGGGCATGATAGGGGTAAAGTTACTAGGATTATGGGCGATACCAATCTCCGGCACTACATTATCGCCGATCTCCTTGGCTACTTCGTCAATATCTGTATTTGTTTGCTGATTATTTGTAGTATTATTACCGAACATTTCCCACCTCTGTTATTTTGTAATTGTATTATACTTAATATATTAGCATAAAATATCTGGGGGTAAAACATGTCAGTACTTAACGATCTAAAAATGATTCATCAGCGCGACGCGCAGGATGCATTAGGGATAGCCGGTAAACAAACTGAACAATATAAGTATAACTTTGGCTTTAGTTGGCAGCCAAACAGAGAGATTACCAAGGTAATAGTAGCTGGTATGGGTGGGTCAGGGCTAGCCGCCAAAGCCTATAAGGATTTTGGCGAACTAACTGTGCCACTAGAGGTGGTGCAGGGTTATAATTTGCCAGGTTATATTGATGAGAATACCCTAGTGATTTGTTCGTCTTATTCTGGCAACACCGAAGAAACTGTTAGCGCATTTGATCAGGCTATAAATCATACTTCTAAGCCGATGGTAGTTATTATTGCTTCTGGTGGGAAACTACTAGATTTAGCTCAGCAAAATAGCCTGCCATGCTTACAATTGCCAAGCGGCTTTCAGCCTCGGTACACCTTTGGTTATCAGTATCGGGCGTTGGTAGAACTATTTTCGCAAACTACACTTATTGGCCCAGGGCAGGTGGCCGAGCTAGACAGGTTAGCCGACGAAGCGCTACCTAAGATACAGCAGTGGTTTGCGGATGTTCCGACTGAACAAAATCTAGCTAAGCAGTTGGCACAAGAACTAGTTGGTAGTAGTGTAGTGGTTTATTCGTCTAATCAGTTTGTTAGTGTGGCCTATAAGTGGAAGATCAGTTTTAACGAGAATGCTAAAAATATAGCCTGGCATAATGCTTATCCAGAGTTTAACCACAATGAATTTTTGGGCTGGACATCACACCCGGTGGACAAACCTTATAAAGTTATCAATCTAATCAGTAAGTCCGACCACCCGCAGATTATTAGGCGATTTACGGTGAGTGATAAGCTGTTAAGTGGTCAAAAGCCGGTTGCTGAGACAGTAGATTTGATAGGCGATAGTTTGCTGGCTCAAATGATTTATGGAGTGGCTCTAGGTGATTTTGTTAGTTTATATTTGGCACTACTGAATGGTCTAAATCCCACCCCGGTAGAATTAATAGAAAAACTCAAGCAAGAACTAGCTCGGCCTCTGTTATAATAAGTTGATGATAAGCTACTTAACCGATCAGCTAAAACAGGTTATAAATAATCAGTTTGGTGTGTCCAGCATGCCTATTTTGACTAGGACTGATGAGCAGTTTGGCGATTTTGCCAGCAATGTTGCTATGCAACTTGCTAAAGAGCTAGGCAAAAATCCAAGAGAGATAGCTGAAGGTATAGTTAGCGAGCTGCAAAATAGCGACTTTATAGCCTCGGCTGAAGTGGCTGGCCCCGGGTTTATTAATATTCGCCTAAAGGATAGCTATATTTATCAGAATTCTGAGCCACTGGTGCCTCATGCTGCCCAGACAGTTTTGCTAGAATATTCTTGCCCCAATGCTTTCAAGGAGCTACATACCGGTCATCTGTATCAGACACTGATAGGTGATAGTATGGGTAGGATTTATGAGTTTGCAGGTGCCAGGGTGATCCGGACTAGTTTTGGTGGTGATGTGGGCTTACATGCCGGTAAATGTTTGTGGGGAGTGCTAAAGTCGCTTGGTGGCGAATATGCAGACAAGCTAAATGATGTAGCTGATCGTTCAGCATGGATATCGTCGGCTTATGTGGCAGGCTCCAAGGCTTATGAAGAAGATGCCACCGCCAAACAACAGATTGACGAATTAAACAAAAAAATCTATCAATTATTTAGTACCAAAGACCATTCAAGCGATTTTTCCAAGATTTATTTTACAGTTCGGCAGTGGAGTTATGATTATTTTGACCAGTTTTATGAGTCAATTGGCGCACGAAACTTTGACGCTTATTATCCAGAGAGCCAAACTATGGAGCCAGGCCTGGCGATTGTTAGGTCTCATCCAGAGGTGTTTACAGCCAGCGAGGGCGCTATTGTTCTGGATGAATCCAAAACCAGCCTGCATACCAGGGTGTTCATCACATCGGCCGGCCTGCCTACCTATGAAACTAAGGATCTTGGCGTAATAAGTCTAGAAGCTAAACAATTTAATTATGACCGCCGAGTAATTATGACTGGCAATGACCAATCTGAATATATGAAGGTTGTGTTCAAAGCCTTAGAATTAATTGACCCCGAATTAGCCGCCAAGCAACGTCACGTGGCTAATGGTACTGTTAAGTTTGGCGATGGTCAAAAAATGAGTTCACGTCTGGGTAATGTGTCTAGGGCTACTGATGTACTGGCTGGAGTAGAAGAGGCAACTCAGCATAACGACCCAGATATCAGGCGACAGATTGCTTTGGGTGCCGTAAAGTACTCCATGCTAAAGTCCAGAGTTGGCGGTGATATTGCTTTTGATTTGAATCAGTCAATTAGTACAGAGGGTAATAGCGGTCCGTATTTACAGTATGCGCTGGTTAGGGCGCGCAGTATTTTGCGCAAGGCAGACTCTAGTGAGTTCAATAGTCCTAATATTATTGACGAACTGGATAAATATGAGCGCAGACTAGCATTAAAAATAACCGAATTTCCAGAAGTTATTGATGTTACGATAAATGATTTTTCACCACATCATATCTGTAGTTATCTGTATGAACTAGCCACAACGTTTAATCAATTCTATGAGAACAGCCGGGTAATTAATGATCCCAGGTCGGCTCTTAGGTTAAATCTGCTTAGTAAATATGAACAAATACTAAAAACTGGTCTAGATTTGCTTGGTATTCCAGCACCAGAGGAAATGTAAGTGAAAAGACAGATAATAATCTTTGATTTTGATGGTACGCTGGCGGATGTTTTGCCTCACTTTAGGCTAATTTATGATCAATTGTCACCCAAATACAAATTGCGCCAGATTGATGATAGGGACTATCGTATGTTACGCAAAAAGTCTGTTTGGCAAGTTATGCGCTGGACAGGTATCAAGCCTTGGCAACTTAGTAGAATATTAAGGGATGGCCGTAGGATGTTCGCTACACACAAAGACAGGGTTGAGCTTTTTGAAGGTATCCCAGAGCTAATAAGGCAACTTTACGGTAATGGTCATAAAATTTATATTCTTAGCTCTAACAGGGAACGAACGATTAGGCTGATTCTAAAACGCCACAACCTAAAAGACGAGGTAGTTGTTATGAAACGACCGTGGTTTTTTGGTAAGGCTGGGCGTATCAAGAAGCTAATTAAGAACATGAACTATGATCGTAACCAAGTTTGGATGATTGGCGACGAGACACGCGATGCTAGCGCTGGCAACAGAGCCGGAGTTAATACAATATCCGTCACATGGGGTTTGCAGGCCCGAGAAGCTTTGCAGGCCAAGAACCCGACCAAAATAGTCAGTACAGTAAAACAACTATCCAGTATTTTACAAGATTTAAGCTAGTAATTGCCTCCACTAACATCAAAAAACTGTTCAAGTGTTTGAACGCCAGTTCTTTGCATTTCACTAGCTAGTTCAGTGCCAACATAACGAATGTGCCAAGGTTCGTACTGATATCCTGTTGTATAGTCCATGCCGTTGGGGTAGCGGATGATAAATCCATATTTATGGGCGTTAGTAGCTAACCATATGCCAGCCTGAGTATCGCCAAAGCAGGCCTCTAGATTGCAAATACCATTACCTAGATCAGCGGCCAGACCTGTTTGGTGCTCGCTATAGCCAGGCCGTGCACTGTAAGTATCAGCAGCTATTTGGCCATCACGGGCCACCCAGCCGTTGTAGGTGCTACTCTGATTAGAATATGATCGGTAAGAGCTAAGAATAGTCATTGAGACACCAGCGTTTCTAGCATCATTCAGTAAGTTACCCATATTGTTAGCCGCTACTGGTTGCATATAACCACCACTAACACTTGTTAGGTCGGGTGCATAGTTGCTGGGCAAGGGGTGTTTTTTATTGACAATCACCCAAATACTATCTGGATCGGTTAGCGAATAAACTGTTTTATCAAATGTTACGGGTGGTTGTACTAATGGTTCTTCGGGCTCTGTAAGTTTATCTTGTGGCTCTTCCGACTCCTGACTTGACTGCTCAGTTTTTTCAGAAGAATTATTGTCATGGTTGGTTTTGTTACTCCAAACAACAACACTAGTAGCTAGCAAAACAGCTAGCAAAATCCAGCCGACAAAGATCAGACGTTTTTTAATATATTTGGCCATACGTATATACTATAGTTATGAGCATGCAAAATATCAACAAAGACCAAAAACCAACCAAATTACTATGGATAGATTTAGAAATGACTGGTTTGGACCCACAGACCGATAGAATTATCGAAGTTGCAGCTGAGGTGACGGACTTTGAGTTCAAAACTTTAGCCAGTTACGAAGCTGTCATAAAACAGTCAGAAGACGTCATAAATAATATGAATGATTGGAGTAAAGTCCAGCATCAGAAGAGTGGGTTGACCGACCGCATGAGATCCGAGGGTAGAGATGAGAGACAGGTAATCCATGAATTAGTTGGTTTTATTAGAGCGCAGTTTGGTGAAGAGCCGGCGGTGCTGGCTGGTAATTCTATCCATAATGACAGAGCTTTTATAAGGGATCATTGGTCAGAAGTAGAGGAACTATTGCACTACCGCATGTTAGACGTGAGTAGCTGGAAAATTATTATGCAAAACTTGGGTATAGAATATACCAAAAAGGAAGACCATCGGGCTTTTGAAGATATCCAAGCTAGTATTGCTGAACTGCAGTATTATATGAATGCTTTTAAGGGCCTGCAGGGGTAGAATTTTCAGGGTTTTGGTATTGTCCATCTGAAAGTTCTTCCATTTGTTGGTCAAATTGGTTTATCTCTTCTTCGACGGTATCGCTACTTACAGCCTGACGAGCTCGTTCGGTCGCTAGTTTTTCACCGTTATCTAAGGCTTGATGTGACTGCTCAAAACTTTGAGGTTGTTTCATGTAATCACTAAAGCCTTCTGCGCTAATAGGTTTATTATTAGTATTTACTTCGTTGCTAGTTTTGCTAAGAAGATTTTCATTCAAGCCTTCACTAGCCACATTGATAGCTTTAGCTCCCAGTATGCCGCCACCAACAGCTCCTGCCATAGCCAATGCCGCTATAGCTTTCTCGGTTTTACTATATCTTGGTCTTGATTTCTGTTCATGCTTGCTCATGATATTTCCTGTTTTTATTTATAGTTTTTGTTTTGCTGTACTTGTTTTACATACTACTACAAAAGTGCTAAATTGTCAAGACCTTTTGTGATATAATATCTGTTAATGACGCACAAAGAAACTGAACAATATATCTTATCTATGCCAAATTCAGCCTTGGACTATCCATTTGGTGAGGGCGTGGCAGTTTATAAAACAGGCGACAAAATGTTTGCCTTGATAGCCGAAGGTTCACAGCCGATAAGACTAAGCTTGAAGTGTGACCCCAAGCTAGCAGAAGTCTTACGTGAAAAATATGAGACAGTTATGCCGGGCTATCATCTGAACAAAAAACACTGGAATACAATTATTTTATCTGGGCAATTATCAGTAGACGAGATAAAAGACTTGATCAGGCATAGTTATAACCTGGTTACTGGTGCCGAAAACTAACCGTCGGTGCGTTGCAGAATTAGTATTTGATTAAAATTGTTTTGCAGAGTAGCTTTTTCTTTGTCGTTAAGTGAAGAAGCGCTGTTGTTTAGCTTTTGTTTATAACTTTGGATCTCGGCATTAATTAACTCGGTAAAAGTGCTATCATAACGACTGTTTTTTTGAGCCTCCTCTAGTAATTGATCGGATTTGGCGTTGCGACTTTTGGTAAGTTCTTTGTTTAGCGACTTGGCTTTAACACCATTGCTGGTAATAATTTTGTTAGTAGTAGTTTGCGATGTCATCATACTGAGTTTAATCGTGGAAGCGTATGATCTAGTTTCTAGTGATTGAGCATCTTTTTCGCCCAAGGCTGCTAGTCTAATAATCTCTGTCTGAGATTTACTGACTTCTATTAGCTGATTGGCCTTGGCCTTACCTGAGCTGTTTAGAATACCGACAACCACTATGAACAAAATTATGAGTATGACTAACATACCAACAAATAGTAAAATACGAGTTTTCTTGGAACCGTTGTTAAAGATGTTAGTCTTTGGTTTTTGCGGTGAGTTAGTAATAAAGTCAAAAGGGTTGTTGCCACCATTTGGTGGTGGGCTGGGACTGTAAGGTTGTTGATTGTTCGGAAACATAAGCATATTCTACACCAGAGAGATAGCTTACGGCTAGTACACCCTGGGCTTTATTCTTTGGTGATAGCGATTTAAACTATATAGTATGGATGCTGTTAGTGAGGTAAAAGCCAGGTTAAGTATAGAGGATGTAGTTAGCGAATATGTTCAGCTTAAGCGGGCTGGTAAAAACTACAAAGGTCTGAGCCCTTTTAGCAGCGAGAAAACACCTAGTTTTGTAGTTAGTCCTGACAAGCAGATTTGGCATGATTTTAGCTCTGGCAAGGGTGGTGATATATTTAGTTTCATCCAAGAAGTTGAAAGCCTAGATTTTAAAGGTAGTTTAGAATTATTAGCTCGTAAAGCTGGTGTGGATCTATCTCAATTTAAGACCGGCAGCAGTAATAGTAAACAAAAAGAGAGGCTGTATGAGATAAACGAGGCAGCCACTAGATTTTATCAAGTACAACTTACGGTAAATAAAAAGGCGATTGATTATGTGGTAGGCAAAAGGCAGTTTAATAAACAGACGTTAATTGATTTTCGGTTGGGCTACAGCCCTGATGGCGGACAGGCAATCTGTGATTATCTGCTAAAAAAAGGTTATAAACCAGAGGAAATCAAACAGGCTGGTTTGGCGTCAGAGAGGCGTAGGGGAGTACTTGGCGATATGTTTCGTGGGCGATTGATGATTCCACTTTGTGATCAGTTCGGACGGCCAGTTGGTTTTACGGCCCGAATATTAACTAGTGACCCTAAGGCGCCTAAATACATTAATACGCCCAGCACACTGCTGTATGATAAATCACGTCATGTTTATGGACTGCATTTGGCCAAAAAAGCTATTCAGTCGCAGAAGTTTAGTGTTCTTTGTGAGGGTAATCTGGATGTTATTAGCTCGCACCAAGCTGATATAAAAAATGTAGTCGCCACGGCTGGTACAGCTCTAACAGAGATGCAATTAAAGGCTTTGGGGCGGTTTTCGCCCGATGTTCGGCTGGCATTTGATGAAGATAAGGCAGGTTTGGCTGCCACCGAGAGAGCAATTCCGGTAGCTGATAAAACAGATGTTAACTTGAGTGTAGTAACGATCCCCAGCGGCAAAGATCCTGATGAGTTGATAAGACAAGACCCAGGGGCGTGGCGTCAAGCAGTAGATAATCCGCAGTATGCGCTTGATTGGCTGATAGATAAGTACAAAAAACAGTACGATCTAACATCGGCAATTGGTAAAAAACAGTTTAGTTCGGTGATTTTGCCGGTAGTTGATAGGCTAAAAAGCGATATTGAAAAGGATCATTATGTAGGTGTTGTGGCAGGAATTCTTGGTAGCGATAAATCAGCTGTTAAATCTAGTATTGGTCGTTCTGCAGAAGTTCGCAAACCGAGACTCAAAGTAGTAAAATCTGCGCCAAAAAAACCGGATAAATCCGAAGCTGAAAGACTAAAAATTAGCGGACAGTTATTAGCAATTTGCTTGATGATGCCTAAAATGCGCGCAAATCTGGCTGATATAACGGCTGAAATGTTAGCACCTGATGAAGCAGGGCAGCTGTTAGATTTCTTGGTGGCTAATCCAGAATATGATGGTAAACCAGCCGAGGGCTTGAAACAAATCACGGATTATGTAAAAATGTCTACATTACTATTCGAGGAATTATACTCAGACGTAGATACGATAGAACTTCAATATGAAGCGACGCGACTGAAGGCTCGATTAATTGAAATATTTGTAAAAGATCAAAAACAACAAATAATGGCCACTATGGATGGCCAAGATGAAAAGCAGGCGGCTGAGTCTCTGCAAAGAGTGCGTGATTTGAACCGTTTGCAGGATAGTACCAAGGAAATGAAGTTAAGAGGATAGTATTTTGGCAGATGACAAAAAAGTATTAGAAGAAGCAAAGCAGGCTTTGATTGAGCAGGCAAAAAAAGAGGGTAAGATAGATCAAGAGTTGATTTATGCGTCAATCCCAGACGTACCAGAAAACACTGAAATTTTAGACTCGCTACTGAGTGAGCTAGCCGAGGCTAAGATTGTAGTGACGACACCAGCTGATTCGGGACCGACCGAATTCACTGATGAGTGGGCCGAAGAAGAGGAAGAAATCGTCCTGGATGATAAAGATTATATGGATGATATTGCTGATGACTCAGTAAGACTATATTTGCGCGAGATTGGTAAAATTCCTTTGCTTAATGCTGAAGAAGAGCTAAGTTTAGCTCAGCGTGTAGTAGCTGGCGACAAAGACGCCAAAGATAAAATGGCTGAGGCTAATATGCGACTTGTTGTTAGTATCGCTAAACGTTATGTGGGTCGTGGTCTGGACCTTTTGGATTTAATCCAGGAGGGAAACACTGGATTACTTAGAGCAGTAGAGAAATTTGATCCAGATAAGGGCTTTAAATTCAGTACTTATGCTACTTGGTGGATTAGGCAAGCGATCACTAGGGCTATTGCTGATCAGGCTAGGGTAATTCGTATCCCGGTGCATATGTTCGAGACGATAAATAAATTACTACGAACTCAGCGTCGTTTAACCCAGGAGCTTAACCGTGAGCCGACTAACGAAGAAATTGCCAAAGCTATGGAAATGGAAGTTGATAAAGTTGAAAATATTATGAAAATCAAACAAGATATTCATTCATTGGATGCTAGCGTAAGAGACGATGAAGAAGATAGTGTTCTGGGTGATTTTATTGAAGACGAAGATACGGTTAGTCCAGAAGAATCAGCTACTACCCAGCTATTAAAAGAACACGTCCGTGAAGTATTGTCCGGTCTGTCTGAGCGCGAACAAAAGATCCTAAAGTTACGTTTTGGCCTGGAGGGTGGGAAAAGCCATACTCTAGAAGAAGTTGGCCAAGAGTTTAGTGTGACGCGTGAGCGGATTCGGCAAATTGAAGCCAAGGCGTTAGCCAAACTGCGTAAGCACAAAGATGCTCGTAAGTTGTTTGATTATTTACGTTAGTCTTATGGTTTGCTAGCTTTTTGATGGTAAGATAAAAATATGTTGAGACGAAATACTACCCCAGGGAGCTATGAGGTTTTGCCCGAGAATTTTGACTGTGAGCCAGATATAACTCTAGAAGTGAGTTTTGATGAAGTGTCAGATAGTTTGCTAGTGCAAGATCCGCCAGACCATATATCTGATGGGTGTACTTATCTGATAGGTGTTAAAGAGGAGGTTAAGCGTAAATTATTGACTCCGATTGAAGAAAAAATTTTGGCATCTAGAATTGAAGCCGGAGATACTGATGCTAAAAATGAAATGATTTTTGCTAATCAAGGATTAGTGTTTAGTATCGCCAATAAGTATTCATATAGATCTAAGGGTTTAGACCTTGATGATTTAATCCAGGAGGGTACGATTGGACTTATGCGTGCAGTTGAAAAATTTGATTTTCGGAGAGATAGAAGATTTTCTACTTATGCTACACCATGGATTCATCAAGCAGTGACCCGAGCCATAAAAAATAAAGGATCGTTGATTAGAATTCCTCTAGACGTCTATGGAGGAGTTAAAGCTGTTATTAATACTGAGCAAGA
>CAZSRV010000006.1:0-6630 GCA_964609815.1 uncultured Candidatus Saccharibacteria bacterium | reverse complement strand
TGCTATCATAGTATTATGAAAATTATTGGAATTGGTGGCACAAACGGTAGTGGCAAAGACACAATTGCCGAAATGTTGGCAGATGAGTGCGGTTTTTATTTTGCGTCGGCATCGGTGATGCTAGAAGATGAACTAAAGGCTAAGGATCAGCCATTAGAAAGAGAAAATAAACGTCGCTTGAGTGCTGAATGGCGTCGTCAGTATGGTGTAGGTGCAGTGATTGATAAAGCCCTAACTGTGGCTGGTCGCGCTGACAAAATCGTAGTAGCTAGCCTGCGTCATCCTGGCGAGTGTGACCGAGTGCATGAGCTAGGAGGTACGGTAATTTGGGTAGATGCCGACCCACGAATTCGTTATGGGCGGATTATTAGCGGCAATCGTGGTAGGGTAGAAGACAACAAAACTTACGAGCAGTTTATTGCCGAAGAAGAGATTGAAATGAGCCAAAGTGGTGATGAAAACACACTTAATATGGGTGCCGTAAAGGCCAAGGCCGATATATCTATAGAAAATGATGGCAATGATATAAACGATTTTGAGATATCGGTCCGCAAATTGTTGCAAGATTCGGGCTTAATCTAGGTTTTGGTATTGGTCTATATTTACTTTTTCACGGCACGGTCCTGGGCTCCAGATGTGGTCACAAATTTACCACATCTGTCATGCGGAGGTGCCGAAAAAAATAAATATAGACCATTTACTTAGTATATTTGGCCATTTTGGGTAGTTCTGAGTAGCCTGGGCGTTGCTTTACGTATTTGTATAGTAGCCCAAAGATCTGCCGAAAGCTGTCAGCGATATAAGCGTTGTCTATTGTTACGCCATAGCCTTCGTCCTTCATTAGTATGGCTTGGACTTTATTGCCAGTTACCACCCACTCCACCGGAGACGTGTACTCATCACCACTAATCCACGCTCTCTTTAGCCTAGAAGACGCATCTTTGCGTGGCGTGATAGCTGTATTAAAGACTACTGGCGTTATGCCTAGGCGTCTTTTTTTGTACGCTGGCGCTAGCATACGTAGTTCCTCCATCTTTTGCAGAGAAAAATAAGCCACATCGGCCTTTGACCGAATAAAGCAAATTTCTCTACCGGGTTCTTCCATTTGCTCTGTATACATTTTTTCTAGTTCTTTTTTGCCTTTGCATTGCCTAATTTTGGGCGCTTGACCACCTAGCTGGTAGGCGTTCATCATTTGGGGCATTTTGCGGTCCAGCACCTCTAGTTGTTGGTCAATCTGGCTACGCTTCCTCTGGACGATATCTTTTAGCGCTAGTGGGCTAGCAGGGTAGTAGACATATTTTTTGTTTTCTTCTTCTCTGGTGGCTAGGCCCATGTTAACTAATTTATCCAGCAGGGCATAGCAGTTGGTCCGGCTTTCGCCGATTAGTCTGGCTAGGGTGGTTGGTTTTAGGCTCTTTCTGGTTATCAGCGCCCGATATGTTCTGGCTTGGTTTTGTGTCAGGCCGATAGAAATTAATAGTTCTTCGTTCATACATATACTCTATAAAAGATTGCCAAAAATGTCAAAATGATTTTTACAAACGTAATTTACAGATTACAAAAGTAGTAATTACATTGACATTATTACCACAATATGTTATTATTGTAAGTATCCTCCAAATTATAAGGAGGTGTTCTTTGACAAGCAGACTAACACAAGATGAGTAACTAGTGTATTTTATAAAAAATACCTTAATTACTCATCTTGTGTGTAATAAGTATAGAAAACACACGCTCGCAGATTGTTCAGCGAGAGGTATAATGCCAGAGAGTAACCGAAAGGTGATGTAATGTCCAAGCTTATGATTGTCCCGGCCACCGCCATGTCGGCAGGCGCTTGGCTCGTTCTGAGCCTCGCGCTGTTCACCAGCTCTGCTGGTGACACGGCCAAGAACATCACCGCTGGCCTCGCACTGGTGGTGACCATCCTGTTCATCGGTCTTGCCTTTTTGGCAGACCGCCAGACCTCCAAGGAGGTGAAGTAATGATCAGCGATGAGAGGTACACTGTTCTCGCAATGACCATTGATGTGGCGCCTCTTACGTCATTGGAGGACGCTGTTGGCATGGCCATCCAACTTGCTAGTGAGATTGGACAGGCTAACGAAGGTGGACCAGTCAGGTTCGACTTCAATGGCGTGCCCGTCGAGGTGCACAAGTGCTCAGATCCACATCTTGTGTGCCAACGCTGGTGGGACCGTGTCAAAATGCAAACACGAGGAGGTGGATGACCAGCCAGCGTTCGGGGCGCAACTTGTATTTTCTGTTGCGCCCCTTCAGGTGTTCTTAATCTATACCCCCATGTCTGCTTGTCATATTTGCTCCACGAATAAATAGTCGTGCTGATGAGTCCTAGGAGGACGAAAGCAAAAAGACCAGTAGAATGGGCTTAGCCCTGACTACAGACACATTTCTTGGCACGGTCCTGAGCTCCAGATGTGGTCATAAGTTTAGCGCATCTGTCATGCGGAGGTGACCAAGAAATGTACCTATAGCCAGGTCCCTGCTGATACGAAGTTATGAATGTTATACTGTAATATATGGCTAAGGAGTTGAAACGGCTAGTTGTAATTGATGGTAAAAGTGTTTTTTACCGTGGATACTATGCTATGCCGGGCCTTAGCACCAAAGATGGCACGCCGACTGGGGGAGTTTACGGCTTTGCGGTGATGGCACTAGAGGTTATTAAGCGTCTAAAACCTGATTATGTTTGTGTGGCTTGGGATAAGCCCAAGACTAATATTCGGCGCCGATTAGAACTCTATCCTCAGTACAAAGCAGGTCGTAAACCACCGCCACCAGATTTTTATCCGCAGATACCGCTACTGCATGAGCTACTAGAGGCCTTTGGTTGGCCACTGTATGAAGCCGATGATTATGAAGCCGATGATATTATGGGTGCTTTGGCGGTCAAGGCTAGAGCAGCAGGTCTAGAAACAATTTTGGTTACTTCTGACCTGGATATGTTACAGCTAGTCAATGGTCAGGTAAAAGTTTATGCACTAAAAAAGGGCCTGAGTAATATTGAAGAATATCATCCGGAGAGCTTTACTGCTAAGTACGGTATTGAACCGGATCAGTTTGTAGACATGAAGGCTATAAAGGGTGACAGTAGCGATAATATACCAGGCGTGCCAGGCATTGGCGAGAAGGGCGCAGCTCAGCTTTTGTCTCAGTACAAAACTCTAGATGGTATTTATGAGAACATTGAACTAATTTCTGGTAGCACCAAGCAAAAGTTGATTGACGGTAAAGAGTCAGCATATTTGAGCAAAAAACTAGCTGAAATATGGACCGACGCACCTGTAGAACTGGACTTAAAGGCCAAAGACGTTAATACTTGTGATCCCAACCAGGTGATGGCAGTGCTACAAAAGCTAGAATTTCGCAGCCTAGTGCGCCAATTACCAGAAGTTATGCGGGTAGATGTTAATGACCAAGCTGCCAATCTTGATCTAGACTTTGGTGGTATATCTGAGCCAAAAGTTAATTATATAGACAGTGATAGTAAACTGGAAAATCTAAAAACCAATGGCTACAAAGAGCTAATAATTAGTACTTATGCTAGTGGCAAGCATGGTAAGGGCGGTAAGTATTTGATATTATCGCCAGATAAAACTAGCTGTTTAGTTATGGATTTACAAAAAATTTCAAAAGAAAAGTTAGTTAATAAAATTGGTTCTATTATAGAAGATAAAACGGTCAAAAAAATTGGTTATAATATCAAATCTGACATAAAAGTTCTATTAGCGAATGATATTGAGCTAAAAAACGTTGAACATGATGTGCTGGTTGGCGCTTTTTTGATTAATAGCGTACGTAGAGAGCATAGTTTAACTGATTTAGCTAGAACTGATTTGGGTTATGATGGTGCTGGTTTAGATGATTTATCGCCAGACGAATGTGGCGAGCGAGCGAGCACCATCGTGGCTGTTATTCGTAGTTTGTATAATCTGCAAGCCGAGCAAATGAGTGAGTTGAATAAAATAATTAAATTAGCTAGTGATGTTGAGTTCCCATTGATACCGATACTGGCTGATATGGAATATACCGGCGTTAAATTGGACGGGGATTATCTTCGTGAGTTTTCGATTCGTCTGAATGGTACGATTTCTGATTTAGAACAAATTATTTATGGCTACGCTGATCAAGAGTTTAATATTAATTCGCCAGCGCAACTAGCCGATATTTTGTTTAATAAACTAATGTTGCCGACTGATTTTATAAAAAAAGGTAAAACTAATTACTCAACGGCCGCTAGTGAACTGGCAAAACTACGCGCCCAACATCCGATAATTGATCTAATTAGCCAGTACAGGGAAGTGACTAAGCTAAAAAATACCTATGTAGATACTCTGCCAGAGATGACTGATGATAATTCACGACTGCATACTACATTTAATATGACGACGGCTCAGACGGGACGCCTTAGTAGCCTAGACCCTAATTTGCAGAATATTCCTGTCAGAACAGATTTAGGTCGTCAGATTCGTGAGGCTTTTGTGGCTGATGAGGGTAAGACATTAATTAGTGCTGATTATAGCCAGTTTGAGCTAAGACTAGCTGCAGTGTTGGCCGGTGATAAAGAGATGATTGAAGCTTTTAATAAAGACCAAGATATACATATTTTGACGGCGTCGGAAGTATTTGGCATTCCGCCAGAAGAGGTGACTAAAAGGCAGCGCTATGAGGCTAAAGCAGTTAACTTTGGGATTCTATATGGCCAGGGTCCACACGGTCTGGCTGAAGGTGCTGGCATGACTTATGCGGCAGCCAAAGAGTTCATAGACAGATATTTTCAGTCACGACCTAAAATTAAAGAATACATCAATCTGACGCGTGAGCAGGCATTGGACTTAGGTTATGTAGAGACTTTACTTGGTCGCCGCAGGCCGACACCAGATGTAAAAAGTTCAAACTTTACGGTGCGTGAGGCAGCTTATAGAGCGGCTGTTAATATGCCGGTCCAGGGTACAGCGGCTGATTTGACCAAATTAGCTATGATAAAAGTTAACGATAAGTTAGATAGCGATTGCAAAATGCTGTTGCAGATTCATGACAGTATTTTACTAGAATGTGATAGCGAAAATGTCCAAAAATATAGTCAGATACTAAAAGAGGTAATGGAAAATATTTATGACTTACCAGTTAAACTGAAAACCGATATCACCAGTGGTCAAACCTGGGGTGATTTGTGATAAAAGCTATAATCTTTGACTGTTTTGGAGTAATTGTTTCTGATGGTTTAGAAATGTTTTTGACAGATACATTAAAAACCGAACCTGAACTGCGCCATAATATTCGTGGATTTGTACGTCAGGCAAATCTGGGCATAATTAGCCGTAACGATTGGCGCGCCCGAGCAGCTGAATTATTGAATATGAAAATTGAGGATTTTGCGGACAATATAGATGTACGCGAGAAGCGTAATAATAAAATACTTGAGTATATACTAGATCTTAGAGAACAGGGTTATACTACAGCACTACTATCTAATATCCCCAAACAAAGCATAAGAAGACGTTTTACCGAGGAAGAAATAGTGCAACATTTTGATAAAATTTATTTATCAGGTGAACTTGGTATAGCTAAGCCCGACGAGGCGATTTATAGACACGCGTTTGAAGACCTAGGCTATGAGGCGTCTGAATGTATTTTTATTGATGACATGAAACGTAATGTTCAGGCTGCTGAAAATGTGGGCATGAAGGGCATAGTTTATCAGTCAACTGATGATTGTATAAATAAAATAAATCGGTTAATACATTAATGATTCTATCTGTTTGGTAATCTCGGCAATTCGTTTAAAGCCTGAGTTTTTGGTCAAAACAGCAATAGCGTAACTGCCACTGGCAGTATGGACGATACCGGCGTCATGGTTGTAGCTCCATAAAAATCCTGGTTTATTCTGAACCCAGCCACTTGTACCAGTCGGCAAGCCATCACGGTAAACTTGCCGAGACATTTTTTCTAGTAGTGAGTTACGGCCATTGCCGCCGAGCAATGAACTGTTATTTATGCCAACTAGTATATTAACCAAGTCTTGGGCGCTAGTCTGAGAGGCAGAAGGATTATTTAGATCGGTTGCTCCAGACATGCCTAATCCATAAAGATAATTATTTACATTTTTACGGCCAATGATGTTATCTAGCCACTCATTCGGACAGTCATTATTAGATGCTACGATCATTTTTTCTAGGCATGAATCGGTAGTTTGGCCTAATATTGGGTCGGATAATTTTATCTCACCGTTGTTAATTTTGTTATAAAGATAAACGGCTAAGTATATTTTGTAAGTACTAGCGGCGACAACTGATTCGTATTGGCGAGCGCCTGCCGACCAACCATTGCCATCTAGTTGTTTTACGGCCACGCGTATATCTTCTGATTGACCAAGGTCATCTAGGTAAGTCTGTAGACCCTTTTGAGTTTTGGAGTAGCTTCGTTCGTATTTGTTGATAGGTGCTAGATTTATAGTATCGGTGGTAATAGTGTTATTTAATTCTGAGGAGTCCAAAGCTTGCTGAATATTATTTTTTAGTGTTGCAATATTTAGCGATTTACCAATATTGCCGGTAGTCCGACTAGTCTCTGTACCGTCAGTTACCTTTATAACTGTGGTGCCAGG
>CAZSRV010000005.1:7597-38368 GCA_964609815.1 uncultured Candidatus Saccharibacteria bacterium | reverse complement strand
AACGCCTAAACACCCTAAGAAGCTTAATTAGCGCTATACTGCACTTTCTAGCCGTGGTAATAGCTGGCTTGCTGATTATTGACGAGTTAGGCATCAATACAACGCCTGTAATAGCTAGTGCTGGAATTATAGGTGTTGCTCTGGGTTTTGGCGCCCAAAGCCTAATCCGCGACCTAACAAGCGGTCTATTTATTATAATTGAGAACCAGTATCGCGTTGGCGACGTTATTGAGCTTAATAATGGCGTAGCCGGTAAAGTTGAAGCTATCACAATCCGTACTACCCAGGTTCGCGCTCTGGACGGTACATTATTCCATGTACCTAATGGTAATGTACTATGGACCGCCAATAAAACTTCAAACTACTCTGGGTTTGACGAAAATCTGACTTTTCCAAATGATGTTGACATTGATAAATTAGCTATTGTAATAAATCGTACAGGTGAAATTTTGGCTAAAAAACCAGAATATGAAAAGAAAATTAAACAAGCACCTTATTTCCTGAGAATTGTTGGATTTGATGGCACTGGTGTTAGCGTAAAAATCGCTGGCAAAACCGGTAGTGATGACGCCTGGGAAATTAAAGGTGAATTTTATAAACTATTAATAAAAGAATTACGTAAGTCTAAAATGCCACTACCAAATACTCCACCTGGATCTAGCAAAGAGAAAAAACCAACGACTAATCCATCAGCCAGTGTTGGCAGCGTACCAGTGCCAAAGATTAAATTGTAGTTTTATTTAGCTGTAAATAAATCACTAAGCCAATAAGCAGCAAGCAGACAACCATTGCCATAATTATCGCGCCAAGAGGCGAACTTGGAGCCGTACTATTTGCCTGCATACCTATTTGTGCTGTTTTTTGATCAGCGGTTATCGCTTTAGTATTTTTATCATTCTTAGATTTAGGTTTCTTTGTCTGATCTGATTTTTCAGATTCTTTATCGGTTTGAATTACTGGTTGGTCTTTTGGCAACGTTTGACTGCCCTCTTTTGCTGTAGGTCGTTTAACATCCTGAATCTCCTTTTTAACATCTGGATGCGGCACTACGGATGCAGAAGATCGTGACTCAACTACCGCGGGTGCATTGGCAACTATCGTGCTATTACGATTGACTGGTTCGGCTGGTGGACGTTTTACGATATCACTTTGCATAGTTTATTCCTTAAAAATAATACCACCTATCAACGCCAACCGTATTAGTAACATCGCTTATCTTTTGTGCTTTACCGCCTTTTGGACTAATCACATAGTCAGCAGTCTCGCGGCCGTCAGCTACTCGATAAATAATATGATCATCGTCTAACCAATAAATAGGATTCTTTATGCCATTCTGGGTTAGTAGAACTGTGTCTTTATTATCATCTGTAGTATGATCAACCAGAACTGATTGTCCATCTCTTTCGTCTATCCATAAATTATGTTTTTTATTTGGACTACTTATATAAACTCGTGACTTAAGTGATGATGGCGCGCCACCAATTTTATTCATCTTATTATCCGACAAATTAAGCTCATACCATTCCTGACCCACTGATACATTTAACTTATCATAAGAGACTCTAAATATATTCCAAACTTCTTGATCGTAAATTGTTTGTTTATTTTTACCGTCTGCATCAATTCTAAATAACCCAACACTGCCATTTATCTTGTATTGTGACGGACTGTAATAAATAGCTCCACCTGCCGATACTACATCATTAAAGTAATTCGTACTAGCTAGTTCAATCTCATTGTGGTCATTAACGTCATAGCTCATTATTTTATGACGACTGAGATTAGCCTCACTGGCACCTTGAGTAATTTTGACATAAATTAAACGATCACCTATCCAATCAACCAGTTGTATACGCTCTGACTGCGCAACTCTAAATACCTGCTTGGTATTCAGATCAATAACTCTTAGAACGGACAATAGATAGCCATCTTGATTACGAACACTCTCGCTAGTAGAGGAAAAAGCTACTAAAGATTTAGTTGGGTGCATAGCTAATCCTAATGATTCTTCTCTCTCTAAGCCAGTCCCGGCCTGAACCAATTCTTCGCCTTGGCCATCAACATAAGATTGGTATAAATCAAACTTACCAGTGCGCTTTGACACATAAGCATGCTTACGAGCTGGCACCAGCTTAACAGCTGTCTCATCTTTTTTATCGCCCGGAACTTTAACTTTTTCACTACGATAATTATCAGCTATAACTTCTACCTCAATTTCATCACCTTCTATCTTTGGAATAGTCAAAATAGCCTGGCCTTTTTCGTTAAAAGCGGCACTGGATTCGCCAAATACAACTTCAGTTTTACTAGTAGGCTGATCAGATAAAAAGTCCGTTGCCTTAAAACTAAACTGAATACCGGTTGGTGTTAGTTTATGATCACCAAGTGGATTACTGCCCCAACCTAAAGTAACTTTCTTATTAACCTCGGCAAAACCAGGTTTTTTAATAATTAACTGCTGAGATCCAAGTTTAATATTCTCAATTTTAGCATCACCGTTAATGTCAGTCTTAACACTTTTGCTGCCGATAATAAGTTCGGCATTTTTTAGAGGTTGATCAGTTTTTTGATCAAGTACTTTCACAGATGAAGATACCCTAACACCAGCTGTGTTTAGTACAAAATAACGAGAACCAGGCATTGCTATCACAACTACAGCTAACAAAAATAATACTAAAAATGTTAAATTTCTATAAAGCGGGGTCTTCCACCAAACTTTAAACCAATTTTCTGAACGTTGTTTTTTGGCTGCGGCTTTTAATTCTGATTTGCTTGGCTTATGTGACGAAACGATTGTACCTAGCTGAGCATCTTTGACAGCTAGTAGCTCGTCAGCGTCTTCGGCTACAATTTCATCAATCGCCTGAGCGGTAGCCACGTCATCATACTCTGGAGCCTCACCTTCACTGACCTCGGCTTTGGTACTTTTTTCAATCGCCTCGGCGATTGTATCTTCCATAGTTACATCCGTCTCTTCAAACCCTGGCGCCACTAATTCATCCGGATCTTTATCGGTATCAATTAGCGCTGAGTCTAAAGGATTCTCTTCGTCGTTTTCGCCTTCTTCAAGCTCATCACTTATAACTGGAGTAGTCTCGGTAATATCTTCGGAAGGTTGTTCTGGTACTTCTTCAGGTTCCAGTTCTTTAACTTCTGCTTCTTTTACTATCTCTGATGGGTCAACTACTGGCTCTTCTACTGATTCAGCCTCTAACTTCACTTCTGACTCTGGGACTGACTCATCAGCTGAAGCCTCAGCTTCTTCGTCATTAAAATGAGCTATTTTGATTTTTTTAGTTTCTTTTTTCTTCGCAGCTTTTTTGTCTGGTTTTTTTACCTCATTGGGTAATTCATCAGTTGGCAAAAGCGGAGCTGAACCAGCGACATCATCAACTGTATCCGCTAGATCGATAGTTGGCACCACATCAAGTGCATCCTCCTGAACATCATCAACCTCCATATAAGAATCAACTTTGGCCTGAAGTTCAGGGTCAATCTCGCGTCCCATAAATGTCATGGATTCTTCTGATGATTTGTCTTTATTTTTTGCCATAATTTAACATAACTATTATAGCAAATATAGCCTAGATTGACATCTAGCTAATCTAAGGTGTTAGTCGGTTAATATCACGAGGGAATAAAGTTGCCTCTTTGACATTGTTTAGACCAACTGTCTTCTGAACTAAACGATCAACTCCAAAACCACAGCCACCATGAACTGGCAGACCGTACTTAAACGCCTGAAGATAATACTTAAAGCCTTCATGATTTATATCCATACCAGCTTCTGTCATCTGTTTTATCATCTTCTGATAATCATTCTCCCGCAGTGGCACAGTAGCAATCTCCAGTCCTCTAAACAATAGATCTGCCCAAGCGACTAGGCCATCGTCTTTAAATTTGTGATAAAACTTACCAGCTTCTTTTGGAAAATCTGTAGCATAAACTAAATCACTCCCTAAATTCTTTCGGACATAGTCACTTATCCAACGCTCTTCATCTGGAGTCAGATCTTTTTCGTTAATCGTATTATTTTTGGTTGCTTTAGTGTACATCTCATGAATTTCAGCAATTGCAAAGGTCGGCACTTCATCGATCAATTTAAGCTCTGGGGCATTTAAACTCTTTAGGTCATCAGCATGCTTATCGTATACCTTATTTAGGGCATATTTGGTCATATCTACTACCATATCCATTACTTCCTTGTGATTTTCCACAAAACCCATTTCTATATCCAGCATAGTTAGTTCTGTTAGGTGTCTAGATGTGGCTGAAGGTTCAGCTCTATAACTATGACCAATTTCGTAAACCCGCTCAAAGGCACCCACCATCATTTGCTTATAAAGCTGCGGGCTTTGGGCAAGAGTTGCGGTCTTGTCAAAATACTCCATTGTAAAGACTTCTGCACCGCCTTCAGTAGCTTCGGCTAGTAGTTTAGGAGTGTCAATCTCTGTAAAATCATTATCTATCAAAAATTCACGCAAAGCCTGAGTTAGACTAGCTCTGATTTTAAATATTTTCTGCTCCTGGAGGTTACGAATATTTAACACTCTATTCTCAAACAAAGTATCTAGGTTTTCTGACTTATGCTGAATCGGTTTATCAATCTCTATCGGTGGCTCATCTGTTACTGGCACCTCAACTGTAATGACCGGATTAAAAATTTCTACACCGCCCGGGGCACGAGGCTCTTCTTTAACTTCACCCTTAATAGCTAGCACAGTACCGATTTGCATACCACGTAGTTTCTCGGTCTCGTCTTTTTCCTCAATCAATATCTGTACCAAACCTCGCCGGTCACGTAAATTTATAAAAGTCAGCCCGCCCAACAGACGCTTTTTATGCAACCAACCACGAACTAATATCTCTTTACCAATATGGTTCTTTATATCATCACTAAGAATTCTCATCTGTAATATTCTATCACAACAGATATAAGCTACACTAGTAGCCGATTTAGAAGATCGTCAGCTAATAAAATTCCAACTAGTTTTTGGCCATCTTTAACGACAAATAAACCATTCTTTGACGCGATATATTGATTTAGAATTTCTGTAACTAGTTGATCTTGGCTAATTTCGAGTACATTCTCACTCATCATCCAAGCCACTTTGCCACTCATTCGCTTTTCTATTAGGTCATCAAGATTCATTACGCCAACAATCTGTGATTTCTTATCTTTATAGACAGGAAAATATTTCTGGTCACTTTTATGAAGCTCATCCATCAACACTGTACTAATAGTTTCTTCATAATCAATAAATACCGTGTCTTTTTTGGATCTCATTAGATCCTGGACAGTAAGTTCTGTAAAGCTTAATACACTAGCCATCAAAGCTAATTTGGCTTCCGGAATCCTATTATGCCGACGAGCTACTTGATTTTTTAACTCAACCATTAAATCATGCTCATTGTAAATTTTACTGACTGAATTATAAACAAATAACTGATTAATCTTAGCTGTTACTTTTTTAATAAATCCTAGTTTTGATACTACTATTGATACTTTTGGCGATATCATATTGCCAAAAAAAGCTAGCTTCATATAGAAGTTACTAAAAAGTATAATCAATAAGATACTGATGGCTACCACCTCAAATATAAACCACCGAGAGCGACCAAATACTAAAAATACCAGCCCCAAACTATATGAAATCAAAGCCAAAAATCTAAACAAAAATACCGCTACATCTTTATTTTTGGCAATGATTAACAGTGGCTTATAACTTTTAGTAGTTTTAGCAACACGTCTCAGTTCATTAACCTGCAAACTCCCATAATATTTAGCCAGAGTAAGTGATAATAGACTAACTATTAATAACAAAAAGGCATATATAACCATAACTTTATAATATTACTTTTAACCTTTTGTGGCTAACTACTAGGAGAATTTGTTATTATTTATATAGTCATAAAAGGAGATTAATTTGAGCAAACAATTTTTAATTATCATTATAGTAGTAGTTGTCGGTTTATTCGGTATCTTATCATTAACCAAAAAGAAGGATGAAACTAGCCAAAGCAATAGCAATTCTAGCGTATCAGCTAGCGAACATGTAACGGGCAAAATCGACAGCCAAGTCCGATTGATTGAGTACGGCGACTTCCAATGTCCAGCCTGTAAATCATATTTCCCAATGGTAGAAGAGATCAAAAACACCTACAGCGACAAAATTGCTTTTCAATTCAGACATTATCCGCTTAATCAAATTCACCCCAATGCCTTTATAGGTAGCCGAGCTGCCGAAGCTGCTAGCAACCAGGATAAATTCTGGGAAATGTACAGCCTTTTGTATGAAAATCAAAGTATTTGGAGCAACGAAAAAGATCCTACCAACACCCTAGTCAGCTATGCTGAGCAGCTAAATCTAGATACTGAAAAGTTTAAAACTGATATGAACTCCTCTAATACTGGAGATATCATTAATGCTGATATCAAAGCCGGCCAAGAGATTGGGGTTAATTCTACTCCAACTTTTGTGCTTAATGGCAAGAAACTAGACAAAAATCCAACCAGTATTGATGAGTTTAAACAACTTATTGACGAAGAATTAGCTAAAATTCAATAGTATAAATACTCTTGCCATTTTGGTTTTTTAACGTTAACCATAATTCTGGCCGACCTCGAAGGAACGTACTTTACCGCTACACCCATTTTACTTAAATAACCTCACTTTTGAACGCGAACCTAATTAATATCCGCCTGTAATATTTTTATCTTTTACTCCACTGGCCTTTAGCCAAACAAGTTATATAAGTCTATATCAAATTACTTATGCTTGTCAAATACATAAAAGAAAGTTTAGATAAACATAACCAAGTAGGGTAAAATAGTACCTAGAGGAATAAATAAAAATGGAATCCGTATTTGCAGAACTTAGCTTAGTCCTGGTAGTAACACTAGTAGTGTCAATCATTATGAAAATGATTAGACAGCCACTTATTCTTGGCTATATCATAGCTGGATTAATAGTTGGACCATCAGCTCTTCATCTAATTCATGCTACTGAGCTTTTTGAATCATTCTCTGAGATAGGTATAGCTCTACTACTATTTATTATTGGTCTAGGTATGCACATTGATGAGTTTAAACGGCTCGGTAAAGTGGTATTCCTGGTAGCGCTCAATACCTTTATAACTATAGCCTTACTCGGTTTTGCCTCGGCATCCATACTAGGTTTTCATAAAACCGAGGCTTTAATTATAGGGCTAGCTTTATTCTTTAGCAGTACGATTATTATTGTCAAAATCTTGAGTGACAAGAGAGAACAAAACCGTCTACATGGACAAATTGCCATAGGTGTAATCTTAATTGACGACTTAGTAGCTACCTTAGCCTTACTATTCTTAGTAGCCGGGAAAGACGGCGGTGGCCTAAATCTCAACCAACTCCTAGTACTGGGTGCTAAAGGTATAATTCTGATGTTATTCCTAGTAATCTGTAGTCGAAAAATCTTGCCCAAAGTCTCACGATACATGGCCAACAGCCAAGAGCTTTTATTCTTAGCTGCTATCGCCTGGGGGTTCGGCATTGCTACGTTGTTTGAACGAGCCGGATTCTCAATAGAAATCGGCGCCCTATTTGCTGGTGTTGCCCTAGCTTCATCTCCTTATGTCCAAGAGATATCCGCCCGCCTGCGCCCTCTGCGTGATTTCTTTATCGTGCTATTCTTTATAACTCTGGGTGAAAGGCTAGATATCAGTAATCTAGGCAGTGCTATCGTCCCGGCCCTGGTATTCTCGGCGATTGTTATACTGGGTAAACCAATAATTGTCATGGCTACCTCTGGACTGCTAGGCTATACCAAAAGAGTTAGTTTTAAGGCTGGAGTTAATTTATCGCAAATCAGTGAATTTTCAATAATCCTGGTGATGTTAGCCGTAGCCGAGGGCGTTGTTGATAAACATATAGGCTCGGTCATAACTCTAGTAGCAATTATTACTATAGCAATATCAACTTACTTAATGATGTATGATGAAAAACTGTTTAGATGGTTTGACAAGATAAAAATTAATGTCTTTGAAAAACAAGCTACCTTCAAGGAAAAACGAAGTCCAGGTTCTTTTGAACATGTCATTATTGGCTACCATCACGGTGGCCATGCTTTTATAAAGATGTTTCGCGATATGGGCAAAAAATTCCTAGTAATTGACTACGACCCAGATGTTATAGAGGTTTTAAAAGATAAAAAAATAAATTACCTATATGGTGATGCGTCAGATGTAGAATTATTGCAAGAAGCTAATATAGAAAAAAGTAAAATGATTATATCAACTATCAAAGAACACCATATTAATGTATTTTTGGTTCAATATATCTTGAAGTCTAATCCCGATGCAATCGTTATATGTAATGCTAGTAATATTGGTAATGCTACGGAGCTTTATGAAATGGGTGCTAGTTATGTAATGATCCCACACCATATTGGCACCGAGCGCACTAGCTCGTTGATTAGGCGAATTGGCGATGACCGCGAAGAGTACGAAAAACGACGCCTGCGTCACCTTAATTCCCTAGAACAACACCTGAATAATCATATTTAACAACGCACACTAACACCACAAGACTGACAGTTGGGGATCAGTTTACCTCGAGGTCTAGTATTTTGATGACCGTGTTTGCATTTAAACTTTAATGATCCATACTGATCTTCGTCAGCTTTTAGTAAACCATCACTATAACCCAAATTAGTGAGCTGATTCTCGGCACTATTACCACTACCAAGCGTAGCGCCACAACCACTAAAGGTCTTACCTGCAGTACTAGCTAGTCGGCCCTGGGCTTGCATTTCTATAACCGCCAGCATCATATTATGCTCTGACGAGTTACTATTACACACTCCTGCCTCGCCACTATGACGATTTTTGAACCTAGCAGTAATAGCTGCTGATAAATTGTAAGTAGCTGTCTGGTCCATCGGGCCAAGCAAATAAGCGTTGATTAGGTCAGTTTGGTTTATAGCAAACTGCACAGTGTTCTGACGATCACTGCCACTGCGCCCAGCATACCACTGACCACCCCTAGTAAAGCTCAGACTGCTATCATAAACTGCTGTCAGTTCGTCAGTTAGCCCAGCCTGCGCCTGCGCTGATTCGTTCAAGTATATCCTCTGCCCCAATAACTCCCCTGGAGCTGGTTCAGCCCCCAAATGCTGATAAATACTCTCTAGTGCTGTCCGATCACTACCGTCTAGACTCTGGCTAGTCATAGTTATACCACCATCGGGGTTTTTGGTTATTATCCTAAGCATTGTTTGGCGCCGACATGCATTGTAACCACCAAAATCACTACCTAAAGCACTAACTTCCTGCGGAAAATCCGACACTACCACAATCGTATTATGACTAGTCTCGCCACGAGCCATAGCTAATATGTCCTGATATTCCCGGTATTCGGCCTGGCGCCGGCGAAACTCAAAGTCATAACACTGGTCATTAACAGCCTTTTGCCTAGCATCACTTAAAGCATTTTCAAAAACTGGCCTCAGCGGCCCGCCATCGTTGGCAATAATATCCTGACCGTCATAATGATAGTCAAACCGTGAGCGCATTTGCCCATCCAAAACCTCAGCCATCCAAGTAATGGTATCGTTATAGTCCCGCTTCTCTTGACTATAATCATGAGTAATAGCTTCTTTTGGTTTTAGAACTTCTGGTGATGTTATCATTTGTATCCTTTGGCCTCACCGAGAGTAGCAAGAGAGATAAGGATAAACCAGACCAATTACTCCTGCTCGGGAGATTTTTTATCGTGTCTGGCTATAACAGTGGCGGCACCGCGTGGGAATCTCACCCATAAACTTACGATCTAGTGTTTACACTTTAACACGCTACAGCTAGTGTGTTCTATGGTAGAAAATACACCATTTGTAGCGTACCTAGTCAATTTTAGACAATGAATAACAGAAGTATTATTCCAAAAATAATTCTATAGTAAGCAAAGGGTTTGAAATCGTGGTGCGACACGAATTTTAGAAGCCATTTTATGGCTGCAAAGGCTGTAATAAAAGACACTACGGTGCCAACTAGAAGCGCCAAACTACCGCCACCAACCGTATGTAGCTCATTACGACCATTAACCAGCTGATAACCGCCAGCTAGCAAAATCACCGGGATACTTAGATAAAATGAGAAAGCCGTAGCAGTTACACGGTCCATACCGGATAACAAACCACCCATTATAGTAGAACCGGAGCGCGAAACACCAGGAATTAAAGCCAGAATTTGATAAAGCCCTACCAATAAAGCTTGTCTGGAAGTTAATTTATCTAGTTCAGCTCCTCCCTTAGGTGATTTTTTGGTTTTGTGAAAAGTTTCTATCAGCCAAATCAATACACCACCAATAATTAACGATATAGCTACTGTCTTAACAGTTGCAAAGTCACCTAAACGATCCTTAAGTAAAAAGCCAACCAATAAAGCTGGAGCTACTGCTAGAATGATATTGTAGATAAATCGCCTAGCGACCACATCACCACCAAAAAATCCACTAATCTTAGACCAAATATCCTGGCGATAAAACCAAATCACAGCAGCAATAGCACCCATTTGTATAACAACTGTAAATATTTCAGCAGTATCTTTATAGCCCAACAAATCCTCGCCAACTATTAAGTGACCAGTGGAGCTTATTGGCAAAAATTCAGTCAAACCTTCAATTATGCCCAAAATAATGGCACGTACTATATCTATCATCACTCTATTATACGTTGTTTTAGTTGATTTAGACGATCAATAAATGAAAAACTAGCTCCCTCTAGCCCTAAAATCTTTAATGAATTAACTAAAGTTTGCAAATCACTTAGCTGACTGCCAGTGATTACCTGGCCTTCCTCGGCTTGCTTAAATAAATAACTAACCTTTTCTATTAACCATTTTTCTTCGGCTGGAGTGATAGCATTAGTTTGTAGCTTGGGAGTGCTAGATAAACTCGGGTTAACAATTTCTAGTGATCTAGCGCTACGACCATTTTTCCGGAGGTGTCCCCGAGTGATTAAATTATTTACATGAACCGCCACGGTGGCTACTGATGTATAGCTACAGCCAGACATAATTTCTCTGTAACTAGGCCCGTAACCATGCTCGTTTATAAAGTTTTCTATAAACTCTAATAATTGCTGCTGTTTTTTGGTAGGTCTGGTTATAGTCTTTTCTTCCATATTTTTAGACTTTAGGCATGATGACGCGTACGACGACGCCTTCTGTGATCTTCCATACCCTTAAACACATAATGCTTGTACCAGAAGTAGTTCCAAACCGTAAAGAATGCCGAAGCAATAAATTGACCGATTTCTGGTTTAATACCCATACCCCGTTCTAGACCGTAAAGTATAAAATAATTTAACAAAAAAGCATTGAGTGCGGTATAGACCAAATAACGTCTGGTAGCAATAGCCAATTTGGCTGGTCGCTTGGTTTTGAATACCCAGTACCTTTCTAGGATAAAGTTAAGAGTAATTCCTACAGCATTACCGATAAAGTTAGCCCAAAACAACCCAATATGATCATCTAGCCAAATTATTAATATATAACCGCTCCAAAACCACACACCACCACTGACAAAATACTCGCCGATACGTTGGAGTTCAGATTTTTTAGCTTTTGATTTGCTAATAGTTTGGTTCTTGGGTTTTTTAGTAGTTTTTTTCATTTTGATATTATTTTGATTTTTAATAATCTATGAAAATATTATATCATATGTCGTTTCTTTACTCACCAGTGTTATAATGCCTACATAAATGAAACAAAATTCATCGATTTTTTATTCTGTACTTCTAATAATAGGTGACTTTTTGGCGTTAGTAGTCGCCTTCGTAACTGCTTATATCATACGAGTAAAACATGACCCCCGACCACTGTTAGAGCAAATTCCAGCCGAAACATACCTTTATGGTTTTATAACTATTTTACCGCTATGGATTTTGGTTCAAGCCTTTATTGGTCTATATAACCGTGATGTTTACTCCAACAGATTTCGCGAATTAGGTAGACTAATCATTGGTTCTACTCTAGGAATTTTGGTCGTTATTGGCTATGATTTTGTGCTAGACACCAGTATATTTCCAGCTCGGTTGGTGGCAGTCTACGGAGTAATTTTTAGTTTTTGTTTTTTGGTAGTCTTTAGGACACTAGCTAGAATAACTCGTAACATATTATATAGCTTCGGTATCGGCGTGAATAATGTCTTAATTATTGGCGGCAATGAAGCAGCCAAACTAATCAGCGAAGAGATCGCCAACACTCGGAAAACCGGCTACCGAATTGTTGGTATCGTAGCCAGTAAACAATCAGCTTTTTACAAAACATATTCTAGTTTTCAGTCAGGCATGAATGATTTAGATGATGTTGACACTATAATCCAAACAACTATGTACAAAGATCCGGATCGTAATGATGAAATAATGATTTATGCTCAAGCGCATCATATTTCTTATAACTTTACGCCAGGCAACAATGAATTATTTGTAGGCAATCTAGAAGTACAATTATTTCGTGGTACACCAGTAGTTACCGTTCATCAAACACCGCTGGTTGGTTGGGGACGAATAGCTAAGCGACTATTTGATCTAGTTGTTAGTACCATTCTGCTGATTATACTTAGCCCTTTGATTTTGCTGGTTATTATTTTTATGAAAATTCTAAACCCTAGAGAGTCTGTCTTCTTTAGCCAAAAACGCCTAACCCAATTTGACCGTACTTTTACAGTTCTAAAGTTCAGAACACAATATAAAAAGTTTGACGGTACTACTCCAGAACAAGCCTTTGCGATGCTCGGCCAATCAGAGCTAGCCAAAAAATATCGCGCTGACGGTGATCATATTAATAATGACCCACGAATTATCCGTGGAGGGAAACTGCTCAGAGCTACTAGTATTGATGAGTTGCCTCAGTTATTTAATGTTTTCCTGGGTGACATTAGTCTAGTCGGACCACGCGCTCTGGTACCTCAGGAATTAAAAAACTATAACCAAAAACATAATATTCTAAGTATAAAATCCGGTATTACCGGTCTAGCTCAAGTATCTGGTCGGCGCAATATTAGTTTTGACGAACGTCGCAAACTAGACCTTTATTATGTTCAGAATTGGAGCTTTTGGCTAGACTTATCTATTTTGCTAAGAACCATCAGGGCAGTCATTAATGGCATAGGCGCAAAATAATGCGTGTGGCTATTGTTCATGACTGGCTTTATGGCGGCGGAGCCGAAAAAGTTATAGAACAACTGCACAAACTATACCCCGAGGCACCAATTTATACTTCTTATTGCACGCCTGAGTGGCGTCAAAGATTAGATAATAAAGTCGTTACCGGCTACTTAAATTATTGGCCGTTTACCACCTTGCGCAAGTTTCTAGTATTACCCAGGCAATGGTGGTTTGCTAGCTTAGACCTGAGTGACTATGACCTGGTAATATCTAGTACAGGTAATGGCGAAGCCAAATTTATCCGACCAAAAGCTGGTACTACACACATATGCTATTGTCATTCGCCACCACACTTTTATTGGCGTAAATATAATCAATATTTGGACAGACCGGGCTTTGGTAAAGCCGATTGGCTAGCTAGACTAGGCCTAAAGTTATTGGTTAAACCTCTGCGCCGAAAAGATTATAGGGCTGCTCAAAAAGTACATTTTTTTATCGCCAACTCGTCGCATATTCAGGCTGATATAAAAAAGTATTATGATCGGGATAGCGAAGTCATATATCCGCCAATCAATACCGATTTTTTTAGCAAAGTAAAACCAAGCCCTAACAAAATAAATTATGTTTACTGGGGTAGACACGTCCCTGATAAGAGAATAGACATCGCTATTAAGGCCTGCAATGAGTTAAAAGAACCGTTGATGATAGCCGGCACCGGACTATATACTAATCATCTAAAAACTCTGGCGGGGCCAACGGTAAAGTTTGTTGGTTTTGTGGATGATGATCAACTTATAAAATTAGCTGGTGATGCTAAGGCGTTTTTATTTCCAAGTGAAGAAGACTTTGGTATTGCACCAGTAGAAGCTCTATCAGCCGGTATACCAATAATAGCTTATAGGTTTGGCGGAGCTAGAGATTACATTATACCAGGTAAAACTGGTGAGTTTATAAACAAACAATCAACAGAAAACTTAGTAAAAGTTATGCAAAATTTTGATTACAAAAATTACGAACCTAGTATCCTAAAAGCCAAAGCTCAGGAGTTCAGCGAAAAAAACTTTAAAGAGCATTTCTCTGCTTTCGTAGATAAACAACTAAAGAGATAGTAGCCGTTCCTAATATGACAGCTACTGCGATGATAATTTCGTTTACAATTTTTTTACCAGGTTTTGCTATAGCTACATCACTAGAACCAAGTACTTGATTATTATTCGTATCTGCAAACGAATATCCACTGTCTGATATTTGATTAGTAAAAGCGGTGGTTATGGTTATGTTCTGTGCGCCTGTGCTAGTTACACTGGCCGGCTGAAGATTAGCCATAGAACTAACTACATTATTAATATTTGGTAAGCTTCTTTTGACGGGACCACCCAAAGGTAAAGATTCGGTAGGTTTTTGTTCATCTTGGTCGTCGGCTATGCTAGCTGGTGCTGGATCATCATAGTCATCGCAAGCATCATCAATACCATCACTGTCACCATCAGTTCCAAACGGAGTAATAAATACGCAGCCTTCATCTTTATCAGGTACTCCATCACCATCAAAATCTTCATAAGAATGGCCAATCCAAGCATAATCATAAACATCAATATTTCGGCCGAACTTGTCTTGGCCTAAGATATGAATACTGTGGAACCCAGGCACAATATTGTCCGGAATGGTAATCTCGTCATCAAATCCACCATCTGCTGTGGATGTAAAGGCTTTATTGACTACTACTGGGTCAGAATGAAACTCTATAGTCAAAGGACTATTTGGCATAAAACGCCCAGCAGAAATAACGGCTCTAAAAGACTCTGATAAATTCATTCTATCCAGCATAATATCGTATTTGTGAGGCGTACGGATTGGCTGGCCGTCATAACCTATAACCTGCCAATATCCGTCACTAGCGGCTGGCCATATAATTTTTGTATCCGTAACAGCCTCTGGCATCGGCATAGTTAGATTATTGGTCGCTTCCAAAATTCTATCCTGATAAGCCAAATGCCCTTCGGGCTTAGGATGGAAAGATTCTTTACCAACAACTCTTATGCCGTCTATCTGAAGATACTTTGTATCTAACAAACTAGCCTCGTTATTTTTGATAGCCTCGGTCAGGCCATGAACATAAGTATTCTCTGATTCGGTCTCGCACAATCTATGCCCATAAAATACGTCTTCTGTATCTACATAAAACACTCCAGCCTGAGCACTAGCCGTCTTTATGGCCTCGTTCAAGTAATGTACTAAGTAGTTAGCAAAGTCAGCCTCGGCACGATTAAACCTAACGTTAACCGCACAGTTGCCATCCGGATCTATCAGCTGAGGATAGCCGACCACATATACTCTACCGCTATTTTGCTTGAGCTGTTCATAAGTTCTTTTTAGCTCAGGAATGATAGCGTTGATTTCTAACAAAGCCTGGGCTCGTTCACTGTATTCATTAAAGCAAGTATTATCTGCTAGGACGCCCATGATGCACGAGGTGAGTTTGTCGGTAAAACCTATATCATTACCACCAACTGATATAGTGACCGATTCTGGTTTAAGCCGTTCAGTGAAAGTACTTTGGGTAATTTTGGCTGTGGTTAGGTTGGCTAGTATATCATTAATATCATTTCTATACTTTTGTATTTCTTCATCCCTATACTGTCCATCATAATCCTCAGAGCTTTCAGATATATCCCTAAGTGTTGCACCCGAGCAAGCTACTGAACCATATTTGTTTTTAGCCAGTGAATTACCTATTAAGTAGGGATACGCCCAATTGGACAAATGACACTGATTGTCCTTGCTGTCAGTTGGGATTCTATAAACAAAGGCTCCCTCGCCAGAAGCAAAAGAATCGCCAAGCGCCAAATAGTTATAGCCATATTTCGGAACATCACCAACAGTTACCCGATTTTTATTATGGATGACCACATTATTAACAACTTCACTAGTATAGTAAGTAATCTCTTTGTCTGATACAAACCGAGCTCTCTTTATACCCACGCCACGTAGTTGTTGTTGTACGCGTAATGGTTCTAAGTCTTTAAACGCACAATCACTCTTATAGGATTCTTGTTTGTTTGGCTTACAATCTTCCAGATCGTATACTTTAAAAAATGTACCACTCCTGTAGAACATTGCATATCGACCGTCATTACTAATCGCAGTAGTGTACCTAGGGTCCCAGCCCTGATTGTAAGTTACCTTATCGCCAAAATACATAGTCGTGCCGTCTTCGGTATTTAGACGCACATGGCCAAAACCACTGCTGTCAAACAACATCCATTTGGCATTGGCCGAAAAAGCAATCGTACTACTAACCGCCGTTACCTGATTACCGATACTATTAATAACTTTTTGTGACTGCTCAATATTTTTTACAGTGTATCTGTATTTATATTTTGGAAATTTAGTCAAATCAGTCCACCTAAAGGTATCTATATCCAAATAATCCATGATACCCAGCTGACCTATATCGGTAGCTATGCTCTTAAAAGTTATGAACTTATCCAAATTATCGGCTGTTATTAAGGAATAGCTAGCCGGTTTTGATATCTCGCCTGCCACATTATTACCGGCAAGTTCTAGATACGACCCACCCATAAACCCATACGGTAAATAATTACCACAAACAGTGGTTTTATCCGTACTACCTATCTTTATAATGTCAAAGATACTTATAGGCTCTGATACATTAAGCGTTCGCCAGGTACAGTCTCTATTATTATACGCCCGATCCTTAAAATAAACGTTTTCTCCATCTAGTTCAAATCTAATATCATCCGATGTCAGCCAACCGTCACTAGACTCTTCAGCACTAACGGCTACAGGTAAAGTAAAAATCAAAAAACCAAAAATACTCATTGCAAGCACCAGTAATTTTAGATATTTAGTCATTGTCCGTCCCACAAAGCCTTCATTAGTAATGATACAATATTTTAACAATAACTGAAAACCAGTTATTGTTTGTACAGTAATTGGTTAGCTAGCGGACTGCGCTCCGGAAAGTGTTCTCGTCTAGTACCATCAACACAAAGTACACTTACCTGTAGTTGCTGTTTCTTATAAGTCTCATACTTATAAGATATAGAGCAATTCTTTAATTTTTTATCATCTAAATCTTGACCAATATACCCATTGTTAATTGACCTACTCCAATCACCGGGTGAATCCTTATCTAGAAAATTAGTACCATTATTAAGATTATTAAAAAGTGGTGAACTCTGTAGTTTACTAATCTCATCTTTTTTGGCATTCGCCTGGTCCATATCTAAATTATTATAAATAAAAGTTATATCATATGTACAAGAGGTTGGCCCCTTTTCGCCCTTGTAGTTTCCATGACCACAATGTCGCTCACTTACCTGCTTATCAGCCGGATATTTACTGGCTATATTGCCAGCAACCTTGTCCAGTCTAGAATATTTAGCCAGCAACTGATACTTCTCTACCTGATCGGCAGTTAGATTGTATGCTGTAATAGCTAAAACCAACAGAACAATAACGCCAATCACCTTATGAGCTTTAAATAGAGTAATGCCCCTAGCAAAGAATTTATTACTTTTTATTTTGGCCTTCGGTTTGATCTTAGCTGTTTTACCCATAAGCTAATTTTATTACTAGTTATGATTATAAACAAATCCCTGAGGAGCACTACTTGCTGACTTTGTTGATGCCCTCAACCGCATAAGCTGTATCTTTCCAGCCGCCAACAGATATACAATCAATACCCATTTCTTCAACTGGATAATCGTTTCCGCCAGGAATAATTTTGTCACCCATAAACAAAATATCTTCTTTTTTAAACCCTGTAGCAGCCATCAATTTCTCCATGCCATAGGCTTTGTCTACACCAGGCTTGGTAATATCAATTGACGTAGCACCAGCAGCTCTAACACTAAATTCTGGAATTTTATCAGCCACAATATCCCGAATTTTCATTTTTTTGGTGCCATCTTTATCCCAAGCTTCTTTGATCTTAACTCCTTCATCGCCCAGTTCTGCTACTATCTCTTGGCCCAAGATAGATAAAGTAATTTGACTATCACGGTCTTCAATCGTCGGACCATATGTTCTTTCGGCTTTAAATCCTGATTCTTCCAAACCTTGTTCTAAAGCGCTAATTATCTTCTTTTTTTCGGCTGGGCTAAAATCTTCAGCATATTGTAACTTCCAATCACCATTCTCATATCTATAATATCTAGTACCGCTAGTAGGCATGAGGTGCAATCTCTGAAGAAGATGCGGCTCGCTGGTAATTTGTGTCAAAAACTGACGCTGAAATAATTCATATTTACCACCAGATATTACACAAACATCGTAATTCTCTAACAATTTATTAAACAAACTAACCATTCTGTCATGAAAATGTGACTTACTAGGTGCTAAAGTTCCATCCAAATCAAAAGCTATTAATTTCTTCATTTTACTCCTTATTCGTGACCGTTAGCCTGGTTAATACGAGTTGACGAATCAGCTTTATCTGTCCCGCCAACACCAAACTTCATCTCTATATTATACTTTTTACAAATATCAGTCTCTGGTACAACCTTAGCCGAGCTACGATCACCGCCATTAGCAAAAACCAGCTCATCACCAGGATGTTGATTAGCTACCATTTCTAAAGTTTGGATTACTGGAGGCTCTTCATCTATAGACAAAACTACTTGGTCCACGCCTTTTAGTGATCGCATCAGACGCAGGCGATTTTGTTCGTCTAGAATAATCTTACCTTTTTTTAGTAACTGTTGTTTGTCGTTATTTACTATCACAATTAGCTCATCACCTAGGCCAGCCGCCGCTTCTATCATATCCAAATGGCCACCATGTAATGGGTTAAAAAATCCACTAACAATTGCTATTCTCATAACCTCTATATTATCATCTGCATATGTTGTAATTTTTTACTAATTATTATTCTGATATAACTACAACAAAAATCAGCAACAATAGTTATATAATATAGACATGAAGATGCTTATCACAGGTGGAGCAGGATTTATTGGGGCAAACTTTGTCCACTATACGTTAAAAAACCATCCCGAATACGATATTACTGTTATCGATAAGCTAACTTATGCCGGTAATCCAGATAATCTAGCATCTGTCCTGGATAAAACCGAATTTATAACTGGTGATATTTGCGACAAAGAACTAATTGACAAATTAGTCAGCCAGTCAGACATCGTCGTCCATTTTGCAGCCGAATCACACAATGATAATTCCCTGCGTGACCCATCGCCTTTTATCCAAACTAACTTAGTTGGTACTTTTAATATTCTAGAAGCTTGCCGCAAACATGATGTTCGCCTGCATCATATATCTACCGACGAGGTGTACGGTGACTTAGAGCTAAATGACCCAAATAAGTTTAATGAACAAACTCCATACAATCCGTCTAGCCCCTACTCATCTACCAAAGCTGGATCTGACCTACTAGTCAAGGCCTGGATTAGGTCATTTGGCATAAAGGCTACCTTATCCAACTGCTCCAATAACTATGGTCCTTATCAACATATAGAGAAATTTATTCCTCGCCAAATTACCAATATCCTTAGCGATATCAAACCCAAACTGTATGGTACTGGCGAACAAGTTCGTGACTGGATACATGTAGATGACCACAACTCGGCCGTTCATGCCATTATAGACAAAGGTGTTTTGGGTGAATTGTACCTGATCGGTGCCGATGGCGAACAAAATAACAAGTATATCGTAGAAACTATCTTAGAATTAATGGGCAAAGATAAGAACGATTACGAACATGTCAATGATCGCCCTGGTCACGACCAACGTTACGCGATTGATGCCTCCAAACTCCGCACCGATCTAGGTTGGCAACCAAAATACACCGACTTACGCCAAGGTCTGCAGGCCACAATTGATTGGTATTCAGGTAACCAAACTTGGTGGCAAGCCAACAAAGACCAAGTAGAAGCAACTTACGCCGAGCAAGGCCAATAATATGAGGAGTTGGCAAAAAAAATCTTCAAAAGTAGTGTATGAAAATCCGTGGATGATCGTACATGAAGATCAAGTAACTAGACCCGACGGCCAAGATGGTGTTTATGGATATATAGAATCAAAATGCCCTGGAGTTTATGTTGTCCCTATTGATGAAGGAGGTAATACTTATTTGGTACAACAACATAGATATACGTTAGATGAGATAGTCTGGGAATGTGTAGCTGGCCGAACTGACAACGAAGACCCCGAAGTTGCCGGACGTCGCGAGCTTATGGAAGAAGCTGGGATAGAAGCAAAAGACTTCACACTTTTAACTACAACACACCCAAGCGATGGAATGGCGCATTTGATTAACTATATTTTTATCGCTACAGGTGCCAAACAAATATCAGATAAGATTGACACAGATGAGGGTTTGGTCCAAATAAAAAAACTACCGCTTGATGAAGCCATAGGTATGGTCCGTAGTGGCGAGATACAATGTTCTGACAGTATAGTCGCGCTATATATGGCACGAGATTATTTATCTAAAGGAGCTACTAAATGAGTGAGTTAAAAGTTACCGAGTCGCCAATCAAAGGCTTGTATGTCATTAATCTAGTACTTAATGGCGATAACCGAGGATGGTTCAAAGAAAATTACCAAAAAGCCAAACTAGAAGCACTTGGTTTGCCCGAGTTTGAAATTGTCCAAAATAATTTTAGTTATAACGAAGAAAAAGGTGTTACTCGGGGCCTGCATGCTGAGCCGTGGGAGAAATACATATCAGTCGCTAATGGATCAGTATTTGGAGCCTGGACAGATTTACGTACCGGTCCAGACTTTGGCAAAACCTTTACTATAGAAATTACTCCGGATATTGCCGTATTTGTACCACGCGGCGTCGCTAACGGCTACCAAACATTAACCAATAACGTAACATATACATATTTAGTAAACGCTCACTGGTCACCCGACGCCAAATACACCTTTGTTAATTTATTTGACGAATCACTCGGTATTAATTGGCCAATCAGCAAAGATCAGGCTATTATTTCTGACAAAGACGCTGGCCACCCAAATATAAAAGATGTAATACCAATGGAGGTTTAATGAACGATACAGAATTTTTCATCGTAGGCGCGAATGGCCAACTAGGCACTGCGTTGCGCGGCCAATACCCAAATGCCAAATATGCCGACGTTGGCGAACTAGATATTACTGACCAGCAATCAGTGAATAATTATGACTGGTCACAAATAAAAGTTATCCTAAACGCTGCGGCCTACACCAATGTTGATGGCGCTGAAACACCAGAAGGTCGCATTGCTGCTTGGAAGGTTAATGCATCGGCAGTAGCTAACTTAGCTGATGTCGCCAGAGCTCACGATATAACATTAGTCCATATTTCTACTGATTATGTTTTTGACGGTACAAATGATCCGCACACAGAGGATGAGCCTCTCTCGCCACTCAGCGTCTACGGCGCCAGTAAAGCTGCTGGCGACATAGTAGTATCAAGACTACCTAGACATTACATCCTGCGCACCAGTTGGGTGATTGGCGAAGGTAATAATTTTGTCCGTACTATGATTAATCTGGCGAATAAAAATATATCGCCAACCGTTGTGTCGGACCAAATAGGTCGTCTAACTTTTACTTCAGAACTAGTCCGATCAATTGACTACCTACTAACCAATAACTGCAAATTTGGAACCTACAACCTAACGGGTGATGGACCTTCAGCTTCTTGGGCAGATATTACTCGCCAAATTTTCATCGTCATGAGCCGAGATGACCTAGCTGTAACCGATATCTCTACTGCCGAATATTTTGCTGGCAAAGAAAACATCGCTCCTCGTCCTCTACAGAGCACTCTGGATTTAAGCAAAATCCAAGCAACCGGATTTCAATCCAACAATTGGCAAACCGAATTACAAAATTATATAAACTCGGAGGTTAAATAATGAAAGGAATTATTTTGGCTGGTGGCTCAGGCACCAGGCTATACCCCATCACCAAAGGCATCAGCAAACAGCTAATGCCAATATACGACAAGCCAATGATTTATTATCCATTGTCTACACTTATGCAATCAGGTATCAAGGATATTTTGATAATCACCACTCCAGAGGATCAGTCGCAATTCCAAAGATTATTAGGTGACGGATCGCAATGGGGAATAAACCTATCTTACGCCGTACAACCCTCGCCAGATGGGCTAGCTCAAGCTTTTATAATCGGTGAAGAATTTATCGGTGATGATAAAGTAGCTTTAGTTTTAGGCGACAATATCTTTCATGGTGACGATCTAGACAAATCTCTAAAAGACTGTAGCGACCCTGATGGTGGTGTAGTCTTTGCTTATGAAGTTTCGGACCCAGAACGTTATGGTGTAGTAGAATACGATGATCAAATGCAGGTCATTAGTATAGAAGAGAAACCGACCCAACCAAAGTCTTCTTTCGCAGTCGTGGGGCTTTATTACTACGATAATGATGTAGTAGAAATAGCCAAAAACGTCCAGCCGTCAGCTCGTGGCGAGCTAGAAATAACCTCTATAAACGAAGAGTATTTAAAGCGTGGCAAACTAACTGTCAAAACCTTAAACAGTGGTGACGTATGGCTAGACACTGGCACCATCGCCAGCATGACCGATGCCTCGGATTATGTCCGAGTTATTCAAAACAGAACCGGCCAAATTATTGGCAGCCCAGAAAAGGTCGCATACGAACAGGGTTTTATAACCAAAGAACAATTAAGCTCACTTGGTTCAGAGCTTATGAAATCTGGTTACGGAGAATACTTATAAAAACTAAAAAAGCTTACCTTGACCCGAAGATAATAATTCATTAATAAAATTATTTGGACTAACAATACTATAAGAGGCACCTGGATAATCTCTTGTAAAATCAACTGGTACTTTTGATTGCTTATCCCCATATTTTAATTCAATAGCGCGAACTTTATTTGCCTCTTCCTCTATCAGGTCAATTTCTCTCTTGTCGTTATTACGCCAATAATATGACCTCACGCGCCTACCACTATTTTGTATATACTTTGCACGTTCAATAATACAAAAATTCTCCCATAGCGCTCCCACATCATCCCTGTGCTCTAAAGGATTAAAGTCATCTATCAAAGCATTTCGTATGCCAAGATCCATAAAATAGACTTTTCGCAATCTACCCACTTCAGCTCTTTTATTGCGTCTATATTGATTTCTCCTAAAAATAATAAAGGCTTTTTCTAACAAATCAACATACCTTTTTACTGTGTCGTTAGTAATACCAAGTCTTCTTCCTATCTCACTGTAGTTAACCTCGCTACCTATCTGATGCGCTAATAAACGCAACAAATCATTTACAATGGTCTGGTCGTAAACTACATTAGGCGAAAAAGCATCACGATACAAATAATTTGTTGCTATATTACTTAATCTTGTAAATGCATCTTCTGCACTTAAATGCCACATGCCTGGGTAGCCACCACGGACCATCATAACATTTGCATTTGGTATGATTTCAGTTTGGTTATTTGAAACTTCCTGTACACCAAGCGGATAAAGAATCACTTCTACACTTCTGCCCGTAAGAGGCTCTGTAATTTTATTCGCCAAATCAAGACTAGAGGATCCAGTAACTAAAAGTTTTATATTTGGATAAGTATCATGAATTAATTTTATAGTAATACCAATATTCTCAACTCGTTGCGCCTCATCAATAATTACCAGCTCACTACCGCCAAGATAAGCTTTTAATTCAACAGCTGATTTACTCGTCAAACTAGTAACAGTTACCGGATCATCACAGTTCAAATATAGCCACTTACAACCACTAGATTCGGCTACTTGGCGAGCTAGGGTAGTCTTACCTACTTGGCGAGCCCCATATACAATAGCTACCATTCCCTGATCTAATATATCTTCAACAATTGGATGAATACTTCTTTTTATAGGGTCCATAATTCTGTATTATACATATCCTATTAACGCTAGTCAACTAGCATAATAATCCCTATTAGCGCTAGTCAACATCTATATATTACCTTATTAGCGCTAGTAGTGAGTATTTTATAGTGCGTTTATAGGTTCTGTGCATATTGTAAAAGAATAATACTTTACTCTATTAACTACTTATCAACTCTGATAAAATAGCCTCCATGAGTAAAGTTTTAGTTACTGGTGGATTAGGTTACATTGGCTCTCACACCGTAGTGCAGTTAATAGACCAAAGTGACGAAGTTATAATTGTAGATAATTTATCTAACAGTAAGCCCGATGTCTTAGAACGAATAACCAAAATTACAGGCACCAAACCAGATTTTTATAAAGCTGATTTGTGCAACAAACAAGCTCTGTCGGAAATTTTTAGCGACCATAGACCAGACTCAGTCATACATTTTGCTGGACTCAAGGCCGTTGGCGAGTCCGTGGCCAAACCGCTAGAATATTACCAAAACAACCTAGTGTCTACCATGAATCTTCTGGAATGTATGCAAGATTTTGGTACAAAAAGTCTGGTTTTTAGTAGCTCGGCAACTGTTTATGGAGACCCAGAAAAACTACCAATTGATGAATCATGCCAGACTGGTCTAGGAATAACTAATCCGTATGGACGGACCAAATATATGATAGAAGAAATCCTAAAAGATTTAACAATTTCTGACCCTACTTGGCAGATAACTATCCTACGATACTTTAATCCGATCGGAGCACACGAAAGCGGACTGATTGGCGAAGACCCAAATGGTATTCCTAATAATTTATTACCTTATGTGGCTCAAGTCGCTTCCGGCAAATTAAACAAATTACAGGTCTTTGGTGATGACTATAACACGCCCGATGGCACTGGAGTACGTGATTATATACATGTAACCGACCTAGCAAATGGTCACCTGCAAGCGTTAAAGTATCAAAAACTAGGTGCTAATATATACAATTTAGGCACCGGCCAAGGGACTTCAGTACTAGAGATTATTAATGCTTTTACAAAAGCCAGTGGCAAAAAAATTCCTTATGAGATAGCAACTAGGCGCCCTGGTGATATTGATGCTTGTTATGCGGACTGTTCGCTAGCGACCAAAGAGCTACACTGGCAAGCCAAAAAAGGTATAACCCAAGCCTGCAAAGACACCTGGCACTGGCAACAGAAATAAGCAATGAGCAACGTAAGGCAATAAATATCGTAGAAACAATTTACTTTTTATTAACATTACACCGAAATTTAGAATATTACGCACATGCAATATAAAATTAATCATATAAACTGATTACTCTATTCTCTATTTTCTCCCATGACCTTGATTCGGCGGTTTTTCTACCATTCTTTGCTAGTTCCGCGAACTTATCTTCATTTTTTGCTAATAGTTCTATTTTCGCCACAGCGTCATCAATATTTCCTAATTCATAATATATAGCATTTTCACCATCAACTACATACTCACTATTTCCATCGTTTTTGACCAACACCGGCACTCCACCAGTTGCCATTATTTCAAGCGGTGGATACGAGAAACTCTCTAGTACACTAGATTTTATAAGTATATCGTGCTCTAAATATATTTTACCCACCTTATCGTATGGAACTTTTATATAAATATTATCCACTTTGTACCAACTTTTTGGCAGAGCTTTGTATGACATATAAGATATTTCATATTTATTATGGTCTAACTTATTAACTATCTTAAATGATTCATCAACTCTTTTATATTCACTGGAATTGTCACCCTCTATCAATATCTTTATTTTTCTATTCTTCCATGTACGTTTAAAAAACTGAAATTTACCTATATCAATACCGTTCGGGGCATACCTTGCAGACCTTCCAAAATCAGACTTTAACCATCCTTTACACCACTTGGATATAGTAATAGGCTCAATTCTATAATTATTATAGGTTGCCAGCACTCTTCTACGTATTTTGTCATTTTTTTTGTAAAAGTCTGCTTCCATGCCCTGAACAAGATATAACTTTTTACCGCCTTTTTTAATATAACGGTATGCATCTACCATTTCTACACTATCCCAAAAAGTAGCTATGAACCTATCAAAACTCATCCTCAAGTCAATCTTATCCGAATTTCTTTTGCTATTAATCCTAAAAATATCATATTTTTTATCGTCTATTTTATTGAAGCTCTGCCACTGGTCTTTATCATGATAAACCATGCCCTCGACTCCATAGACTATATTTCCAGCTTGCTGAAGTATGTCCATATGCTTCTTAATAACCACATTGCCGCCAGATATGGCACTTAAGCTCACACCACCAAAAGCAATAACCTTCGGCGTAATTCTATCTATAAATTTACAGAGCTTCATTGCTTGATGGCCAGATGTACTATAGTTTTCTTTTACATATTCTCTGGCTTGTCTACCAATTTTTTCACGTAATTCTACATCTCTAATAAGAAGTTCAATCCCATCATACCAGGCATCATCTGTATTCTCCACTAATATACCTGTTTCACTATTTTCTATAACTTCACGAGCTGCACCCAAATCACTTGTAACAATTGGAACCTCTACTAATGCCGAATCAGCCCATTTAAGCTCAGACTTAGCCCGATTAAAAAGCGTATCAACGAGTGGCGCAAGAGTAATATGACACTCTCGTATCTCATAAGGTAGTCGTCGCCAATCTACTAAAGGTGTAAATATCAACCTATCTTCATACCCTTTTAGTTCTTCTGGAGCATCAATAGTTCCAGCAAGCTTAATATATGTATTTTTATATTTTTCTAGTATACGGATAAGTGCTGACGCAACCATCCCAAAATCTTCATTATGTGTATTAGTACCAGAGAAATAACCGATAATTACGTTGCCATCATCGCGAACCACTCTACCAATAGCCTTGTCGGAATGATATATTGTCTCGTCATTTCTCATGTTTCTATCAATGAAAACCTCTTTGAGATTTTTGTATTTATTTAACTCATCAGCAAGGGCTTTAGTAGTAGTAATCGCGTAATCACAATGCTTCATTAACTTTCCATGCCGATCCACCCCGTCATTATAAACTGCTTTGTCTTCTTGTATCATTGCTTGCACTACTGGAAGTTTGTCAGTATATCTTCTGTCTATAACTAAATCATCAATAGCATATATTGATACTTTGTTTTTACTACGAATATCTCTAAAGATGTCGCCAAACTCAGGCATCCACGGACAACGATAAAAAATAAACACATTATATCGTTTAATATGTTCTGGCTTTAACTCATAAGAAAATACCCTGTCAGCAATCAAGCCTGCAGATTCAAGCGTTTCCACCATATGATCAACACGATAATGATTAAGCATCTGGTTATCAATTGATATAAATAATACATCACCAGCATGATTTATCTTACGACCTTTATAGAGTCCTTTTTTTATGCTTTTCTTTACCTCTATAACTACAGCCCGAGCGCCATCTGTACGATATACATACGGAACAGCTCTAATCTTTTTCTTTAAACTTCTATAGCGAGTCCTAAGCTTTGTTTTGCGTTTTATTTTACCAATTACATGCTTCATTATTGTCGTTTCAACCTTACTAGCTTAGATTTTATCTTAGTAAGTTTTTGCATAATAAAATCACCTACTTTGTAACTCCTTAATTTAATACTTCTAGATGTTTGCTTTTCTCTATTTTGAGTCTCTTTATTATTAACATCAACCTGACCCCATAAGCTATGAATTATTTGTAACCTTTCTGTAGCCAACAACTCAAAGTACATACTCTGTTCTAAGAGTCTTTTAATAATATCCCTATAATCTACATCCCTGTATTTATCCATATACTCAAGTTGTGTTTTTAATAATCTCTCATTCCTTGATTTAATCTTATCCATTCCAACCGGTCTTGAATCAGACCCTTCGTTACCCCTATAAACTACCGTGGCTTCAGGTATATATGTCAGCTTAGTTCTATTGAATAAGTCCAGCTGGATATTAAAAGTGTCATCAGCTGCAGATTTATCAAGTTCGCCATTAATTTCTTGCATTAACTTGGCATCCACAAGCCATGTTGATGACATAGTGAATCCTTTAGTAACTAGCATTTCGGCATAAGACTCAGACCTCTTAACCAGCCCTTGTTCAAATACAGATTTATTTAAAAGTTTACCTTCTGGAGTTATTAAATCATAATCAGTACTACACCATTTAGATTGTTTATTTTTTTCTAATACATCTACCTGTTTTTGCAATTTATTATCATCTATCCAATAGTCATCGCCATCACACCTAGCAATATACTTACCTCTGGTTTTTTTGCAAACTTTTATCCATGTTTTAGTAATACCTAAATTATTCTTGTTATAAAAGGCATGAATAATATCAGGATACTTACTTTCATATTCTCTAATAATATCAGGTGAATTATCGGTTGACGCATCGTCAATCAGAATAATCTCATACTCAAAATCGCACTTCTGATTAAGAAAACTTTCAACGGCATCACGAATCCATTCACCTTTATTAAAGTTTGTACAAACAATAGACACCATTGGTTTTTTGTCTGGCATATTATATATCATTATAGCACTAATCTCCCCTGTTCCGCAGGTAGAAAGTTTTTTGCCATTTCCAAGCAAGTAATGATATACTACATATATAAATGTTAAAATAAATATATGAGAAAATATAAAAATAAAATAGTAATTATTATAGTACTAGCATTAATTATGGTTAGCGGTATTATGGTTTGGCAACATTTTAGTTCAAATAAAAAAAACCAGAGTATTACCGATACCCCTACTGATAATATAAACTACGATCCTCCAACTAAAGAAGAGCAGCAGGCAGGAGATACCCAGAAAGACCAAACTATTAAAGATGAAGATAGAAGAAATAATCCTCCTGACCAAGATAGTAAAATAACCCCCGTTGTTATTACCGATGCAGGACAATATGATAATACAGTAGAAGTTCGTGCATTTATACCAGACCACTATGAAGATGGTGTCTGTACTATTACATTCTCGCAGGACACAAGTAAAATCCAAAAATCCACACCGGCTTACAAAGATGCTTCCACTACTATTTGTACCAATCCTCTATTCCCGCGATCTGACTTTCCTTATGGTGGCGACTGGGATCTATCTGTTAGGTACGAGGCTGGTAACACTAAAGGTACGTCCGAAATAAAAACGGTCAGGATAAATTAATGTTTATAATAAAAACTTTAGCTATACACAGCAAATCAAAGATCCCTATTATGATTACACTGTTGATAATATCAATAACAACATTATTCGCATCCTCCAAAGTTAGCGCTCTAAGCGGGTCAGACTTTAATGCCGGTCGAATTATTGATGACAGTGTTTTCTTCAACAGTAATTCAATGTCTGCTAATGAAATTCAACAATTTTTAAGTGCAAAAGTTCCTACATGCGACACTAACGGCTCACAAATATACAGTGGTTCAACTACTCGAGCTCAATATGGTTCTTCTCGTGGCTATCCAGCACCCTACATATGTCTTAAAGACTATTCGCAATCTATTCCATCGGTTATTAATAGTGGCAGTGACTTATGTACTGGTTCTATAAATGCAGGGACAAAAAATGCCTCTCAGATAATATATGATACCGCTCAAGCCTGCGGAATAAGCCCAAAAGTTCTATTAGTATTATTACAAAAAGAACAAAGTCTAGTAACCGACGATTGGCCATGGTCCATACAGTACCGTAGCGCTACTGGCTATGGCTGTCCAGATACTGCGCCATGCGATAGTGAATACTATGGATTCTTTAACCAAGTTTATCAAGCAGCTAAAGCTTATAAAAGATACCAAGCAAACATAGCGAATTACAACTACCGCGCAAATCGTAATAATATAATTCTATGGCACCCAAATGGAGCCTGCGGCTCATCAAATGTATATATAGAAAACCAAGCCACCGCCGGACTATACATATATACACCCTATCGCCCAAACCAGGCCGCACTTAATAATCTATACGGCACAGGTGATAGTTGCAGTAGCTATGGTAATCGAAATTTCTGGCGCATGTTCAGCGACTGGTTTGGCACTACTAAAACAGATGAGTCACAGGTACAACTAGTGTCAGACCTTGCAATCAATCCCGGTTCTAACGTATTGGACTCTGATACCTTGAATGTTAGTTTTACACTAAGAAATAATTCTAACAATAGTGTAAATATAGGATCTATGGCAATAGGTGCAAGAAGAATTAAAGATAACATTAATTTTGATTTTGGGAAAAAAGACGTAGTTATACCACCTCATAGCACATATACATATACATCTTCAACCAAACTTCCCGACGACCAATTTTCGTTCGAAATAATCAATTACCGATCTTGGACTGGATGGAGCAATGACTTCCCCATATCACTGCATAACAGTCTAATTAGGAAGTGGTCACCATACACAATCATGTCGGCAGGAGACTTGAGTAGTGGATTATCAATAAATTCAACCAACTCATCGATAGGCTCAAACTATACCGCAACATTCTCTATAAAGAATAATTCTACTAAAACTACAAATATAGGTAAAGTTGCAGTTGCAGTTAGAGGACCACAGGGACAAAATATGGACTATACTCCGGATAATAATGTAACAATTCCAGCTGGAAGTACTTATACATATTCTAAGACACAAAGATTTAATATTGTCGGCAACTATACTTTTGAAATAGTAAATTACAGGGATGGTGTTGGATGGAATAGTAACTATCCAGT
>CAZSRV010000005.1:0-7497 GCA_964609815.1 uncultured Candidatus Saccharibacteria bacterium | reverse complement strand
CTTTTGAAATAGTAAATTACAGGGATGGTGTTGGATGGAATAGTAACTATCCAGTCTCATCTAATGCTAGCATTGTTAGAAAATTTGTTAAGCAATTTACCGTAGATAAACCTACTATTACCGCCAGTTTACATCTTTCACCCAACAATCCTGTTATAGGGCAGGATACTACAGCCAGCTTCTTGATAACCAATAGCTCAGATAGTCCTATTAATATAGGTAAAGTTGCAGTTGCAGTTAGAGGACCACAGGGACAAAATATGGACTATACTCCGGATAATAATGTAACAATTCCAGCTGGAAGTACTTATACATATTCTAAGACACAAAGATTTAATATTGTCGGCAACTATACTTTTGAAATAGTAAATTACAGGGATGGTGTTGGATGGAATAGTAACTATCCAGTAAAAAGTCCTGGCATAGTAGGATATCTACCCAGAAATATACACTGATTAAATAAGTTATATAACTTTGTAGATTGAGTTAAATATTGTATATACTCCTGATATCTTTAGTCATTTTATCTATAGATCTATTCTTGATTAAGCTATCGTTAGTTTTTTTCATGTTTTTAAAATATTCTGGAGTATGTAAGTTTGAGTAGTAATGCTTGATTGCCGAAACATACTCATCAACATTGAGTATATTATTTACAAGACTACCATTTGTGCTATCTATTACCTCACCTATGCCTCCAACGTTAGATGCTACAACAAATATGTTAGCCCCTATTGCCTCTAAAATAATATTAGGCATACCCTCGCTTATAGAAGCAAAGAGCATTAGGTCATAATCTTGTACAGGAATTTCGTCAAAACTATCAAATGGGCCTTTATATTCTACCTTTTGGCTATTCTCAAGAAGTTCTGAGTATTCCTCATGATTATCTTTATTAATGGTACCGTAAATATACATTTGTATTCCTTGATCATAGACTTTATTGCCTATTTCAATTATTTCGTTAATTAATTTATCGGACGATATCCTACCAGCCCAAAATATTTTCTTTTGCTCTTTTCTGTAACTTTTTATCCTTTGAGAATGTAGTGGTATGGGCATTGTTAGTAATCTAAATTTATCTTCACCGTAACCATAAATATCTTTATGGTCTTTTATCGTAGCTTTGCAGTCTGTAATAACTGTAACGTTATTATTGCTATTTATTGTATCGTAAAACTTGAGCGGAGACTCAATTCGGATACCATGAAGAATTTTTGGTAAAGAAAATTTATGAACAAAAATATGCGTATTTTCAGATATCTGTCTATTATAAAACATTGCTACCTTGTGTTCTATATTACCATGCATCCCAATAAAATATTTAGGTTTAAGATTAATTAAAAATCTACTTAAAAGCTCTAGTACTTCATAATCAAGAAGTTTATCTTTGTACTCTGCTATGTTAATATTGCCACAGAGATAATCATTAACCTTATTAGCCCATTGAATATTTCCCCTTTCGGTAGTAATCAACATAATTTTATAATTCTCCCTATGTAAAGCTTTGATCGTATTTACAAGGATAAGATCCGCCCCTCCTCGAGTTACCCACGGCGCTATAAATACACATGTTTTATCACTATTATGCAGAGCTGTTGATTCCATAGACAGCTCATAATATAATTCGGCCTTGGTTGATGAAACAGGAAACATATCAGCCGTCAGATTGCTAATATTCCATGGCGAGGGGTCAATCATAGGCTCAATATGATTAGCCGCCTCCCATTGTTCTAATAGTTTACTTACATTCGTGTTAGGATCAATATTTAGAAGTGATTGTTGAAGTATTTTTAATGATGTATTTTCTATTAACTCACTAAAGTGTTTATCGTCTCTCCTTATTTTGGTCTTGTCCCCAATTCTTTGAAGAAGTAGCCTATTTACGTGATATTGTGATTTTATATAATCTTTTATCGTTACAGGCAATGCATTAACAAACTTCGCAATTCTAGCAGTAGTATGTAGGTTATTATCCGAACTTATATCATTCCGATTTTCTACGTCTAGGTCAGTAGTGACTATTTTTAAATTATTATAGAATTCAACGAACCTTGCAGGAATAAAGAGTGGTGTACTTCTTAACACAGCCTTTTGGGTTACTTGGCCAATCAATAGTGAAGTCATCGGATTTAAATCTCGTCTATAGAACAAAATTGTGTTTGGAATAATTTTAAACTCATAACCTTTATTGTAAAGTTTTGTATGAAAATGCCAGTCCTCATAGCCATAACCCGTCCCGCGAACTACCGGCTCGTATACTTCATCTTCAAATACCTTATTATGGGCAAAAATACATGAATTAACAGGATTATCTGACGTAAACATCTGTAAAGAACTTAGTTTACCGTGCTCTACAATAGGTCTTTTGGCAATATGGTTTTGATCACCAAAAATAACAATGTAGTCCACCGAATAAACGATCTGGGTATTATTATCGCTTTCAGCAAGATCATATGCCTCTTTGAGATAATTTGAACTAAATATATCATCTCCGTCAAAAAAACTTATATACTTACCATTTGATATTCTCGCTAAATTATTTCTACTTTCTGCAAGATCTCCAAAGTTAACTAAATATAATCTTTTGCGCTTCACTTTATTAAAGTTGTAATCCTGTGCAATAGAATGAGTTAATTCATCATAATTATCTAGCGAAATATTTACTTCTACCTTCAAATCATTGTGTTGTTTTATTAAGTTGTCTATAGCTACATCTATAGCATTCAAGGTTCTAAATAATAAATGACCCTCTTGATGTGTAGTTATATTAACACTTATGTCATACTTATTACTCATATATTATAGTCCCTGTAGTCTTCTTTCCTTATGTGCTTTCAGTCTTTAATCTTTGCTTTTGTCTTATTGTATAAATAATTAATTTTTATCAACGACGCCTCTTTTAGAGTGGATACTGCTAACCTAAGGCCAGGGTGAGTATATCTATTAATTATTAATTGTTGGTTTTGATTATTTTCTCTCAAGTAGTTATTGTCCTTTTTTACACTACTTAAAGCGTAAGCTAAACTCAGTATATCATCGGCATCGTACATAGCCAGAATTTCTTTAAACATATCCTTTATTCTGTCGTCATCACTCTTTGCTATATATACTTCACTTATGTAATTAATCCTCTCAATTATACTTTTCTTTAAATATATATTTCCTGCGGCTTTACATAAAGCAAGAGTTTCAAGTTGAGCCCTCATATATGCCAATAGAGTGTCGCTAGAGTAATTTTCTAATTTTGAATTAGAACTAACAGGAGTATTGTATGTATACACTTTCACATCGGTTGCGTAGAATTTTTTAGCATAAGTAAGGGCTTTTACTAAAAATACAGGATCTTCCCCCACTCTTGTATACTCTGGAAATTTTATATTATTTTTTATTAAAAACTGTCTATCAAAGAAAAACCTAACCATATAATATTCGTTATCCAGCTCATTGAATAATATTTCTTTATTAACACTTTTGTTAATACTTAATTCATACAAAACATCCCCGTTAGACTCTTTTATGCCAATAAGCCCTGAATATATTTTGTAGTTCATTTTATAACTAAGAGAATTTATCTCACTGAGCACATTGTCGTTTGATAAATAATCATCCGCATCAATAAATTGAACAAACTCACCATTTGCAAGATTAAGGCCTTTATTGCGTGCAACAGATGGACCTCGGTTCTTCTGATTTACTAACTTAATCCTTAGATCATTATTTGTAAATCTTTTGACTATTGAAGAACTACCGTCTGTAGATCCATCATCTACAATAATACATTCCCATTCAGTAAACGATTGGTTTTGTATGCTCACAATACATTTAGAGATATACTTAGCTTTATTATATAAAGGTATTACTAAAGAAAATTTAGGTTTTTTGCTAACCTTATTAAAAGATGGAGGTATTGTATCATATTGATAATTTTCTAGTAAAAATCTATCAATTAGCTTGACGTCATTTAGATCTTTATCCTCAGTTTTAATAAGATATCTGTTATTCTTATATATTCTAAGCTGAACAACATCAATAAACTTATAGCCTTTATAGAAAAAATAATACTTGGGATTGCTAATAATTTCATCAATGCTCAATTCGTGCGGTTCGTTCTCAACACCTCTATGCTCCTCAATATCACCAACAAATTGTTTTATAGGTAGTTTACTGTTTGATATATAATCAAGGTCATTTGCCTTACGCAACCCCAGAAGATCAAGAACCATGCTTCCTTCTATAGCACATTTGTCTCTTTCTATAATGTTATTCGGTAGATTTTTTTTATACTCTTCAAATAAAGCGCTTGCTTTGGTGCTAAAAAACTCTTTTGATTTATCAACCTTTAATAATCTTCTAGAATTTTCGTTAAAAAACATCCGAACAACTCTATTTGCCTCTTCTATAGTATCTGTAATATGAATTGAATGTTTATCTTTTCTCCATACACTCCTAAGATATTCCTTTTCAGCTATTCTTGAGGTCTCATCTAAGTTCGCTTCTATAACATATACCTGTAAATCTCCGTTTCCATTGAAACAGTATGAGGCTTTCTCAGTCGCTCCTTCATAACCCTGTCCGATGTTCCATTGATCTTTCTTCTTATCTGTATATAGTTGCTTGATCACTTCTTTCCCAATAAACTCATCACAGCTAAAGGTTTTGATATTTATTATCTCGCCAAGTTTCATAAAATGATCATAGACCTCTTTTCTGTAACCTTCTGCCGAAGGAAATACTACAGCAACAAAAACATTACTTTTTTTCAGAGAAACATACTCAATAGTCATATAGTCTAAGACGTCCTCATTAATCGCTGAGGACTCTGGTCTATTCGATCGGAAAAATTCAAACCCCCAATTAGCAGAGTAAGTTTTTTCTGGATTTATCGCATTAATCCTATCATTTAATACAATAGATGCCGCTACTCTATGAGCCCCATTCATTAGAAATTTATCATTAACCAGCACTGGTGATTTGCTTTTCCAATTTTCAGCATTTTTGGTGTTATTTATAATATTTATAAAACTATTCCTAAAGTCTTCGTAGCCATTCTTAACTGGTTCTTTTTCATAAAAATTGTTAAATGCTCTAATGTGTTCTTTGTATACATAATCCGGCCAGCTTGAGTTGCTGCCTTCCAAATAGGCTCTAGCAAAATATGTCTTTGCTGCAATATCTAATCTTCTGGGAGTCAATAATGTCTTTGGATCAAGCAAATTTTGACCCTTCAGCCTACTCCTTACTTTGCGTATATATGATGGCCTATTTTTAGTCATAGTGTAAATATCTAGTTTATACTAAACTCCTCATCTGGACTCCAGTGAACATCCCACTCCCTACCATGAAACACTCTTCTATCAATCTCTATTTCACTTAAATCACCGATTGAAATATATTCTTTTGACCTATCCTCACTCTTTATAGAAACTCTTAATGAAAATGTACCATTTGGAAAGATATTTTGCACCTTTAGTTTAATATTTATACTTTTATTTTCATGCAAATCAAAACTATGTCCAATTTTTTCATCAGAAGAAAATCTATATACCTGCTCTCCTGTATCTCTGTCAAGAAAAATAGAAATAATAGAATTTTTCATTCTGACTTTCGGAATAACGTCAACACTAATATCTACAGAGTACTCCGTCGCGTCCATATCCGCCTTAATGATTGCGGTGTTACCAACGTATTCGTCCTTTTTTTTATCGCTCTGGCTGGTTTTCTTTTTAACTTTATCAATAAATAGTTCTCTGTACTTTTGGGCAACTTTTGCAGAGCTACCCATTTTAATAATCTCTCCTTTCTCAATCATAACTGCCTGATTACAAAATCTCTGTATTGATCCCATATCATGAGTTACAAGGACAACAGTTTTTTTATTTTTCTTTAGTTGTGCAAAATATTGATAGCATTTACGCTGAAATGCTTCATCGCCTACAGCAAGCACTTCATCAAGAACCAGAATATCCGTATCCGCTCGTATAGCAATAGAAAATGCTAAACGTACTTGCATACCCGATGAGTAGTTCTTTAGCTTTTGATCCATAAATCTTTCAAGTTCGGCGAACTTTACAATATCATTATACATTTCTTCCATCTGTGGACGATTAAAACCAAGTAGTGAACCATTTAGAAATATATTCTCCCGTCCAGTTAATTCTGGGTTAAACCCTACTCCAAGCTCTATAAATGGTGTTAATTTACCATTAATAGTAATAGCCCCTTCATCCGGTGAGTAAACCCCAGCAATTAACTTTAGTAAGGTACTTTTACCCGAACCATTTCGTCCAACTATTCCAAAAAATTCACCTTTTTTTATCTCAAAATTAATATTCTTTAAAACTTCTTGTTTCTCATAACTCCGTCTGCCGCCTTTAAAAATACTGAGTAAGGCATTTTTTATCGATCCGTGTTTTTCATGAGGCAACTTAAATGATTTACTAATATTATCAACTTTTATTGCTATATCGTCTTTCATCTACAAATTCTCCGCAAAATCCTTTGCTTCCCGCTTAAAATACCAAATACCAACTATCAATATTAAAATACATACCCCCACCGGAATCAGATAATAAATATTAGACCCAAAAGCCCTGGAGAGTGTTATGTTTTGCGGGTCATGTGTAACTAATACGTACCTAGCATCCTGGATAGCTTGAGCCATTGGGTTTAGTAATAATAATTTATGAAAAAGTTCATTTTTTATCATTGTTAATGGATATAGTATAGGCGTAATATAGAACATCGCTTGCATAAACACCTCCCATATATGAGTAATGTCGCGGTATTTTACATAAAGAGCTGATAAGAACAACGCTATACCAAACCCAAGTACAAAAATCTGCAACAAAATAAGTGGAAGCCATAGACTAGTAGCTAAAAGGTCAACTCTATTAATAAACAAAAACACAATCACGATTAGCATATTAAGACCTAGGTTAATTAACGCTGATATAGATGATGACAGCACAATAATCCATCGCGGGATACGAATTTTACGAATCAGATCACCTCGACCCACAACCGACATAATACCCTGCCCAGTAATTTCAGCAAAAAATGTCCAGAGCACAATACCAAATAACAGATAAATAGGATAATGAGGTATACCACCACCAATTTTTAGGAACTTAACAAATACTATATATAGAGTCACAAAAAGTAGTAGTGGCTTTAATAGCGACCAAGTATATCCAAGTACTGATCCTTGATACCGCAACTTAAAATCAGTTCTGACAAGCTCCGCCAGGAGTGCTCTATTCTCTTTACTAAATGCTTTATTCATTTGCTCATCTAATTATACCCTAGTAGTCCACGTGATAGAATAAGGTTAATGAAAATATATGTTGTAATTCCTAACTGGAACGGCGCCGATATGTTGCAAGAATGTCTTGATTCTTTACTCATACAGACTCAGGAACATGAAATAATTATAGTTGACAATGGGTCTACAGATAAATCAGAAAAGATTATTAAAAGTTATAAAAACATAATTCT
>CAZSRV010000004.1:0-39199 GCA_964609815.1 uncultured Candidatus Saccharibacteria bacterium | reverse complement strand
TAATAATAATCAGACTCAAAATCAGGAATTTCAACGTCTATTTCACCATTAGACAGTTCCGCTCTGTCTTTAATATTAAAGAAATTATACTTTTTTAGAGCTATATTCATCTGATCAACCAGCTGTCCGATCTCTTCGGCATCTTCCTGGCTATCATAATCTATATCTAGGCTATCAATATAATCACTTATAGCCACATATTCTCTATAATGCCACTCGTCCCTGGACATGCCGACATTATGGATTTCCCTCATTTTTCTACTCGTACCATTGCGTGACGAATAACTTCGTCACCTAAAGTATAACCAGCTTGCAGTTCCTCAGTAACTATCTCTTGGTCTCCAGCCTTGTCGTCCATACTAACGGCTTCGTGTAAGTTTGGATCAAAAACCTGACCAATAGTTTTTATACGCTCTACTCCTAGATCGCTTAGGGCTTTCTCAAACTGTTTTACTACACCATTTATACCCTTAATATAATCATGATCGGCTATATCTGCAGGCGTGTGTTTTAAGGCTCTTTCAAAATTATCTATGACCGGCAACAAATCACCAACTACACTAGCTTTAATAGATGATCTCAGACTGGTAAGTTGTTCATCATGGCGCCTGCGAACATTCATAACATCCGCTCGCTCACGCTTTAGAGCCTCAGTTAAATCAGCGTTTTCCTGAGCTAATTGCTCTGCTAGTGTCTTATAGTCGGGCTTTTTCTTTTTGTCAGTCATATAGTGCCTCCTCTAATGTTTGTCCAGTGTGTTTAACTAGGTTCATAACGTTCTGGTAGCTCTGCCGAGTTGGCCCCAAAATACCGATATAACTACTGTCGCTATAAGGACTACGAAACCGACTAATAATCAAACTACAACCACTATTGCGACCTATGGGGTTCTCAGCACCAATATAAACGCTTAGTGGCTCATTAGGAGCAGTCTCTTGCAACCATGGCTCTAAATTATCAAGCAGTCTAGCAACATCTTTTATATGCTGACCACCAGCGAATTCTGGCTGTGTAAACAAATTGGTTAGTCCAGACATATAAAGTTGATTACCGATGGTCGCTAGCCCTAGGTTTTGGGTCAGTTCCACAAGAGTATCTACAGCATTACGAATAGTCCTCTCAGGCATACCGCCATCTTCTACTCGGGCTGCCAAAGCTCGCTCAGCTCGACGATCAATCATCGGCGTTGCCATTTCTGACATATCGTTTACATAAAACCTATAACCTCTGTCTGTTGGCACTCTGCCAGCACTGGCATGAGGTTGGGCAATAAAACCTAGACGCTCCAACTCAGCCATTTCTGACCTAACAGTAGCCGAACTAACATTAAAAACCTTAGCCAGTAAACTACTACCTACGGGAGCAGCTACTTCGGCGTATTGCTCAATAATTGCTTTTAGAATTAATCTCTGACGCTCTGTCATATTACCCTCATTGTATCATATTTTTAGCAGTCAAGCTAGTTGAGTGCCAAAGCAGGTCTGAGATTTAGACTAGATTACTTTGCAATTCAGCTAACAAATCTTTTGCGTGTTTGCGTGCTAAATTATTCTTAGTTTTTGACTTATGACCATGAGCTATTTGATCCACAATAGATATAGCCAAGTTAAGATTATCGTTAATCACAAACTCAAAGTATGATTTATTTACAGCCTCGTTAAGCTCCTCGGCAGCTGTCTGAAGGCGAATTTTCATATCATCTAGGCTAATATTACCGCCATAGCGTTTATTTAGACGGCTCAGCCATTCATTATAACTAGGTGGTAAAATAAAAATTGGTGTCACATTTGCTGATAATGCACAGTATTCGGCCACACCCTGTACCTCTATGTCGGCAATCGCAATCTTACCGCCATTATGAGCCTGTCTTAACTCTTTAACACTAGTGCCGTAAACATTACCATGAACATACTTGGCCTCAACATACTCGCCAGTATCAATCATACGCTCAGCCTCAGGCAGATCTATAAAGTGATAGTCATATCCGTCTTGCTCCATAACTCCATGATTCTGACGCGGTGCTCTGGTAGTGTGAGATATTATTAGTTTATAATCAGGATTTTCTAACAAACGTTTCATTATAGTATCTTTACCAGCACCAGTAACGCCTACTAAAAATACAGTTTGGCCATTGTCCAAAATCTCCTTAACCCCACTGGGGGCTTGATAATTATTTACTTTATCTTTCAACATAATGTTTAATTTAAGCCTATTAATCTCTCTTTAGCAAGACTGTAAATGCCTCTGCCGGAATATCAATATTGCCAAAACGCTTAGCCCTAGCTTTACCTTTTTTTTGTTTGGCTAGTAGTTTTTTACGACGGCTAACATCACCACCGTACAGCTTAGCTGTAACATCTTTGCGGTAAGCTTTTATGTCCTCGCGAGCGATAAACCGGCCACCAATCGCAGCCTGTAGAGCCACTTGAAAATTCTGCCGCGGAATAACATCTTTTAGTTTGCTAACTATTTCCCTGCCCAGACTTTCAGCCTCAGTACGATGAACCATAATACTTAACGCGTTAACTATTTCGCCGGCCACATAAAAGTCCAACCTAACTAGATCTTCTACACGATAGTCATCAAGCTCATAGTTAAAACTACCGTAACCTGATGTGGCTGATTTTAGCTGATCATAAAAATCAGTTAATAAGTTCGCCAGAGGCGCATCAAAACTAACCAAAGCTAATTGTTCATCTACATAACTAATATTTTTTTGGAGACCACGCTTGGATGAAATAAGTTGAATAACTGCACCAACAAAATCTTTTGGCACTACAATCTCGCCTTTTATCCATGGCTCGGCTATTTCTTGAACCTTGGCCATCTCTGGCAAATCAGCCGCTGATTTTATATTTAGATCTTCGCCGCTAACCAATTTCACCTGATAATCAGTGCTTGGATTAGTAACTATAAGTTCTAGATCATATTCACGCTCTAACCGCTCGCGGACAATATCCATATGCAGCAAACCAAGAAAGCCGATTCGCACACCAAAGCCTAGGACTGGCGAATTTTCTAAGTCGTACTGCAAGGCCGAATCACTTAGACTTAACTTTTCAATTGCATCTTTTAGATCTTGGTAATATTCATTACTTTCTGGGAAAAATCCAGCATAAACAAATGGTTTAACATCTTTGTAGCCTGGCAAAGGCTTCACATTATCATGGTTAACCAAACTTACCGTATCACCAACTTTAGCTTCGCGGGTTGTCTTTAAATTAGTAACTATATAGCCAATCTCACCAGTTTTTAGATTTGGATCTGGTTTCATATTCGGCGATAAATGGCCAACCTCCAGAGCCAAAGCCTGAGCACTGGTTGCTAGCATCTTTATAGAGCTACCTTTGTTAATCTGTCCGTCAGTAATTCGCACATACAAAATCACACCTCGGTAATCATCATAATAAGAATCAAAAATTAAAGCTCTAGTTTGCTGATTATCTTCATCTTTTGGCGGAGGGATATTATTAATTACAGCGTCCAGTACAGCATCTACACCCTGGCCAGTCTTGGCACTAATATGCAAGATTTCTGATTCGTCACAACCTAGCAGACTAATTACCTCTTTGGTAACCTTGGGCACATTAGCTGCTGGTAAATCAATTTTATTTAACACCGGAATTATCTTCAGATCAGCTTCCATGGCCAAATAAACATTAGCTAAAGTCTGAGCCTGAATACCCTGACTAGCATCAACTACTAAAATTGCACCCTCACAAGCTTCTAAACTCCGTGACACTTCATAGCTAAAATCAACGTGACCAGGCGTATCAATCAAATTTAATTCCACGTTTTTATACTGCATCCTAACTGGTGCTAATTTGATAGTTATGCCCTTTTCGCGCTCTAAGTCCATCCTGTCTAGCAATTGTGACTTCATTTCGCGTTTATCAACTGTGCCAGTTAATTCCAATAAACGATCAGCTAATGTGCTCTTGCCGTGATCAATATGGGCGATTATACAAAAATTACGGATCATTACTGAATTCTTATTGGTCTTAATATCATTGCTTTTATTCTCCTCAGGATTGGACCGACTTCTTCTAAGCCAAACACTAATGACATACCAATATACGTTATAAAGGTTGGAATTACAACCAGTAGTAATTTACCACCCAAAGTTATAAACCCACGATCAGTGCTTTGAAGCGGGAATAATGACAGCATAATATATGATACTATTACCGCAAAACCAGTAACCGATAAAATCCTATATAAACCACTCCAGAATGCTTTATCTATCAATTTACGATCACGATAAATCATCACTATAAACAAAATAAGTACTTCTGCTAAAGCTACCAAAGACTGCGCCATTGCTAAACCAGCTATGTCATAAGCTGTTGGTCTAGACAGCACATAGGCCAGATAAATATTTAAGATAATTGCAAAAATTGATACAAAAAGTGGCGTCTTAGTGTCTTTTTGGGCATAAAACCAGCGCGATACTAACGCATAGATTGTTCTGAACAAAATTGCCCCAGTGAAAAAGCCAAAGATCAAAGCAATCTGAGGTGCATCATTGGCAAAAATCAAACGCGCCAAATAGCCACGCAAGAAATAGCTAACTACCGCTACCGGCATAATAATCCAGATCATAGCTCGCAAAATCCTCAGGAAATCCTTGCGAAATAAATCATATCTATTTTGCGCTAGACGTTCGGTCAGTCTAGGAAAGGCCGCTGTAGAAATTGTAGTACCAATCAATAAAGTAGGCGCGCTCTGAAGCGTGTAAGCATTTTCATAATAAGTCAACTTGCCATCACCAAGACGCCTAGCAAAATTAGTTTCTACAACTGAGTTAATTGAGTCAATCCCTTGATCAATTGAACGTGGTGGTAATTGACGCAAAATCTGCCTAAAGTCATTATTGCGCCAATTGATCCGAACCTTGTATTTATATCTTAATCCTACAAAACCAGCTAACGCAATTAATAGTTGTAAGATTGCGCCAATCAAAGCACCAACCCCCAAACCAATCAAGCCTAAATCTGATTTAAAAACATAGATGGATAATATTATGGATAAGTTATAGAGCAAAGGCGCGATAGCATAAAAGAAAAACCTACCAAAAGTCTGTTGAACACTTGTCAAAATACCGGTCAGAGTAAACAATAGCGGGTTAAATGCGATCAATCGCATTATAGTACTAGCATTGTGCATCTGCTCTGGAGTTAAATTTGGTGCCACTACATAATGCAGTAAGGGCTCGGCAAATACAAAAATAATCACACCGATAAACAGCATAATTATAGCCAAAAAATTCATTAAGCTATTAGTTAACTCAAAAACGCCTTTTTTATCACCGCGTTGCAGACGATCAGCCAAAAATGGCATAAAAGCTACGCCTAAAGCACCGGCCGCTAATGTAAAGAAAAATAAATCAGGGATTTTAAAAGCCGCAAAATAAGCATCAGTACTCTCCGGACCAATTGCCGGAAAGTTGGCGTTAACCATCCTAGTCCTTAGAAAACCTAATAATTGGCCCAAACCAGCTGTCAACACTAGCAAGCTAGCGGCTCCACCCAAGCTAATTCGTTGATTAGCTCGGTTTAGCAGCCGCCTAGGGTGTTTTGATATTTTTATATTCCTTGGGCTTGGCATAATTACTCTAGTATTATTATATGCCAAACCCCCAATTTATTAACAAATAAAATTTGAATTAAACTAGATCTTAGCCGTTTCAGGCATTTTTGTACCCTCAAACAACTCTATAACTTCTTCAGCTTCAACCGTTTCTTTTTCTAGCAGCTTACCTTTTAGAGTTTCTAAATACTGTTGATTAGCCCTAATAACCTCACGGGCACGATTTGCGGCTTCGGTAATCAGATTTTCTACTTCTTCGTCAATAATCTTGGCAGTCTCTTCAGAGTATTGACGATCATGCGTTACACGATCAAACATCATACCTGATTCAATATGAAATACTTGGTCTCTTAATTTTTTGCCCATACCTTGATTAATCACCATTTCACGAGCTAATTCGGCAGCTTTTTGCAAATCAGAACCCGCACCGGTTGTAACACGATCTTTGCCATAAATAATCTCCTCAGCAATTCGTCCACCTAGCATTCTAGCCAGCACATCTTTGTACTCCAAAATACTATGATAGCTTTTATCCTCTGGCGGAATAAACCAAGTAACACCGCCAGTGCCACCACGAGGGATAATTGTAACTTTGTGCACTAAATCACTTTCTGGTAAAACATGACCAACTAAAGCATGCCCAGCTTCATGATAAGCAGTCAGCTCTTTTTCTTTGTCATTCATTATCTTACTTTTACGCTCTGGACCAATAGCAACTTTTTCAAAAGCCTCGGTAACAATATGATTAGTAATATTCTTTTGATTTTTACGAGCTGCCAAAATAGCTGCTTCATTGGCAATATTAGCTAGGTCAGCACCCGATGAACCAGCGGTTTTGGCTGCTAAAGCATCCAGGTTAACTGACTTGTCTAAAGGTTTCTTAGAAAAATGAGTCTTTAGAATCGCTTCTCGGTCTTTACGATCAGGCAAACCAATATTGACCCGACGGTCAAATCGTCCAGGACGTAGGAGTGCTGGGTCCAGAACATCGGCTCGGTTAGTAGCAGCTAGGACAATCACATTCTCACCCTGCTCAAAACCATCCATTTCTACTAATATTTGGTTCAGTGTTTGCTCGCGCTCATCATGTCCACCACCCATGCCAGACCCACGTCTACGACCAACCGCATCAATCTCATCAATAAATATTATACATGGCGCATTCTTTTTGGCCTTAGCGAATAAATCACGTACCCTACTAGCACCAACACCGACAAACATTTCCACAAACTCTGATCCAGATATACTAAAGAATGGGGCATTAGCCTCACCGGCAGTAGCCCTAGCTAGCATAGTCTTACCAGTTCCAGGAGGACCTACTAACAGAACACCTTTTGGAATCTTAGCCCCAACTTCCTCAAACTTCTTGGGATACTTTAGAAATTCAACAACTTCTTCTAGATCTTGTTTGGCCTCGTTGCTACCAGCAATATCCTTAAATTGAACTTTGTCCTTTTGGCTACCATAAAGCCTAGCCCGACTCTTACCAAAACTAAGTGCCTGATTACCTTGGCCCTGAGCACTGCGCATCATATACAACAACATAGCCACAATAATGATTACCGGCAGAACGCTAACTAGTAGTAAATTAACGATATTGCCACTACTAGATTCCTTGTCTACAGCTACTTCCACATCGGCATCAGTATTCAAACCTTGTTCATAAATACTTGATCCAGCCTCTTTGCGGGTTCTCTCAGTCGGTTTATCCTCGTTCTCCCGAGTAGTAACCTTTATCTCGCTACCCTTGATTTCTAGTTTTTTTATCTCACCTTTGTTAGCCCGACTAATCACATCCGACAGCGCGACATCTTTTAGATTGCCACCAGAATTTGATGTAGCTGCATAAATAACAAATCCAAAAACTGCCAAAATCAGTATAAAAATAATATTCTTCCACATACTCCGACCAGAATTCTTATTATCCGGTTTTTTTGATTTAAACTTATTATCCATCTATAGTTTAGTCCCTCTGATTTCTTGGTTAAATATTAAACTCTAAAAGTCTATTTAAATATTATACAGATTAGCGCTGTTTTATTCTAATCTGCCCGTGCGTGGTCTCAAAATAATAATTTTTGTCTACGTCTATGGTTTTGTTATTTTTCAAAGTTTTCAGATCAACCGCCAGCTTACTAATTAGTTTTTTATCAAACTGACAGTTCAGTTTTCTAAGCCAAAAAGCCAGCAGCTCGCAAGACGTCTTGTAGTCCAGACTAACAAAAAACTTTCGGGGGATAGACCGCTCGTTATAATTATAATTTTGATTAAATAATTCTGTCAGTAAGTTATCAATTTCCTGGTTTAGTTGCCCTACTTTGCCGGCCACCTTATTCAGTTTTTGTCTTTCTTCAGATTTTTTGGTAGCTAGCATTTGGCGTATTTTATTTCTAGAATATTTGGTGCTCTGATTAGTCTCGTCTTCGCGCCAAGCCAAATTATTTTGCTCGGCATAGTTTATGATTTGAAGTTTTTTATAACCTAGCAGTGGTCGCAAAATATCTCCAGAGCTTAGTGAACTCAGTCCCTTTCGGCCAGTACCTCGCGCCAAATTAAACACTACTGTTTCCAGTACATCATCAGCATGATGGGCTGTAATAATTTTATCAGCCTGATATTTGTTCTTTATTCTTTCTAGAAACTCATAACGTTTTTGTCTGGCCAAATCTTCTGATGCATTAGCACCGAGCTCTTGACGTTCAGACTCATACTTTAAACCATACTTTTCTGCTAGATTTTTTACAAAAATCTGATCATCGGCTGAGTCATCACGAATCCCATGATCAAAGTGTGCCACAATAAATTCCGAATGATTATCTTTGATTAGTAGGTCTAGTAGCACCACCGAATCAACACCGCCACTGACTGCTACTATATATTTACCTGGCTTAGTCTTAGCTTCCATCTTATAATAATTAAATATGAGTTTAATTTTTTGCACAACCAATAATCATAAATTCGCCACTGCGAGTGATGCTTGCAGGAAGCGCAATATTGATTTAGAACAGATTGTCATAGAGATCGACGAAATTCAATCTGAAGACCCCAAGCTGGTACTAGAACACAAAATCAATGCAATTTATGATAAAGTTGGTAAGCCACTAATAGTTTCTGACGATTCTTGGAGCATTCCAGCGCTCAATGGTTTCCCGGGGATCTATATGAAATCTATGAATTTTTGGTTCTCGGCCCAAGATTGGCTAAATATTATGTCCCAATATCAAGACAAAACTATCTACCTAAACGCCCGTTTAACTTATATTGATGAATACCGCAACATGACTTTTTTTGAAGAAACTCGCCAAATGAGGTTTGTAGATAAACTAACTGGCACGCCAGGAGTGCCGCTATTACAAGCAATTGGTCTAGTTGGTGACGATACGCCAATAGCTGATTTACTAAAAAATAATCCCGACAAGTACTACTCATCTCGCAAACTCTGGCCAGAATTTTTAGACTGGTACCAAACAAATTATTCCAAGGTGGCCTAGCTAACAGATATAAAATATGCTATATTAGCAAGAGTTTAATTCACGTGGCAGCGTAGCTCAGTTGGTTAGAGCGCAGGACTCATAAGCCTGAGGTCACTGGTTCAAACCCAGTCGCTGCTACCAAGATAGAGTTTAACGTCTTTAATACACAAAGACGTTTTTTAATTAGTTGCAAGAATACTCTACAATAGACTAAAGTATATGACATTTTTATCCAGAGAAGAATATTTTGCAGATATTATTGACGCTATTAATCGGGCGGGCAAAGGCGATGATATTCGCCTTGCTACTATGTCTTTTGACAGAGGTGACAACTGCACTGCACTAGTTAGCGCTATGCTAAAAGCCAGTAAAAGCGGCGCTAAGGTTCACTTCGCTGCCGACACTTACAATTATTTAATAGATAAAACTACCTGGAAGCCCGGACCATTATTTTGGCACAAAACATTACCAAAACAGCTAAAAGAACCTTTTAAATCATTTCATGACAACCTAACCAAATTATCAACTGCCGGAGTCAACATCACTCTTCTGAATCCCGGGCCTAAACTACTATCTAACCCCTTCTCTGGCAGGTCTCATATAAAATATTGCTTAATAAATGACACTTCCTACATTGGTGGCTGTAATCTGTCTAGCTCCGTACATATAGACATAATGATAAAATCAAACAACAAAACCCTAGCCCAAACACTTAGGCAGTTCAGTCAAAAAATAACTGCTGAGCCAACTGTCAAAAAAGCCTTAAAACACAAAGACCAAACCATAAAAATCAACAAAGATTTAGATTTACTAATAGACGCAGGTGTAAAAAAACAATCGATTATATACGATCAAGCCTTGCACCTAATTGATAGTGCCAAAGAGTATATTTTTATGACCAGCCAGTATCCCCCGCATGGCGCAACAGCCCACAGGCTAGCTAGAGCAACTAAGCGTGGAGTAAACGTCAGGCTATTATATAATTCGCCTGTCAAACACCATGGATATATAAAACTACTACTGTCTGTAACCAAAAAATACTATCAGATAATCCTGCCAAAGGAGCTGTTCAAGAATGAACTACCAGAAGACAACCTGTATATTCATAGCAAGGCTCTACTGAGCGATACCGGTGCTATGTTTGGTAGTCACAACTTTGCTACTGCCGGAGTAAAGTTTGGTACAGCCGAATTTTGCCTGCAATTTGGTACACCCAGATACAACGACCAGATAATTAAAACCATAGAAAACCAGCTAAACCTTTAAGCTTAGTTAAAGCCAAAATAATTTAACTTTCAGCCCGACCGCTGATATAATCACACTATAATGAAAGCTCCTGAGCTAAAAAGATTATCAATAACAATCATGATCGCCAGCCTAATAGCGGCAGCTACTTTAGCAGTAGTAGCAGTGCTAGTCGGCAGTTTTGGCGAAATCTTTGTAAGAGCCTTATTCACATTAGGTATGGTGGCACTTCACTCTTTAGTCAGCCTTGCTTTTATAGACCAAACCCAAAAGAAAACAGCCAGCGACCTGCCATTTTTTAACAACACAATATTCGTAATTATTGTATTAAGCTTCTTTACATCTATCTTTGGAATCTGGCAAATAATAGACGGTGAGCACGTTGGCAAACTATATCTAATATATCTTGTTCTAATTTTTGCCAGTCTACATGGTGAGATGCTAGCTCAGACCTTGGGCAAAGACACTATAATCAACCGAATCGTCATTGCTAATTACATATTCATGGCAATCGTTGTTTCGCTACTATCATTACTTATTTTAGCCAGTGGTAACATAGAATTTAGCGGTTTTTATTACCGAATACTAGCCGCTGCTGGAATCATTGACGCCACATTAACTATCTTGGCAGTAATCTTGCACAGAATGTATTTGTCAAAACACCCAGAGGAAAACAGCAAGATATTCAATATAGCCACTGCACTAGACCAAAACGGCCAGCAAGTACAGATCAAACAAGAAGTCAACAATCCGCCAAGACACACAAACCCGTTAATCTGGGTACTAGTAATCTTACTAGGTGGCGCCCAAGTATTGTTGCCTATAATCTGGCTACTTATGTCACTGATCAGTAGTTAGCAGTTAGCAAACAGTGAGCTAAAAGGTCCCTAAGACAGGGACCTTAGTAGTTTATAGCTGTTTTAGCACTCGGTCTATACGATTAAGCGCTGGGTTTTCTGTTACAGAAAACTCGTAAGCCATTACAGATGACTTCACTTTGAGCCTTTCTAGATCATTATTATTACGCCAGCTTTTGATAGGCGATAACTTCTGATCTTTTTTGTTTTGTTAGTTTTTGTTTTAGCTAGCTAACATTTACTATTATACACAAAAATATTATTTTGTCAATAGTCCTTGGTTTTTGTTTTAGTATTAGCTAAGCATAAGTATAGCTGTTTTATCCTGTAATGCAACAACTATTTATGTGTAATTTATACAACTTATTTTTTATCGTCCGAGCCCTTAATGGCCGACTCAATAACATCTCTCGGCAAAGCTGCGGCTGATAATAATGCATCGCGCACCTTTTGCACAGCATCACCGCCTACATCACTAGCTGCGTCTAAGGCTCCGCCGACGGCTGATTTAGCAGCTTCTGCGCTATCAGCACCAACATCACCAGCTGTATGTATCGCACCACGAACAGCTGAAACAGCTGCTTCGCCAATATCACCGCCAGTGTCGGCTACACCCTTGACAGCACCCCGAGTAGCACCACTAATGCCTTCCAAGACATCACCACCAACTTCGGACACACCTTTTATCACTCCGCTAACCGTACCTGTTACGACATCAGTTATAGATGAACCAACTCCGCCAGCGCCCTTAACAGCACCAGTAGCCACAGCAGTTATCGCTTCTATACCTGAACCAGCCACATCTCCAGCACCTTTTACAACGCCAACAACTTGATCCTTTACAGAATCACGAACTGTATCAGCTATATTATCTACTCCCTTAACGGCAGCTGACACAGCGTCCGTAACTTCAGTAATAATTTTGTCTATCATAGCACCTCCTAAAGTTAATTATACTTATACAATATCATACCTACTACAAATTGATCATCTGCATACACGCAAAACAAAAGCGCCCCTATTTAATATTGGGGCGCTATCTTATTGTTATAAACTAAAGTTTATTTCTTTTCTTTTTTGTTGTCTATGATTTCAACTTCTACACCACCGGCTGATTCTATAACAAAGTTGATGATCCAACCCTGAATTAAACCAACAATCCAACCAATACCAAAGTACACTAGAGGAATCACAATAATTGCTGCCGCACCAGAAGCTACGCCAAAGGTTAGACCAGCTAGTACACTTTGAGTACTATTTGCTATATCAACTGTATTATTTAGTGAAAAAACAATTGCTACCCACAAACCAATGATTGAAGCAAAAGTACCTTGCAACATCGCAATACTTGTTGGTTTTATACTAATAACTCGTTTGTTGTATGATCGTGCCATCTTAAATCTCCTTAACTTAGATCTTGTTATTTCTTATTATTCTTTTTTTCTTCTGGAATACTGAACTGACTACCAAAGTAAGCCTCTGCTATCACACGACGCTGAGCACTTACCGCTACAGCCGCACCACCAATCCAGGCAAATAGCCAGATCCATGATGAATCTACCGCAGATCCAATCGTTCTTAGGATACCGTTATGATACAAATCTCCTAAGTGGACATGACCAAAGGTCAGAAATGCTGCTAGTAAAACTAATCCGCTACCTGCTATAGCAGTCACATAAATAACTAAATCGTCCTGTAACCCTTTGGTAGCGACAACTATACCACCAATAATCGCTCCAGTAATAGTTAATAATAGTACCAAAAAGCCATCTTCGCGCAAGCCAACTGCTTGACCAATGTACGCAAAGGCTGCCGCTACTAGTGATGCGCCCAAGATAATGACACCAACCGTATAGTAAAGATACGATATTAATGCCAAAACCAGGCCTAGTATTAAAGCTGGTAGTATAGCCAGCATAGCTGACCAAACACCTGGTCCAAACAGACCCTGAACAGCGCTAAAAGCTAGGCTAAACCCTGCTACAAACCCTAAAATTGGTAAAAAAATGCGGAATAATGGATATCCGCTAAAAGCCGCTCCTAAACCTACGACTAAAAGACCAACGACGACTATAATCGTTTCCATAGGCCCCTTCCTCCTTACATTAATGTAGTTTTATTATATGGCAGACTATAACATTATGCAACAGTCAAATAATTATCTCATTTATCAGCAAATAGACAAAATACTACTGCGTAGTTTTTTGATAGTAAACCTGGGTACTTTTGCTGGTAGCCAAATCGTAAGCTTCTAATCGCCCGGATGTTTCTTCCGCTAATCCATCCGCGCCAAAGATCATAATATTACCGTCAAGTACACCAATTAATGGTACATTTTTTATAGAGATATTTTGATAAAGTTTCATGCTATCATCTTTAATATCTATACTTATTATATCTCCTGCTCGGTAAATAAATAGTTTATTGCTAGAACGATCAACTACATAATCACCGAGAGCACCAATACTACTGTCATTAATTTTTATTTCTTCAGGTTTATTACCTAACGAACTAACCAAGTCCACTTTTAGGAGCTTAGCGGCCAAGGCTTCTATATCAATATCGCTATTACCAGTTGGCTGATAATTAATGAGTCTACTAGTTAGCAGTACTGTGTTATCTGCAACCCCAAACCAATCTATTGAAAGATCTTTCGTATCGTTAATTGGCGTAACCCGACCAGAACTGACATCAAGAATACTCAGGCCATTATTTGCTTCTTTAGAAGTTGCACCAACATAAGATTTGGGCGGAGAATTAGCCAACACCAAACGATTATTATCAAGCCACTTAGGCTGTGGGTATTTTGCCATACTAGCTAGCTGAGCCTTTGCATAATCACCGCCACCTAAAAGCTTGTTGTCACCTGTTCCTTCTTCTATTTTTGGCAAGAAACTCACTGACGGGACCTCTAGTTCTTGAACTTTATCGCCTCCAGCCGTAAAAAATACAACTTTATTCGGCGGCTTAGGTATCGCCAAATAAAGCCCATTTGGACTTACAGAGCAGCAAAGATCACTCGGCAGATCTCCAGCCTTATCTTGTATTATGGTCTTCTTTTCACCAGTTAGTAAGTCTACAACAGCCACGCTACCTTCAGGTGTGACAGGATCTTTGTACGTGAATTCATAAAATGCAACATAATGGTTACTGAGTATTGTGGGGTTGTAGTAATGACGGACCAGATTATCAGTTGTTTCAGTAACTATGTATGTCTTTTTTGTCTTAAAATCATACATCAACAAGCTAGAGTCATATGGCACTTCATAAGATTCGGTAAAAAATACTCCAGTTAAATCAGTAGTGTCTTTGACAATTACAGGTTCCAGAGTATCTAGGCCTACAACATTGCTAGAAACAGAAGATAATTTTGCAGGTTCGTATTTAACAAAACCATAGGCATAGGCTTGGCCACTTTTATTATTTTCTGACCCCGGCACTTCAGAACTTTGCAGATATACCGACGGATTATTATCTGAAGAATCAGTATTGACAGGTTTATTGTCTTGAGGTTTTTGCAAGAGGAATAAATAAGCCAACACTACGCCAGCTAGCAGTAAAATTATTACAGAAACTAAAACAAAGATTTTCTTTTTGCCTTTATTTTTCGGTTTATCTATAAACGGGGTTGATTTGTTATCGTTCGCCAAGGTTGGCGATTGACTGTTTTGTTCATTTTTGTCATCTATTAATTCATTAGTAAGATTTTGCTCGTCATTGTCCATCCTGTCCTCCATAGATTACTTAAGCTTAAGTATAAAGTAAACTTAGAAAAATGATAAGTATAGTCTTAGTACTTATCAAAGCCGAAAGAAAATGGAACCATATTAAAAATCAACTATTTCACCAAAGCTATGCTCTAGAGACCAAAAACAAAACTCCAGACAAGCTGGAGTCCTATTCTTGGTAGCGGGGGCAGGACTCGAACCTGCGACCTTGTGGTTATGAGCCACACGAGCTGCCACTGCTCTACCCCGCGATATTTATAAATCGTACTGTTAATCATATCAAACAGGGGTACCCTAAGTCAATAAATATTCTAGCAGACTGAAGGTTAGCTGATAAATCCCGAATTAATTGCTTATTTTGCTAAAAATCTATTGACCATAAATAATTAAGCTACTAAACTATTTAGTGGCTAAACTAATTATTATGCGTAATAACGACAGAAAAGAACTTAGTGAAGAATTCTTTAGCATCTATGAGACATTCGTAAAGCAATGGCGTAGTGAGTTCTTTGAGATATTTAGCAAGCATAACATATCAAAAACCCAGATAGAAACCCTGGCTTTGATACACAAAAACCAGCCTATCAATGTAAAAGATTTGTCGCAAAAACTAGATATTAGTCCTAGCGCCATCAGCCAAATTATAGAACCGCTAGAAGAAGCTGGTTATATAAAAAAACAAGAAGATAATGATGACCGACGAATAAAATGGTTAAAAATCTCTAAAAAAGGCAAAGCTAGATTTAAAGAGTTCAAAAAAATACGTTATGAATTTTTCGTCAAAAAGACAGCTTGTCTAGACAAAGATGATCTAAACTCCCTAATAGAAATCTACAAAAAACTAATTAACTAAGAGGAACAATGGAAAGAATAAAGAATAAACTTCGCACCAAAGAAGAATTTAAAGTTGACCACCAAAAAGGGCTGAATCATAAACAAATTATGACAGTTATAACAGCCCTGATGATGGCTATGTTCCTAGCGGCTTTGGACCAAACCATTGTGTCTACTGCCCTACCTAAAATATCAGTGGACCTCCAAAGCTTGGACAAATTATCTTGGGTAGTAACTGCTTATTTACTGGCTAGCGCGGTGGCCACGCCAATATACGGCAAACTTGGTGATATGTATGGTCGCAAGAAAGTATTTATAACATCAATCGTGATATTCCTACTGGGCTCAATATTGTGTGGTATGAGCCAAAATATTGGCCAGCTGATCACCTTTAGGGCAATCCAAGGACTTGGCGGTGGAGGATTGATGGTACTAGTTATGGCGATTATCGCCGATGTTGTCCCACCCAGACAACGAGGAAAATATCAGGGCTATTTGGGGGCAGTCTTTGGGCTATCAAGTGTGCTCGGGCCACTACTTGGTGGGTTTTTTACAGAACACCTAAGTTGGCACTGGATATTCTATATAAATGTTCCTATAGGCTTAGTAGCACTATACATGGTAAGCACTAGATTGAATTTGCCAGTTAAAAAGAACCCTCATACTATTGACTACCTTGGAGCTGTATTTTTGTCGCTCATGTCTGTATCGTTATTATTAATATCAGTCTGGGGTGGCCTAGATTACGCTTGGGGATCGCCAGAGATAATTGGTCTTATAATCGCATCTTTATTATTAGCAGGTATGTTCTTGTGGCGCGAAAAACATGCTCCAGAACCAATAATCCCTTTAAGTTTGTTTAAGAATAGTGTCTTTAGAACATCCGTAATATTATCTATGCTATCTGGCATAGCCATGTTCGCCAGCATACTGTATATACCACAGTATCAACAGATAGTTCGCGGAGATTCACCAACAGAATCTGGATTATTGATGCTGCCTTTAGTAGCCGGTATTTTAGGTGCCTCTATATTTTCTGGCAAGATGATTACCAAAACTGGCAAATACAAAATATATGCCATAATCGGTAGCCTAATGCTAACACTTGGGCTTTGGCTGTATAGTCATATTGGGCTAGATACTAGTTACGTTAGTATGTCGTTTTGGATGTTTGTGATTGGCGCTGGACTAGGAATGTTTATGCAAATACCTGTTCTGGCTGTCCAGAATTCTATAGCCCACAAAGACGTTGGTAGTGCTACTTCTACCGTTACTTACTTTAGGAGTATTGGCGGTAGCTTAGGTGGAGCGATATTTGGCACAATATTAGTCGCTAGACTGAATGCTTATATACATGAAAAACTACCAGGAGCTGGTGATATTGCCAGTCAAGCCAAAACTACCGGCCTAGCCAACATACCAAATGAGGTAAAAGATGTTATCCTTAACTCTTATGTTCATTCATTCAAAGATCTGTTCTTGTTAGCTGTGCCATTCGCGCTGGCATCTTTTGTAGTAGCGCTCTTTCTACGAGAATCAAAATTAAAAACAACTATTGAGTAGTTCCAAGCTCCGCACCATTAGTCATAAGGGTTTCTTTGCTAGCCAGTTTGGCGGTTAACTTACCAATAGCAATATAATGATCACTGCCAAGATTTAAGTCTGGCCTGGCGCTAGCTACAAATTTATAATCATAATGTATTAGAGTTTTGCTGATATCACCGAAATTGGTGGCCAAATAATCTATTTGGTGGCCACCAGAGGTTTGACCCAAGGCTTTGATATTCCAGCCGTCTTTAACGGGCAAGACATCGTTTTTTACAATTGGCGGCACAGCGTTTAGATCACCGCAAAAAATAGTAATTTTAGAATTATCCTTGTTGTGCTTTATAAAATCTCTAACATCTCTGTGCTGCCTACTATTACCAGCTGTATGGGTGTTGATTATCCTAATGTTGGTTGGTTTATCAGCACCAGCATCTATACGATAATCAGCGAAGGCAACTGACCTTTGCTCTTTACGAAAGTCCTTGATGTCTTGGGGCAGTATTTTACTAAAATTAGTCCAGCCATCAATTCGATAATTATAATAATCAGATATCTTCTGGCGACTGATTATAGCATTCCCGAAGCCACCTCTGCGGACACCAACCACGCCGTCAGCATTAAAAAATATAATTTGCGATGAAGCGAACTGCGAGCGAGCATACTTTAAGTCTTTTTCATAAACCTCTTGGAGACAAACCACATCTAACTTTTCTGATTCATATACTTTAGCCAAATTACTTAACGTGTTAAGTTTACCGGCTGTATTAAATGTAGCGACTCTAAATTCACCATCATGATTATCACTTATTAACTGTTCCGCAGGATTCATAACGACAGTTTTGTCAGCGTCAATACTCATGCTGACATTAAAAGGTACGGTGATTGCTAACGCCCCAACAAGCGCTAACCGACCAATAATTGATTGTCTTACCTCCCCACCCTGATGCTCATAATGCTCAGGGTTTTTCATTGATCTTGGGCCAATATCCTGTTTACTTCTTGGTTGTTAACGCCATTGGTGACATTGCCAAACCCTAGGCCATTTAGTAAGTTTTTGGCGACTTCAGACCTACCGCCAGTGGCGCAATAAACTATAATCTGATCGTCTTGGCCTATGGCGGACTGAGCCTTGATGCTATGTATCTGGTCTACAGGAATATTAATGGCATCTTTGGCATGGCCAACACTAAATTCAGCTGGTGTTCTAACGTCAATTATCCACAGTTTTGCCATACATTAACAATTATACCCCAAAGAACTGTTGCACAGCATATTCATAGTGCTAAAATAAACATATGCAGTTAGCTGTTAATTAATACAGCAAGCTACAAATAAACATTAATTTAACATAAAAGGTCTCGCAGGACAAAAATGTCGCCGCCACGATTGGAAACTTTAATAGATTCTGAGTCTGTAATCTATTCTTCTCTAGAAAACAAGGCTGTTCGTCATGTAATTTTTTCTAGCGAAGATGACTTGGCGGGCTATTTTGAATGCGAAGATTACACAACTAACGAACGTCTTGAATCTAAAGCAGTTAGAGAAGTAGGCAGAAGAGCACTAATCAGCGATGGTCTAGTACCTCTTGGGGTTGGTGGAGAAAGATTTGCAGTAGGATCAATCAAGAATGGATTAGTATATAAATACGCTTACCGCTCGGAAGATCCAGAAAACGACCTAAAGGTTGAACAATACGATTATGACTTATGCAAAAAGACTTTTGGCAAATATGTTGTCGGAACCTACTTTGATGTTATGAGGTTACAGGGTAAAAAAACACTATTAGCAGTGCAGCCCTGGCTAGATATCATCAAATCCACTGAAGAAAATTACAATACATTAGGTAACCTACAAGAACAAGAAGAAGAAATACTAGCAAAATCAGAAAAATTATTAGACGATACAGGTTTGGTATTAGACGGTGGTGGAGTTGACATAATGAGAGGTAATGGAATTATCCTACCTGACACATCGTTAATTCAGCAAAGCCGAATATTAAATCTACCAACAGAAGTAATACCAGAACGTGGCCAAAGAACTTGGCGTAGTCTGAGTATGGATGGCAGTTTTATGATAGAAGATAGTGAGCTGGTAAAGCACTAGACTTTTATTAGTCAGCCCCTTGGGTTAAAATATTAGCTGATGGCTAAAAATATTATAGAGGTAAAAAACCTGACCAAAAAATACGGCAAGAAAACAGTCGTAAAAGGCATAAACTTTGATGTAAAAAAGGACGAAATATTTGGAATATTAGGACCCAATGGTGCTGGCAAAACAACAACTCTAGAAATGCTAGAGACCCTGCGCCCAATTGACAGTGGGTCGGCTTCTATTGATGGTATTAATGTAGCAAGCAGTACAGCCGAAATAAAATCTATGATAGGTATTCAGCCACAAACACCAAGCTTTGAAGAAAAAACCACACTACTGGAACTAATTAAAATGTTTGCAGCTTTTTATGGTGATAAGGTTGATGCACGGAAGTTCCTAAAAGATGTTCAATTAGAGGAAAAAGCCAATAGTTATCCGGAGCAACTGTCTGGTGGTCAGAGACAACGTTTTTCTATTGCAACTGCACTAGTTCATGGACCAAAAGTATTTTTCTTGGACGAGCCAACAACTGGACTAGATCCACAAGCTAGGCGGAATCTTTGGGATTTAATCCGCGGTGTTCAAAAACGTGGTGTAACAGTCATCATGACCACCCATTATATGGACGAAGCTGAATTACTTTGCGACCGAGTAGCAGTTATGGATAATGGCGAGATTATTGCCATTGATAAGCCAAAGAATCTAATAAAAGACTTACTGAAGCGAGGTTTTAAAAAAGAACAACATGTTGAACAAGCTAACTTAGAAGATGTGTTTATTGATCTAACAGGAAAGGCTCTAAGAGATTAATATGGATAAATTACGCAGAACACTCTTGCCGATCACAACTTATGTGCCGATAGACATTAGACGCTTGTTCCGTGACAAAGTCGCAATCTTCTTCGTGTTTTTGTTCCCACTTATTTTCTTGTTTATTTTCGGGTTTATCTTTAAGGGTGATAATGACGTATCATTTCGCGTAGCTCTACTTAATAATTCTAGTAGTGAATTTTCAGAAGAGTTTACTAGTTCAATCAAGAACAATAAAATCTTCAAAGTAGACCAAGAGATATCCACCCTAGACCAAGCCAAAGAAAAAATGAATCGTGGGCAAATTGACGCCACAATTATTCTGCCTGATAATTTTGGAGAAATACAAGATAAAAAATCATACCCAAGTGGCGAACTACAGATTCTTTATAACCAAAATAGTCAATCTGCTGGCACTACTTTAGCTTCTGTTATGGAGGGTATTTTTAAAGAAATAAATGCAAAATATATACAGTCCGATACGCCATTTACGGTCAAGGCCGAATCAACCTCAACTCAAGGACTAAGCCAATTTGACTACACCTTTACGGGCATTCTGGGTTTTGTATTACTTAGTTTGGGTATTTTTGGCCCTACTAGTGTTTTCCCAAGGCTTAAACAACGTGGCGTTCTAAGGCGCTATCAACTGACCAACCTAAAAGTTTGGCAATATTTTGTTGGCAATGTCATATCTAATGCCTTCGTAGGGCTAATGTCTATAACAATTATGTTTGTGGCAGCTATAGTGGTATTTGACCTAAGTATGCGCGGTAGCTACCTCAACTTACTAGTCGTAGCAATACTGGGCCTAGCTATGATGTTCGGTATTGGGCTAGCTATCGGTGGATGGGCTCGCACCGAGAACCAAGCTGCCCCACTAGCTCAAATCGCGGTTCTGCCAATGATGTTTCTTTCTGGCGTTTTCTTCCCTACGTTCTTAATGCCAGAATGGCTACAAAACATTACGCAGTTTATCCCATTAACTCCGATTATTGAGTCAATGCGTATGATAGTAACCGAAAACGCTAGTTTATTAGACCTCGGCCCACAAATAGCTATTATTGGCGGCTGGACTGTGGCAATTTATTTAGTCGCCTTTAGGGTCTTCCGCTGGGAATAAATTATTGATTGCTTAGATCACGTTTATTAAAGAAGTAAATGGCTAAGCAAAAACAAATTATTAAAATAGCTAAATACAGCCAAACCGCACCAAAATGATATCTACCATACAAAATATCTTCTGATTTATAGTAGTCAAAAGGAAAAATTCTAGATGTGCCTTTTAGCCAACTAACTGTGGCGGCCAGTGAGCTAATTATAAAACCACCAATAGATAAAAATAATCCGGTTCCAACCGCAAAACGCCTAGTAGAAGCCCACGCCGATGCCAACATAAAACTTATTGATCCACAGGCTATAGATAACAAAAAACTAACCAAGCTAGCTACGAATACATTCTTTAGGTCTATATCAACATCAACAATTCTTACAGAAATAACGGTAGTTACTAGAGCCACAAACGCTAAAATAAAAGTTATACTAACTGCATAGATATATTTAGCAACAATAAATCTACCACGGCTTAACGGTCGCGATAAAATATTTTCTATACTGCCTGAATCTTCTTCCTTGGCCACCGCACCAGCAAATACTATAACGCTAACAATACACAAAATAAGTGGCAGAACAAAAAAATAGATTTGACTATTTATGAACCCGACTGGCGAGAAAAAATCTGAACTACCGCCGACCAACTGTAACATAGCCGGTGGTAAATTTTCAAACTGCTTTTGAAGCTGCTCTGCCTGATCCCTAAAAGAAGGATAAGCCACCATCTTGACTGCGATGATTGAGAAAACAAAAATACCCCAGCCAATTATAAAACCTTTTCTTTGCCATAACGACCAACGAACAATTGCTTTCATTTTTCAGCCTCGCTTTCATAATAACCCAAGAAAATCTCTTCTAGGTCAGCTTCTGATGTCTGAAGCTTACTAACTTTATTGTCTGCCAATAAATTTAATAACTTCGGTAAATCACCCCGATAACTAAACTCAGCTCTATTCTTGGCGACAACCAAATCTTTTACACCACTTAGTTTCCTCAGCTTATCCGCAGGAACTTTAGATTCAAAAATAACATTATATTTATGGACACTCTCAGCCAGAATATCGCTAACATTACGTTCAGTTATTAACTCACCATCTTTGATTATGCCAAGCCTATCACAAATCTTTTGGACCTCACCAAAAATATGACTGCTAAGCAAAATACTAGAGCCTCGGTTTTTAAGGCCTATTATCTCCTCATAAAAAATTTCTTGCATTAACGGGTCCAAGCCACTGGTTGGTTCATCCAGAATAATAACTTCCGGTTTATGCATCAAGGCCTGCAAAATAGCTATTTTTTGACGATTACCTCGTGATAATTCATCAATTCTCTTTTCTAGATCAACCTTAAATTTAGTAGTTAACTCTTCTAAGTATTCCTTGTCAGCTGGCAAAAGCTCAGACATATAGTCTAGAAAATTCTTGCCAGTCATTTTGGCATAATAAGTCATATCACTGGGTAGGTAGCCAATTTTTCGCCTGATAGCTACAGATTTATTAGAGATGTCGGCACCCAAGATACTACAACTACCAGTCGTTGGTGATATAAATCCCATTAACATTCTAATCGTTGTTGTTTTGCCCGCACCATTAGGTCCTAGCAATCCATAAACCTCACCCTTAGCAATATCCAGATTTAAATTTCTAACAGCAAATGAACCAGAACTTTTGTATTTTTTACTAACATCATTAACCACAATACCACTTGTCATAATTCTATTATACTCCCGACTAGCTATTTCTTAAGAGGCCAAAATTTAAGTTTTCTGGCGACATTAGCTATTCCAGAGCGCCACTCATATACTCCATAAGCCAACACTCCACTAACTATCAAACCATAAACCAGCCAACTAGTACCGCTGCTTATCTTGCTAGGTATGTCGTTTACCTGAGCCGATGCTAGTTGCGCCACCGGGCTAGTAACTTTACGGCAACGATTAGTCTCTGGATTACGCTCTTGGCCTTCAGCACAAGGCACTAGTTCATTACTACTACCACTTATACTACGACATCTGTTAGTTTCTGGGTTGCGTTCTTGGCCAGCCTTGCATGGAACCAAACTACTAACTGAAGATATTACTGACCGACACCGATTAGTAGCCGGATTGCGTTCTTGACCCTCCGCACAAGGGCTTAATTCGGCTACCAAAGTAGCTATATTACGGCAACGATTAGTCTCTGGATTACGATATTTACCCTCAGGGCATGGTTGCAACTCATCTTCTATAATATCTCCGCCTTTACTGGTAACTACCGTTAATACATTCTCAGCACCAGGAGTAGGATTGTCTGTGTATTGCCAAATATCATCTACTAATGCCCAAGAACTATCATCTTTTGGATTAATGTATATATCTGTTTGGCTGACAACATCACCATTTGGCGCCACCAAAGTCAAACTAGCACTGCTATTTGGCAAAGTGAGTTTAGTAAGGGTGTCATTAAAATAAGCAAAGCTAAACGGATTAAGTATCTGACTAGCAAACTCATAACTCTTAGGTTTAGACGTATCTAGGATTAGTTTATAGTCCAATAAATCAACTTCATAATTATTAGGATTATAAATTTCTATAAACTCTTTGCCAGTGTCATCGCCTTTGGCATTCGGCAAAAGTTCGGTAATTACTAGCTTGCTTGATGGCAAAATTAATTTAAATTCTTGGCAATTTTGATCTTCATTTAATTCATAGCCTAGCGGAACTTCTACTTGCAAACCAGATATATTAGGGCAGATATCCCAAACACAATTTCCTGCCAAATCATAAAAATATCCAACAGGAACTTCATCTTGAATTCCATCAATATTACCACAATAATCCCTTATTATCGCCTCTTCTCTTAAACCACTGCTAGGGATTATGGTTAGTTCGGCCTCTATAAAATCCTCATGATTATTGTTGATATCCTGAAGATAATTAGTGTCCTGGATATTTTTACGGAATAACGCTTTAGATGATGAATGAGCCACAGTAGCCAAAACTTCTGGCGAAGAGGCATTGCCCCAGCCAACCCGATCAACTTCAGTATTACTAGCATTAAATAACCGAACATGTCCACCCGTAGCACTCATTTTGGCTGAGAATATAAAATCTGGGGTAAAATCCTGAATCTTGGTAATAAGTTCATTGGTAGCCAGATTTAAATAACTGAACCCATCAAGTATCAGTCTAGTATCATCGTCTGGCGGACTAAAACAAGTAATTTTAGTACCTGTAGACCCTGGATTTATAACTGTATTAGCTGATACATAATACAAACACCAATTAGTTATATCTACTTCATCTGAGCTATTGTTGTATACGCTTATATATTCCTGACTGGCTGTTTCATCACCAGTTTTTAGAGTTGATATTACCGGATCAGCGCCAAGTGCCATAACATTATTTGGCACCAACAACACAGTTGTTAACAAAATCCCAAAACATAAGCGTCTCATTAACTATAAAATAAGATTTTAAAAGCGATTAGTCAATAATATTCTTGTCATTTATAAAATTATGCTTGGTTCTAAGCCTTATCCATATAATCACGGTTAATAAAACTACGTAGCTAATTAACATCTGCATAAGCCCAAAAGAAACTTCACGAGAAGCACCAGGCAATGCAAAGATTCTATCAATAACAAATGTACAGTATTTTAGAATCAAATCAGCGCCAAAAGCAAAGACACCAGACAGAATAGGTATTAGCAATCCGCTGATTCCTGTCAAAAAAACTAATAACATACAGAGAGGCACAACCGGTAAGATTAACATGTTAGCTAGCAGCGACCAAGACGAAAATATACCGAATGAATAGATTAAAATTGGCAAAGTCATTATCTGGGCACTAGTTGTAGTAACTATTAACTCACGTAAAGCCGACGGTTTTTTCTCACCCCAAAAATAATCATGCAAAAGTGGTGCCAAAACCAACACTCCGGCAAAAGCCAAAAATGATAAATACCAGCCCAAATCACCCAAGATATAAGTTGGCTTAATAAGCAATGTAATGCTAGCCGAAATTAGTATCAAAGATACCGGATGAACTTTACGTCCATAATACCAAGCTAGCAAACTCATGCCAGCTACCAACCCGGCTCGACTCATACTAGGACTAAGCCCAGTAATCATCATAAAACCAATTATCATGAAGCCACCCAGCATAGCACTTAAATATTTAGAAACTCTAACAAACAACCGACGAGCAAAAGCTACCAAAATTGTCAGATTATAACCACTGGCTACAACCACATGAGATAAACCTAACAATTTTATTTTGTTCTGTAAATCCTCCGGTAAATCATTCTTCTGGCCAAGCAAAAAACCAAGTCCAAGCGACCTGCCCGGCTCACTAATCTGCTCCGTCTGGACAGCAAACTTATCACGCACTACCAGACCTAAATCATTCCTACTTGTTTTGTTGACTTCCATTATATCGGCCCTAGTTATACTGGCCACAAAACTACCAAACCCCGGACTAATATAGCCCTGAAGCTTGACTTCATCACTACGTTTAATTGTCACGTTATCACTACTTTTTACCCAAACTTCACTCTTAAACTTATAACCATCAACCATTACATTTTTTAACTTAAACCTGAGTTCCCCACTTGGACCATGAGAAATATCATCAGATATTACACCGCTAATAACTTTAGTTTGACCATAAAACTGGCTGAAATCAGAGTTATTGACTTCGTAAACACTAAACCGCCATAGCCCTAACAAAAGACCGCTAAGTAACATGGTTAACATAAATATTCGTCGGAATTTAATAAAACTAACTGTTACTAGAAGTATTGCTATAAAAGCCCAAAAATTATCACTAAAAATTTTATCATCTAACAATAATGCCAATAGAATTCCTAGACCAATTCCGACTGAAAAACATAATGTATAGTAATAACTATGAGTGTTTTTGAATAAGCCTAAACGACTTGACCAACTCACTGCACAACCTCTGGTAATTGCTGATCAGGACAGCCTGATAAAATATTTTTCATGGCTGATTTTTCGGCTGTAGTTACCCACAAATTATATTTCTTTTTAACCGCAATCTGCCGCGCAACGTATCGACACCTATAGACTTTATTGGGCGGTAACCAAGTAGCCGCATCTCCATCACTTTTATTTTGATTAGCTTGGCCATCAACTGCCAGTAAATTTAAGCCATCGTTAGCCAACATAATACGCCAATCCTTACTAAGCCCTTGAGCACCCTTTTGCCAAGCGTCACTAAGCGCCACCACGTGATCAATCTGGACATCAGCACTACTGTTAATCCCACGGTTAAATTTTATTTCTTTGCCAGTATAAGGATCGTCTAGAATTCCACTGACCACATTACAGTCTTCTGGCGATACTGTCACCACATTAGTCATATCACGTGCCAAAATCTTATTGCGTGTGTTGCAGTAGCCAGCCAATTGCCAGCCATCACCAAATTCGCTACGCCTATAGTCGGTCTTAGGCGCCCGACCTTTCACTTCTAGGGTATCTAGTACATTAAGCGCCAGCTCAGTATCGGCCTTCTTAACTTGGCCAGAACCCGTTTGGTTCGGTACGGGATTATCCCTCCTAATATCATTATATACCTGCCAACCAAACCCAATAATAATCAAAAGCCCCACCAACCACAGTCGACGTTTCCTATAACTCATTAATCAATATTGTAGCCCATAGTTCAATATTCAGCTTATTTTAAGTTTTATTTTATAATGTTATTAAGTATGAGAATTCTGGTAATTGAAGATGACCATAAAATAGCCAACACCCTAAGGCGAGGTTTGGAACAAGAAAATTACGCGGTCGATATTGAATATGATGGTGAAAACGGCTACAACGCCGCTTCTACAACTAATTATGATCTAATCGTTTTAGACAGAATGCTGCCGCACATGGATGGCACCCAAATTTGCAAAAAATTACGTTCCGAAGGTAATCATACTCTAATACTAATGTTGTCAGCCAAGACTACAATTGGCGACCGTGTTGAAGGATTGAATTGTGGCGCTGATGATTATTTATCCAAACCCTTCAGTTTTGAAGAATTACTAGCCCGAATTAGAGCTTTATTAAGGCGCCCCAAAGAAACAAACAATGATGAATTAAAAGTTAAAGATCTAACACTTAACACGTTAAGCGTTTCTGTAAGCCGGGCTGGCCGAAATATCAAATTATCTGGTAAAGAATTCGCCATTCTGGAATATCTAATGCGTAACACTGGACGAGTATTATCCAAAGACAACATAATAGAACACATCTGGAATTTTGATGCCGATGTCTTGCCTAATAGTGTTGAAGTTTATATTGGTTATCTAAGAAATAAGGTAGACAAACCTTTTGAAACTCCACTAATACACACCGTTAGAGGTTTTGGGTATAAAATAGAGTAATGGATGCTCGCCAATCAACCAGGATAAAGGTTACCCTAACCTATCTGGGTATTATTATGTTGATGAGCTTGACCTTTAGTTCGGTTATTTATGGTGTATCTAGAGACGAGCTAGCTCGTCAACGCAACATACCAATACCTAATGCTATAAGTAATTTTTTATCATATGATGAATTTGAAGCGCTTAGAGCCCATAGCCTCTCCCAAAGTCAGGCAAATTTACGAAATAAATTGGTTTTATTCAATTTATTTACCCTAATTATTGGCGCAATTGTCAGCTACTTATTAGCCAGACAATCACTTAGACCAATTGAGGAAGCTTATGAACGTCAAAACAGTTTTACATCAGACGCCAGCCATGAGCTAAGAACACCACTAACCGTTATGAAAACTGAGATAGAAGTCAGTTTGCGCGATAAAAACTTAACCATAAATGATGCCAGAAATGCGCTAACTAGTAATCTTGAAGAAATTATTAAACTCGAGGCTCTAACAGGCGGTTTACTACAATTAGCCCGCCAAGAAAATTCTGACATAACAAAGCAAAAAGTAGATATAAATCAACTCATAGATGATTGTGTTAGTTTAGTTACCCCTCTAGCAGAGCCAAAAAAAATAAAGATAATTAAATCCGGCGTTAGCAAACAAACTGTCTTAGCAGAGCCAAATTCTCTAAGACAATCAATAGTAATTTTGCTTGATAATGCTATAAAATACAGCCCAAATAAAAGTAGTATAAATATAAACTACAAAAACACCAGAACCCATCACCAATTAAAGATCAGTGATAATGGTAGCGGTATAAGCGCCCAGGACCTTCCTCATATCTTTGACAGATTTTATAGAGCCGACCAATCAAGAACCAAAACCGAAACTAGCGGTTACGGATTAGGACTTAGTATCGCCAAACAAATTATCAAAGCCCATGGTGGACAGATTGACATAAAAAGTGCTGTCGGCAAAGGTACCGAAGCGACCATAATATTGCCCAAAAAATAAATATGTCCCTGCGTGGGAGGACTAACAGGGACATATTATAGAGATGGGCTTTATTTTGGGCAAAACTAAGGCGCCACCTGGTCCTCAAAAAATAAGGAACACCTTGTAAAAACACACCCATTTGACTGCACTAGAGTAAGTGCAATCTACAAATTATATTAATATATCAACCTTAAAGTTCACTGAAAATTATTTAGTTAAAAAATCAATCCATTTATTGAAATTGTTTATAAATCTAGACTGACTAACGCTAGTAATTTGTTCATCTGTTTTAGCCGATCCTGAGCTATCAATCGTATTCTTCATAGCTACATCTTGTGGCACAATATACAGCTTCTCATCAGCTACAGCCTTACCAAACTGACGACGAGCTGATAACTCTAAAAACAAACTAGTGTCATAATAAGAATTCTTTAATTTCTGGTTTTCATTCTCCAGTTTAGCTATTTCATTACGCTGTTCAGCCACAGAGATCTTCTTGGCTAACTCATAGTTTGTCTGAGCAACCTTTACGCCACTCCAGGTTACTAATAAAGCAATTACGCCAAAGGCTATCAGTCCCAAGACCCTTACGTCGGTTAATAATTTTAGTTTTGGAGTGTATTTTTTTATTTTCTGATACATTTTACAGCATTAGTATAACACTTTTGTAGTAAAATCTGATATACTTACATCTGTTACCTATGAGAAACACGGGGGTGTAGCTCAGGGGTTAGAGCAGTCGGCTCATAACCGATTGGTCGCTGGTTCGATTCCAGCCACCCCCACCAAAACACGGATTTTTTCAAGATTTGACGGCAGAGCCGTCATTTTTTGTTATCTAATCAAAGGTCAAGAATTCAAAAAATGCGCTAGTTACTATTACTATTAAGCCCTCTGAAGAAATTGTAAATACATCCCTACTAAAAAACTCTGATTTACTTGAAACAATTAAAATTATTGAAACTTTAAAGTATAAAAATAACTAAATAGCTATTCAGCTAGTTTTTGGGCGTACCAGTTTAGCTCGGTTAATTGAGCCTGGATATCACCATGGACAAACTCTGGATTAACATTGCCATCTTCATCAATAGCCGACCAAGGTGAATTAATATGTATGTTATCACTACCCCGAGCTACTGATACAGCACCTAGCTCAGTCATTATTTGGATTAAATGCTCAATTGCTCTAGCGCCACCAACAGACCCATAGCCAACGTAAGCTACTGGTTTATGGCTCCACTCAGTATAAATATAGTCCAAGAAATTCTTTAATGATCCAGGGACTGAGTGATTATACTCAGCAGTTACAATCACAATAGCATCAACAGAACTAATCTTGTCCGCGATCTTGTTTTGCAAATCACTATACTGATGCATCTTAGGAGGAGCAGCCTCAGCGAATAGCGGTAAATCCAGATCAGCAATGTCCAAGACCTCAAACTCCATACCTTCTGGAGCAACTTTTTTGGCCTCCACAACATACCAGTCGGCGATTTTACGGCTGGTGCGACCCTCACGGATAGTAGAAGTAATTACTAGTGTTTTTATCATTATTTTTATCCTTTCGGTAGTTTTAATAATTAGTTACTTTACATTATATAGTCACTAACTATACATTGTAAAGTAACTTTTGTGGTAAAATTTATATAACATGAAACACGCAAGCAGTTTACCCGACCAGCCACAGATAGAAAAGATCGAAAAGAAGAACGGCTGTATTTTGTCCGCCCTAAGTATCTTGGGCGACAAATGGTCGGCATTGCTACTTGGACATTTGTTTGCCAACCCCAAGACTTTTAGCGAGCTAAACTCTTTGCTGCCTGGTATTAGCCCACGGACACTAAGCGCCCGACTAGATGACCTAGAAAAGTCCGAAATAATCACCAAAAAGATTTATTGCCAGCGTCCACCACGTTACAAATACCACCTAACCAAAAAAGGCCAAGATTTACGTAGCATCTTGGTTCAAATGGCTAACTGGGGTCAAAAGTACAATTAGCCCCAACAATAATCGTGCACAAACAACACCACCTAACGATCGGTCAAGAGACAATCGCTTACAGCGATCAGGGTCACAAACAAGCACAGGAAGTCATCATCTTTTTGCATGGCTGGAAGCAAAGTAAAGAAATCTGGCACCAGACAATTCAGGCATTCACAGCGCTCGGCTACCGCTGTGTGGCTATTGACCTGCCGGGCTTTGGTAGCAGTAGTCTAGGATCCAGCTACAACCTAGACCAATACGCCCAAATAATTAGCCAAACCCTGGACAAACTAGCTATAAAAAAGTGCACCTTGGTGGGTCATTCTTTTGGTGGCAAATGTGCCGTTGCCGTAACCGCCAGGAACCCAAAAACAATCCACAAGCTCATACTATCCAGCGCCAATATCGGCTATGACATAAAACCGCAGATCATCCACAAAATCCTGTATTTTTTGCTCCCATATGGCCAGACCAAAACCCTAAAAACAACCTTCCAAAGAACACACGGCAATGATCTATCCACCAAATTAGCCAATATTAAGTGCCCTAGCCTACTGCTCTACAGCCAGCACGACCCCATAGTAACGTCCAAAAATACCAACCTGGCCCAAACGTACATAAAATCATCAAAAACAGTGATCTTTGGTGGTTTTAGCCACAATATATACGCCCGCAAACCCAAACAATTCATAGCCGAGATCAAAAACTTTATTTAGTAATTTGTCAGATCCTAGGGCAAGACCCTAGGTGGTAGCCCTAAAAATTAGCAGCCTTTGGATTGATACGATACAAAACATTCCTCAGACCAGGAAAGTGATGAAACAGACGCGTCCCGACCCGCCTAACTGACTTATCGCCCGCAAACTGCTCGGTCTGGGCAATATATTTATTGAACGCCGTCAAAACCATTTCATAAGCATTGGGTGCTACAGCCTCGTAGTCACTAGGGTTAACCTTGGCGCAGTTCCGCTTGGCCACAAAGTCATACATCAGATCAAGCTCTTTTGGATTATCAATCAGCGCACCAGTGGCAAACGTAGGGCGCTGAGCTACCAAATCTTCTGGGATGTCGGCTATATCGTCAATGATTTGCGTCAAGAAAGAAAACTTGGCCACCGCAGGCTCCAGCGACTGATACTGCGGATCAGTGCTGTTTTTGCCGTTTAGCAGAGCTGTCAGAGTAGACCCGGCAAAGCTATTCTGGCTTTCTCTGTAGTCCACGCAATAGTCAAAGGACATGTCGCCAAATTCTGTACCGAGCACCTCGGCTTCTTGGCTGATCAAAAAGTCATACCAGCCAGCAACTTTGCCCGACAGATAGGCTTTTTGGTTGGCGCCGATATCCAAACTGCCTATTTCTTTATCTAGCAACCGATTAGCCGAATGAAAAACTTGCCTATCCGGCCCCAAAATCGCTTGCCTTACCAAACTTTGACGTTCTTCGGCCGAGATATCTATAGATGACGCCTTGGGAATAGAATCTATAAAATCGTCTTGGGACGAACCCAGCGCCCAAAAAAGATAAAAACTACGCAGGCCCTTTTGGTCAATCATATCCGCGTAGGAATTGCCCGACAAATAACCGTAGACACCAACAGCCCCAACTAGACGTGGCCGAAACCTTAGTAGCTTATCTTCCAAAAGACTGCTGTCAGCCTCTGCTGGCGTGTCAGTTTCTTGGCCTGTAGCAGGTAGTTCGTCCATAATTTCGTGCATCAAGCCCCGGCGCACATGACGACCATGAGTTAGCTCACCTCTTAGCGCGCCAGCAATAGACATAGTCAGACCCGGCCTCTTGGCAGGATGACTTTGTTCTAATGGCCGGATCAGAGCTGGACTAATAGATTCTAGCTCGCGGGGTCCTCGCGAATCAAACATGACTTTTGGGTTTTGGATTCCTATTTAGAGCCCAACTAGCTTTTAGAGCTTCTCTTTTAACTTTGTCTTCGGCTCTTATGATTTGTGTACTAGTAGGTGGCATTTCCTCGCCTGCAATAGCCTTGTATGTAGATCGCAAACTACGTCTGTATTTATCAAGTTTTTTATGGTTAGGTGCACCATAAAATGTCTGCAAAAACTTCTTCCACTGTCTGTCACCCTCTTTGCGGGCTTGATTATTTAAATCTAACGACGAGTCTTTTTCTATTTCTATTCCTGCACCAATCACAGCACCCAAACCTAGGGCCTTCAAGAAGTAATCTTTGGCACGACCTAGGTCTCTATCAACTTTGTCGGTAATACTAGACGACATTCTAAATGCGTTATCTTCGCCATAATGACTAATTATCTTGGTTTTGTGAGGATTGGTAGTAGAAGCATGCCCAAACCCTTCACCACGACTAGCCTGAGCCATTAGATCAAGTGCCTCGGTCAGGTTTTCGGCTCGTTCGGTCAAACTAATATTTATAGGGGTAAATTCCTCTTTGCTAGCTACCGGTCTGATTGGCATATTGTGCCCATCAGGGTCGCGTGCTAGACCTTCAAATAGCGGTAGTTGTTCGTGGTTTTCATGGTTTGTAGCCATACTTATATTATAGCACACTAGTCCTGTGTTTGTCAATAGCTGTTAGCGATTCTACAACTGTTCGACAGTTCATTAGACTAGCCCGAAGATCACTAGCACCATCAAAGCCACTAATATAAATCTTGCAAAACTTTTTTATAGGGTCAAATTTGCGTTCACCAGCTGGATAAGTGCTAGCATATAGATTAAGATGTTGCTTGTATAAGTTTATTCGGTCGCTGGCTGGTAGTTCGGCCCAAGGCGAATCAGCACTAAAAACATACGGGTTGCCAAAGATACCTCGGCCGATCATTATGCCGTCATAGCCAAACTCTCTAGCATACTCTGCGGCCTGATGATAACTAGTCACGTCGCCGTTACCGACCAAGATAGTCTGGGGCGATATTTGGTCACGTAGTTCACGAATTCGCTTAGCATGCTGTTGCCAACGAGCTGGATATTTGGACATTTCTTTTACAGTTCTAAAGTGAACTGACAGCATATCTAAGTCTTGCTCTAGCAAAAATTTAATCCAGGCCTCGTCATAATCTTTAAAGCCAATCCTAGTCTTGACCGATAGTGGTAATTTACCACCCAGACCGCTGCGAGTAGCCGTTATTATTTCTTTGGCTGCCCCCGGGAAATTAATAGTTCCACCGCCAGTACCGTTTTTTACCACCTTTTTATCTGGACAGCCAAAGTTTAGGTCAACCCCTATGAATCCACCCATCTCCACTAAATCTTGAGCCGATTTATAAAAATTATCTGGGTTTTTGCCCCATATTTGAGCAATCAACGGACGATCGTCAGCAAACATTAAGCGTCTTAGGGCTATTTCTCGGCCCCTAGACTGCAGAGCCTCTACATTAACGAATTCAGTAAAAAATAAATCTGGCGAATAACAGTCAGCTACTATCTGCCTAAAAACCACGTCCGTGACGTCATCCATTGGTGCAAGAACCGTAAAAAAGCCCTTTTCGGACTTAGCCTGAGATACAACCAAAGATAAGCTATCAATACTCATATCTGTTAATTATAGCAAAAGTCGCTAAGACATACTCCCTTAGCGACTTTTAATTGAACTGTAGTTTCTAGAACTAACCGCGTTTAACAGTCAAGAAACCGTTGCGTGGATTTTCATTCACACTCATACCACTTGGCAAGTCAGTAGCTGTGTCTTTGCGCTCGTCCTTGCTAAAGTAGTAGATAGTTTGCTTCTTACCACCGCGAAGAACTACGTCTTTTGAATTTAGATAATATTTTACACCCTTTGAATTAGTGTGGCTGTATCCCATTACTTATCTCCCCTCTGTTAGGTTAATATGGTACCCCTAGGTTAACTCTGATACAACACCTTTGTCAAGCATTAATAACAAGTTTATCGGTAGTTTTGTTAACTAAGTGACTTGCAATCTATACTGGTTATGTATTAAACTAATCTTTAGTTATTAAGATTACATAAGGTGGTAAACAAACTATGGATTTTATGAATCGCGGTTATCGCAATCAAAATACCAACACAAGTAGCCCTCAGACAGGCAGTAATGGTTCTAGTAGTTCTAGCTCTAGTTCTTCTTCGAACGGTTCTGGCAAAAAACTAAAGGGTGGCAAATTTGGCGGTCTAACCAAAATTGGAGCGATGAGCTTTTTGATAGCTCTAGTTCTAATAGTGGCTGGCACAATATTCGCTATGATATTCTTTGACAACAAGAATCCAGAGGCTAGTTCTGTAGATAAAAACAAATACCAGGCAGTGTTCCTAAACGGCGGTCAGGTATACTTTGGAAAAGTAACTGACCTAAATAGCAAATATACTCGCCTGAACGATATATTCTACTTACGAGTCAATCAACAAGTTCAGCCAGACCAACAATCATCAAACACTAGCAATGACGTGTCGCTAGTTAAGTTAGGTTGTGAGCTACATGGTCCACAAGATCAAATGGTGATAAATCGTGAACAAGTTATCTTCTGGGAAAATATCAAGGACGATGGCCAGGTAGTAAAAGCTATTAATGAATACAAGAAACAATATCCAAACGGTGAACAATGTCAGCAATCAAATGGCAATACTGGCAGTACAGGCAACAATACCGGCACTAACGAAACCACCAACAATAATGCTACTACAAACAATAATACCACCGGCAACACTGGTACTGGCGAGAACCAAACACCAAACGCTGGCAACTAGTTAGCAATTAACACAAGGTATCTATGAATACAGCGAAGATTAGTAATGTCTTCGCTGTATTCTTTTGGATACAAATGCTAATAGTGATACACCCAGCAAACCAGCCGAAATAAGCATAGTAATTCCGGCTAGATCAGGAGACCATTTGGGTGATATAAAATCAAACTTATATAGATCATCGGCCACGCCACCAGGTTGCTTGGAGTTTTTGGCGACATAGTCTTGAACACAAGCAACTCGTGGCGGGTTAAAACCACCACCAGGATACTGAGAACCACATATAACCTCGCCGTCAGCAGTCACTTTACTGTTATAGGCCTTAACCTGCTCTTGATCGGTAGCCATTAGTCTTTCGTACCTGTATTTCAGCTGGATAGGCGGTTTTATAGAAGCCTGGCCAGATGTCAGATTAGTGTTCATATGACTAATTACGTGATGCCTGAGGTTTTGCAAAGCTTTTTCTACATCACCATCTTGTTCATCTGCTACAGCTACAGCTGTACGTAATTCAGTCATTTTTATGTAATTACCACGAAGAGCAGACACACTAATTGCGCCAAACATCAACCCGGCAATAAAGATTAATAGAATTTTATTCTTGAACAACTCATTAAAATTACGCGGAACGCCCATTTAATATTCTCCTACGTGGATTAAGTGCTGGATATCGCTCTTTTATAATAACAAGTGAACACAAAGCGCCGGCCAAGAATAGCAAACTAAACAATGTGCGATCATGTAGCCAGAAGTAAGCTACTCCGGTAGCTAAAATAAAGAACACAAAACGGCTAAATGTAGCAATAATTTCCATAACCGTAATATAAACTATCCTGTAACCAGGATGATCATCTGCTGCCTGATAAAAACCTTTCAAGTATGGCATTCTATAGCCTGGCGTGACAGCCTCGTTACCCATACTAACCGCCAAAGCACCAGCATAACTAGTCACAAAAGGCCTAAATGTATGTAAGCCGGCGTTAAATATAGCATTATAACGCAACAGAGCTCGGCCTTTTCTGTTATCAACCAATTTGCCAATCATCCTAGTTAATAATATAGAAACAATTATTGATACCGATATGATACTACCCAGCTGAACGTAAGGATTTTCTCTTAGAATAATTACACCTACAAAAAGTGGCCAAACAATCATACTGACAACTCCTTCTGTGGTAAAGGCAGTGTACGAAATAATGTCGTGCTTTATGCTCCTTAATTTCATCTTACTGAACTTTAGCTTTTGACGAGTCTTGGTTGGCTCTTTGCTGAGCATAAGTGGTATAGCCGCCAAAACTAATACAACTACCGCAACTACAAACGTATATTGTGGTGCAGCCAGGTAAGCGATTAAACCGCCGGCTAAAGGACCGCTAATTGCACCAATCCTTTCGGCAATATAAAGCCAACCAACTTCATTACCGGCGCTACGCCCATGTTTTACCTTAGAGAAATCAATATGTAGCGCCAAAAAGAAAGTACACTGAGACATGCCAAGTAAAACAGAGATTACTATAAGCGGTAGAGAATCTGTATTAATCAATGCAATTAGGCCAAAAATCTGCAAGAAATAACTAATAAAAATAGTTCGCTTAGGACCAATCCGAGCAATTAGATAAGCAACTGGTACCATGCATAATCCAGACGTACCATAGAAAAAGGCATAAAACAGTAAAATATGCCAGATAGCATAACCATGCTGATATAGGTAAAGTGGTATAAAAATCCCCGCCAAATTAATAGCCAGGCTACGCAGCATCATAGAAGTATATATTTCGCTCAACTCATCAAAAGTTAAGTAACGTATACGATGCCTATTAATCGTTAAATTATGAAGTATCTTGTTTAGCATTTTTATCTTATTTACTACTTATATTGTAGCATATTTAGGCGTTTGCACTTAGAATTATTAGTATGAGAATTCACTTTATAGGTATTGGTGGTACAGCAATTGGACCGCTAGCTATGATTGCCAGTCAGATGGGCCATAAAGTTAGCGGGTCAGACAAACAAGATTCGCAGTATATAGAATACCTAAAAAAACACAGTATTGATCAGATATTTATCGGCGAATCACTTGATAATATAGCCCGTCTTCATGCCCAGGAGCCAATAGACTGGGTGGTCCAAAGCTCGGCGGTCAGTATTGAAAATCCTAATCACCCAGAAGTTTTATTTGCATACCAGCATGAAATAAAGGTTAGTAAGCGCGATGAATTGTTAAGCAAGATCATAGCCGATTCTGGCCAAAAATTGATTGCGATAGCTGGTACGCATGGTAAAACCACAACTACGGCCATGGCCATCTGGCTATTCAAACAACTGGGCATTCCCGTTAGTTACTCTGTGGGTGCCAAGATTCCATTTGGTGATATGGGTGCTTATAACCCAGATAGTCAGTATTTTATTTACGAATGTGACGAATTTGATCGTAACTTTTTGGCGTTTCACCCATATATTAGTCTAATTACCGGAGTTGACTATGATCATCATGAAATTTACCGAACTCGTGAAGATTATGTTGCAGCATTTCAGCAATTTATTGACCAGTCAGGCAATAATATTGTTTGGCATGATGACCTAGATAAAAATAAGTTTGATCTAAGCAATAATGATATTGTTATAAGTGATGATAATGGATTACTTAACATGTTAAGTATTACTGGCAAAGTAAATCGTAAAAATGCTCTGCAAGTTATGACATGTATGTCTACAATATCTGGAGAAAATGCCAAAAATTATCTAAAAATTATGGAGTCCTTTCCCGGATTAAGTCGACGATTTGAAAAAATTATTAATAATCTATATACCGACTACGCTCATACATCACCAAAAATAGCTGGCTGTTTGCAACTAGCTAAAGAAATATCTAACAATGTAGTAGTGGTTTATGAACCGCTAACTAATCGTAGACAGCACTTCATAAAAGATGAATATAAAGCTCTATTTGATGGCATAAAAAAACTATACTGGGTGCCTACTTACTTAGCTCGTGAAGATCCTGAACAAGCTATTTTAACTCCAAGCGATTTGATTGAATATATGGACAATAAACAAATAGCCAAACCAGCTGATTTAGATAATAACCTAAAAAAGAATATCGCCCATCATTTAAAATCTGGTGATATCGTAGTCTGCATGTCTGGTGGTGGTGGCCATTCGTTAGATGAATGGCTTAGGTCTACTTTTGGTAAATGATAAGTATATCAAACAATTAGCGGTTATCACCGGTTGATTTGATAACGCCTCTATCTTTACGAGAAGTTAATTTATCAATATTCATCTGGGCCACCTCACTAAAGTCCGCACCTAAATACTTAGCCAAAGTCGCACTATACCATAGCACATCGCCAAGCTCTTTTAGTAACTCACGCCTATCGTCCTCTGATAGTTGACCGTCTTTATTACGTATTATTTTCTTTATCTTTTCAGCAAACTCGCCCGACTCACCTACTAATCCCAAAACTTTGGCTAGAAAAGCCATAGATGTTACATCTGTTTTATTTTTGACATCAAAATATGTATCTGTAGTTAGCGCCTTTTGTTGGTAATCGTTCAAATCCAATATAAACTCCCCTTTACTGCTTATGCTTGTTGCATCTATAATTATTATAGCTCATGGATCAATTAGTATTTGAAAAGATAAATTATTATTTCTGGTGGCTAGTTAACGGACTAGGTGGCTGGTTATTGCAACATGGTTTACGAATTGTCATTATTATAATTGTTGCTTGGCTAGCCAAAAAATTTGGCGCCCAAATAATTATGCGTTTCTTGGAAAAAACTGTCCGTAAAGATTTATATCCGACCAAGTCTGACCGCACAAAACGCCTAAACACCCTAAGAAGCTTAATTAGCGCTATACTGCACTTTCTAGCCGT
>CAZSRV010000003.1:7773-41497 GCA_964609815.1 uncultured Candidatus Saccharibacteria bacterium | reverse complement strand
CTTTCATTTAATCCAACTGTTAATCGTCCGTTACCTAATATAATTGGTCTACCCATTATCGCTCACTCCTTAATCTTAAGTCTTGCCATGCGTTCATAAAAGCTATAAATGCATCATAGGGGTTTTCATAAGGGCTAAAGTAAGCATGAATGTCGCCATCATTAAACCATTTAGTACACATATAATAAAAGTGGTCAGAGGTCTGTAGGCGTCGCCAATCTTCTATGAGTGTGGCGTCGCCAGAATTGAGGATTTTATCTGTTAATGAATAAATAGCATTAATTGCATCAGTTTGCATATCATTGCCAAGCCAAGCGGATAAGTCACGCTCGGTGTCTGCCCAAGTTACTACTTGTGGCATATCTACGCGGTCTACAGTTTCATGTTCATCGGCAGTTTCTGTTACTGTCCTAAAGTTGTGTTCTGGGTTGCGTAACCACTGGTCGGGTAGGTGAGTCAAGAAACCAAAGATACCAGACTCATCCCATTGATGCTCGCCGAATGTCTCGTAGTCCATAAATAAGTTAAAATTGGTGGCGTCATGAGTTTGGTCAAGCCAATGGGTAAATTTGTCGGCAGTTAGTGGCCAACCGACCCAATTTTGGTCGCCAAACCTAAAGGCAATATCATCAGACAGTTTGTAATTTTTTAGCAAAAGTTTTAATGGGCCTTCGGTATAGGTTGGTCGGTAGACAAAGTTTGGACTGCGCCAGTTTAGTACAGGATCCCAACCCTCAGCTAAGATTACTTTATATCCGTTTTGGTCAGCCCAGTAAGCCAAGTCATTGTTATAAGCTAGCTCGGTATTGCGAAAGGCGGTAGGTGTCTGCCCAAAGATATCTTGGATCAGTTGTCGGTGTTTGGCTACCTGTGCCTCGAATTCATTGCGATTATAAAAGAAAGCCAAAGAGTGGTGATAAGTCTCAGCGACTATTTCTACTCGCCCGGTCTTGGTTAGTTCTACGAAAGATTCTAGTGACTGCGGGCTCCATAGCTGCATTTGCTCTATAGCTGTGCCGGTGATTGATAAACTAAACCTAAACTCCGGATGTTTGCTCAGAAGGTCTAATAGAACTTTATTGGTAGCCAGATAAGACTTTTCGGCCACTTTATGCATTATGCGTTCGTTACTAGTACGGTCGTGATAGTCGGGGTTGAAATAGTTAGAATTAGTGCCGGCATCAAAGATACTGTAGTGCCTAACCCGGAATGGCTGATGAACGTGCATATACAAAACTATAGATTTACTCATGCGCCAGCCCCTACATGGTGATGGTGGTTATAAGTATTCATTAGCTTGTCGGCTGTTTTGTTCCAGTTCAGGTGAGACAACTCGGTTTGCGCATTGGTTAGTAGGTGGTTTTTTAGGCTCGGGTGGTCAAGTGTACTTATGATTTGATCGGCCATTTTGGTGGTATCCCAAAAGTCGGCCTTAAGGCAGTTCATTAATACTTCAGATACACCAGATTGCTTACTTACCAGAGAAGGTGCTCCATAAACGACTGCTTCTAATGGGGTTAACCCAAAAGGCTCTGAAACTGATGGCATGAGGAACAGGTCAGATATGGCGAAGGTATCACGCCAGCGCTTGCCTCTGACAAATCCTGTAAAGATTACGTTACGCGATATGCCCAAACTAGCACTTAGACAGATTAATTCACGTATTTGGTCGCCGGATCCAGCTATCAAAAATATAGTTTTCGGGCGTTTATCTACAACTGCTTTGGCGGTATATAATAGATTGGTTAATCCTTTTTGAATAGTCAGCCTACCAACATTAGACACTACTTTATAACCCTTAGATTTTAGTTCGGTCAAAAGTTTATAGGAATTATCTGGATCTAAATCATACATTTCGTCCGTATCAATACCGTTGTGGGCTACCAGTACTTTAGTAGCGGGTATATTATATTCCCTAACTATTTTTTGTTTAGTTAGATCACTGACAGCAATTATCTTGTCTGCTAGCATTAGTCCAAGCTGTTCTATCTCACGCACTAGTGGATTACCAGGGTTGCTACCCGCGCGGTCAGATTCTACAGAATGAACGTGTAATATTAGAGGTTTACCGCTTAATTCGCGAGCTCTGAGGCCAGCTCTAAAGGTTAGCCAATCATGAGCATGAATAACATTAAATTCATGTTCTTCAGTAATGTGAGCCATAGATTCGGCGTAACGATGATGAACTTCCATTATGTCGCCAGATAACTTATCTTTGGATTTTATGCCATAATCGGCAGAGTCATAAACGCCAGTTATCAAGGAGGTGGTGGCAATACTAGCCGAGACAACATTCATAAAATCTAGATCATGTTCTTCTGAATAAGGCACCACAAAAGTAATGTCGGCACCTTTTTTACTTAGACTACGACAAAGTTGCAAACACGCCACGCCTAATCCGCCACTGTTGTGCGGAGGCAATTCCCAACCCAGCATCAAAACTTTCATATTTTTCTGAAGAATCCCTCTTTTGTTTAACTTTAGTATAAGCATTTTATAGATTAAAGACAATGTTTTAAATTCTGGTTACTATGATATAATTATGTCTGTAAATACGTTCTGTCAGTTTGGCAGATGAGTGGTTATCAGCCACGAAGTAGTCAGCAGAAATTTGCTAATTTAGTAAAGAGTAGATCTGACCGGTCGTTCCCGTAACCGAGCCTAAAATAAGAGCTAAAAGATCACTTCTTTTGGAAATCAGATGGTACCGTCCGCTTGCTAGTGGATTCTGATATTCAAAGGAAGTTTTTATTTAGGAGAAAAAGCAAATGAAGTTTAAACATGGAACACGCCGACGAGCTAATGAATACGAAAAAGACTGGGTAGCACGCTGGAAGCAGGACAAAACATTTGAAAAATCGGTAGAAAACCGACCAAAAGATAACGCATATGTATTTTACGACGGACCACCATTTTTAACTGGTACGCCACATCATGGTCATCTACTTGGCTCGGCTATCAAAGACGCGGTTGCCCGTTACTGGACTATGAAAGGCAAGCGCGTGGAGCGTGTTTGGGGGTGGGATTGTCATGGTTTGCCAGCAGAGGTATTCACTGAAAAGAAATTAGGTATAAAAGATCGTCGTGATATTGGCACCAAAATCAGTTTAGAGGATTACATCATAACTGCCCGTGACAATATGGTGCAGACGAGTAGTCTCTGGAATGATACGATTGACCGAATTGGTCGTTGGGTGGACATGGATAATGCTTATAAAACTATGGACAAAGAGTATATGGAGTCGGTTTGGTGGGCCTTCAAAACACTGCACGAAAAAGGCAAAATATACGAAGGCGAACGAGTACTGATGTATTGTACACGTGATGCTACACCACTCAGTAAAGCTGAGGTGACTATGGACGCTGGTGCTTACCAAGATGTTACTGATCCGAGTGTATATGTGAAGTTTAGACTAAAAGATAGTGATAAATATTTGCTGGCTTGGTCAACCACGCCCTGGACACTGTCTGCTAACACCGCTTTAGCAATAAATTCTGGTCTGGATTATGTCGAGATAAAAATTGGTGACGAAACATTAATCGTGGCAAAAGAGCTGGCGGAAAGAGTCTTTACAGATGAAAAGCATCAACCAATTACATATGAAACTATTAGGTCATTTAAGGGCAAGGAGTTGGTTGGTCAATCTTACATACCACTAAATATAAGTGACGATACTATCACTGGCGACAACCGTAATAACAATGAGTATAAAATATGGTCAGCTGACTTTGTCAGTGCCGAAGAAGGTACAGGGATTGTGCATATTGCGCCAGCTTTTGGTGAAGATGATTATGATTTGTCCAAAGAACACAATATTCCTATGGCAATGACTATTGATGAGTCCGGTAATTATCTAGGTGGTAGCTGGAAGGGCCAGAATGTTTGGGAAGTTAATAAACAAATCGCCAAAGAGCTGAAAGAACAAGGCGTTGTCTGGAAGATTGACTATATTAGACACAGCTATCCGCATTGCCATCGTTGTGGCACTAAACTAATGTACCGAGCACACCCCAGCTGGTTTTACGACGTCCAGGGTCAAAAACAACTGATGTTAGAAAAGAATAGCCAGCAAATTGATTGGTTCCCTGAGCATCTAAAACATGGACGATTTGAAAAAAATATTGAACAGGCCCCAGACTGGAATCTAAGCAGGGACCGCTTTTGGGCAACAGCCATGCCAGTCTGGGAGGGCACAGATGCTAGTGGTAAGAAACATCAGATAATCGTTGGTAGTTATGACGAGCTAGAGCAGTTAAGTGGTCAAAGGCTTGATGATTATCACCGTCCATGGGTTGATGATATAGAATTTGACAAAGATGGCGTGCATTACAAGCGTATTGACAAGGTGCTTGATGGTTGGTTTGAATCTGGCAGTATGCCGTTTGCTCAGTTCCATTATCCGTTTCAGAACAAAGAAAAGTTTGAAGCTAACTTCCCGGGTGATTTCATCGTAGAATATATCGGACAAGTGCGGGCCTGGTTTTATTATATGCATGTAATTGCGATTGGTTTGTTTGGCGAGAGCTCATTTAGAAACGTTATTACTACCGGTGTGATTGCTGGTAACGATGGCCGAAAAATGAGTAAAAGTTATGGTAATTACACCGACCCAAACGAACTGATGGATAAGTTTAGTGCTGATAGTTTGCGCTTCTTGTTGCTTGGATCGCCATTACTTAACGGAGAAGATTTTGCGCTTCACGACAAAGACGTAGGCGACGTTGCTCGTAAACTCAGCATGATTTGGAATATGTACGACTTTTTCACCATGTATGCCGAGGTTGATGACTTCACATTTCCATATTCTTCATCGTCGTCAGATGCGTTTCTCGTTCGTGGTATGTCAGATACCGCTCACTCCGATACTCCTGACTCCTTGAATAATAAAGGAACTGAGAAGTCATTTGTCATTGATGTCACCATAGACAACCTTAAAAATCCACTAGACATCTGGATAGCCTCTAGATTACATCAATTGGTCGGCCAGGTAGAAAAATATATGGATGGCTATAATTTACCAGATGCTCTAAGCCCAATTTTACCTTTCTTAGACGATGCTTCCAATTGGTTTGTTAGGCGATCTAGGCGACGTTTTTGGAAGAGTGAAGACGATGATGACAAAAATGATGCTTATAAGACTTTGCACTATGTTTTAGTACGTCTAGCTTACATTCTGGCACCGTTTACACCGTTTCTAGCCGATGAGCTTTACCATAATCTGACTGGTGATGACGAGTCGGTCCATCTAAAAGATTGGCTACCGGCTGGACCAATTAATGAACTGGTAATGGATGATATGGAGACACTGCGTGGTTACGTGAATGAAGGTCTTAGTTTGCGCGCCAAGGCAGGCATAAAAGTCCGCCAGCCACTAGCTAGTGTTACGGTTCCGTCATTGGGGCAACACATAGAATACGAACCGATCTTGATAGATGAGCTGAATGTAAAAACAGTTATTGTAGGTGAACAGGTTATAATCGACCAACAAATAACACCCGAATTGCGGGCTGAAGGCCTAGCTCGTGAAGTTATTAGATATGTCCAGAATGCTCGCAAAGAGGCTGGGCTGAATGTAGATGACCGAATAAGTCTATCTATTGATACAGGCGACAAAACGCTTACAGAGGCTATAGAAGCCTTTAGAGACGAAATCTACAAAGAAACACTAGCCGAAGACGATAATATCCAGGCTGACGCATTCAAAACTAGCGCTACAGTTGATAAGATAGAGTTTATGATACAGCTAAACAAACATTCTGATGTCCGCTAGGATACCCAAGCGCCGAGAAACTGGTATTTTTATCCGTAGCATTGATGCCAGGTCGCTGACCGATGTGTTTTTGATTTCAGCTATCACTACTATATTGCTGGTACGATTTTTCCTGCATATAACCGGCTATCCTCAGGTGGGGTCCAGTCAGTATCATATAGCCCACATGTTATGGGGTGGTCTATTAATGATGATGGCTGTTTTTATGTCGTTAATGTTCTTTGGCCGAAAGGTTCAACGATTGGTTGCTTTTGTGGGTGGTGTTGGTTTTGGAATTTTTATAGATGAACTAGGTAAATTTATAACACGTGATAATAATTATTTCTATCAACCTACTGTTGGATTGATCTATGCGCTTCTCGCTATAATTTATATTTTGTCATCTATGTTGACCAATCACGAGCACCTTAGTAGAACTGAGTACCAACTAAATGCGCTCCGACTAATAGAGGACGCCATTAGGAATGACCTAGATCACACAGAAAAACAAAGAATTAAAAGATTGCTCAGGATGTCCGGTAATGGGCAGATGGCCAACAAACTAACTAACTTTATTGAAGATATAGAAACAATTGATCCGCCTAAACCACCAATTTATAGGCATCTTATAAATTCTATAGAGTCAGCATATGACAAGCTGTTGCGAACTAAAAGATCAGATCGTTTTATCCAAATATTTAGTGTGAGCCTAATTATAATTTCAGTTGGCGGTATTTTTGCAGTTTTTAATCACAGCTATAGCTCAGTATTGGATTTTGTTAGAGTGGCTAATTCAGAAAGCTTGTTTTTAGAACGTGGCCAAATATTTGGCACTGTGCTGGCTAGTGCTTTTGCGACTTTGGGTGTTATCTGGATTATCAAAAATCGCTATAGGGCGTTTTATTGGTTTAATATAGCTCTCATAACTAACATTTTTCTAACTCAGTTTTTTATGTTTGCTAGGATCCAATTCAATGCTATACCTTTTTTACTATTAAACATCATTCTACTATTAATTGTGCGCTTTGTTATGGCCAGAGAACTATATCACAACCCTAAAGTCAGTAATGATATATAAGTAATTCTGTGTATCTATTTTATACGATCAAATAATGAAATCTTAACATTCTTTTGTTTTAGTTCCTTAACAAATTCAGTAAATAAGTTGGCGTGTGTTGATTGTTTATCATTAAAATTTTTATTATCCCAATATGACCAGTTTACGCCCTCTTTGTCGCTAAGTTTGTTCTCTGCAAAAATATTTATCGTTACATTATATCCATCCCTGAGCAGTATGTTGGTCTGATCTACGATAGAATCAAGGGTTTGTTTACGCTCGGACGAGGATATTGCAATATTGCCTCCTTCGCCAGCTTTACGATGACGATAAGTACCAGTGTTTATTAAAACATCCTTAACTTTTAGTGATTCAGCGACTTCTTCTAACATACTAGCTGGGGCAAATTTGTTGGCCGTTATAACTGGCTGTCTTTTGTCGTCTTCAGACTGTGGGTGCCAAGGAAAGCCCTGTAGGCCTACTACATCTATAATGCCAACATCAATTAATCTGGTATAGGCTATAAGTTGAGAATTATTCTTTTCTGATACCTGTGAATCTAATAATATGCCAGACTGTACATTAGGGAAGTACTTGCGCACTATTTTGAAATAACGGTTGACTGACTTTGCAAAATCATCTGGATCTTTGTTATTATTCCAGAATTCTTGCTGTGGTTCAGGAAAGGGAATAATCATGCCTAGTTGGGTATCTTTAATACCGTTGGCTTTAAGTTTGGCATAATAGGCGTCGGTCCACTCATCGTACAATCCATTAGCAAACTCATTAAAGTCGACTAAGCCCCATTCAGAATCAGGCTCTACAATTATAATTGGTTTAATCCCAAATCTATCAAATTCAACCAGTTTAGTAGTTACACTATCAGCTAGCTTCTGGGCGACCTCGTTAGATACTGGCATGTTTGTGAATAACATCATGTCATCAATAAATGCTGATTTACAGGCTTTTTCATAATTCTGCACTACTACAAGCTGGTCATTGGTGGTGGCCGGTCTTTGAGGGGGTTGTGTATCTGTACATTTTTCTTCGTCTTTTGAGATATTAAATATATTGTGTTTGTTGTTTCTGATAATCCCTGATCCAGTTAGTTCATACAGTACAACTTCAGCTGTCAGTAAGATACAGACAATAAATATTAAACTATAGCCTAGAATATATTTGTCTTTCATTTATGAGGCTGCCTTTCTGGTTGTTGGATCTGATGTAGCTATGCCTTTTCGTTTCCATTTTTGCCAAGACAAAGCTTCGGCACGCAGAGTAGTAATAAGCGTTTTAACTAGTGCAATGTATTCTACCCAGATTAGGAAGTAAAATATAGCCCATGTAAATGGTAATAGCGGTATGAGCCACCAGTTTTTGGCTTTCTCAGAAAATAATCCAACAACAACATATAGTATACCGATAAATAGAAAACCTAGTGCCAATGAACTGAAATCACCAGTAATAATACTGTACAGGATAAGTAATGTCAGACCGATAGGTTCAAATAATAAATGGGCCTCAGCTAATACCGCTAGCGGTAAGACAAACCAACTTAGCCATTTATTATGCTTACTTCTGGTTGATAAAAACATTTTTTTGTATTGTGAAAATGCTTCTAAACGACCCTTCTTCCATCTAGTCCGTTGTTTAATTAATCCACTAACGCTACTAGCTCCTTCTGTATAGCATATGGCGTTGTCAGCATAAACTGCATTGAGTCCATAAAATCTGGTTCTGAGTGACATTTCAATATCTTCTGTTATGCTTGAGTCGTCAAATAACCCAAACTTATCAAATGTTGAGGAGCGACGAAAAACAGCACAAGCGCCACCGTAGATATATTCGGCGCCCATTACTGAGTGCGCTCGTTTATGATAAAAGCCAAATAAATACTCCAGGCGTTGCAAAATATTTAGGAATGATAAATGACCAGCAACTTTTACGTTACCAACAGCAGCGTCCACACTATCGTCAGCGAAATAATGTACTAAGTTTTTGATCATGTCTTTGTCAGCAATAGAGTCGGCATCAACAGTGATAATAAGACTGCCTTTAGTATTGATTATCGCATGGTTTAGGGCTTTGCCTTTGCCGCCATTCTTTTTGGGCAAATAAACAATTGTTCTACCGACCTTTTTTAACTTTGCTTTGTTAGCTGCAATAAACTGTTTGACCAGTTTGTCTGTATTGTCAGTGGAACCGTCATTTACAATAGCTAGTTCAATATGTGGATAGCTATTATTTAGAATTGATTTGATAGTTGATATAATACCAACTTCTTCATTCCAAGCCGGCACAATTACTGACACTAATGGTAAGTATGCTTTACTTCCTTTATTGGCTTTAGCTATCTTGTAGCTTCTAATTGATTCTTTGACACGGTGAAATGGCGCAAAGAATAAGAACAGACTATATTTAATAAGCATTATAGTAGCAAAAACTCTAGTTGCATCTCTTATAATTGCGTATATTAGTTCGTTGTCCATTTAAGTCCTTTCTCCCACTACAGAAAGGGTGGCACTAAATGCGGTTGTCTGACCGGTAGAGTCATTAACTAGCACTACTAAAATAGTAGATTTGTTTTGCTGACGGTTTATTTTTGTTATATCATCAGTTACTTCATTAACAGAGTATCCTAATTGCCAGCCTTTATCGGTGATAATATTAACTACGTCGCCAAAGAAGAATTCTCCTACACTGGATGCTGACATAGAATCTGTCCGTAGGTAAATAACCGATTCACCGAAGGCTTTTTGACGTTCATTATTCGTAATAAACATTTGCGCAACGCCTCTTTGAGCTTTCCAATCACCTTTAGTGTATTTGGCTTTTTTAATTTCTACATGCTTACTATTTTCTGGAAATCTAATTTTTCTTGGCACCCCAAAACTACCATTGTCAAAACTGTTAAAGTAATCCTTAACTAATTCATCATTAAGATTTTTGTCTTTGGTTATAGTATAGCTAGTTATTGTAGAGATTTTAGGGATGTCATAGCTAGTGGTTTGTTCGTAAGCGTTTGCCACAAAATATGTTGTCAGACTAAAAGTTGCACACATAATTACTAATAGAGTAACTTTGTCTGAAATCTTTCTTACACCTAATTTAATCTTCCTTGCTTTGGCCCTCATATATCCTTACTGTTTTATAAATTAGTCTTTTGTTAAACTTTTTAGTTTGGTATTGTATTATTCCTGAGATAATAATGGCTATAATATTTAGGACAACCGCAATACAAAAAATAATGGCTATAATTATAAATAAGAAAAGAAAAGGGGAGTCTCCAACGTTTAATAATGTAATCATAACCTTTTATCTATATTAACACTTTATTGCTAAGGCTACAATCATGATATAAATTGTGTCCATTTATGTATTACACCCACAATGAAAAAGGTCGGGCTAGAAACCCGGCTCTTTTCATGGCAGGGGAGACAGGACTTGAACCTGCGACACCCGGTTTTGGAGACCGGTGCTCTACCAACTGAGCTACTCCCCTAAGATTACAACTTATTTTATCAAATTACTGGTAATTTATACATATCTGATTATTTTTGATATAATCAGAGGATATTATGAGCACCAACAAAATCAATGTCGTTAAACCTTTTATTTTGATGATGTATGGCTTTCCTGGAGTTGGCAAGAGTTCTTTTGCTAAACAACTGGCAGATGAGCTGGGCGCAATACATCTACAAGAAGATAGAGTAAGAGTGGACCTATTCGGCGAAAATAACAGCCCAGGCGCCTACAAAGGAGCCAAAAAAGTGATTAATTACATGAGCCAGAGTTTTCTAAAGGCCGGTATAAGTGTCATCTATGATTCTAGTGCTATCAGGTCATCAGAGCGCCGTAAAGTGCGTGAGATTGCTCATTTGTCCAAATCTCAGCCGATCTTGATATGGCTACAGTCAGATCCAGAAACAGCTTATGAGCGTACCCAAAAGCGCGACCGACGCAAGAGCGAGGAAAAGTACGCCGAACAATATACTGAAGAAACTTATCGCAATATCTTGTCACATATGCAAAATCCTGAAATGAACGAGAACTACATAGTTATTAGTGGTAAACATGCCTTTAACTCCCAACGTTCTGCCGTAGTAAAGCGTTTATTTGATTTGGGTGTGATTTCAGCCAGTGATATGTCATCTAATGTAGTTAAGCCTGGTCTAACCAACTTAGTTCCTAAGCCTAATGTTCAGTTGCGCGGTGATATTGTGCATCGCAATATTTCTATTAGAAACTAACAGTAACCTAATGGGGTTACTAAATAAATAATGAGTAGCAGTTATATAATTGACTCACCCCAGATTGGACAAATAAAGGTAACTAAAAAGCGTGGCCAAAAAACCTTGCGTATTAGGCTGAATTCCAAAGGGGAAGTATTAGTATCAGCACCATATATGGTGCCTAGAGCTATGATAACTAGGTTCATAGACGAGAAAGCTAATTGGATTGAAGAGAATAGGCCTGAGTATAAACTGGAGTTTTATGACGGAATGAAGTTTGGTGAAAAATTAACCTTGCGTTTGCATGAAAATCAATCCAAAAACAGGGCTAAATTTATTGGCAACTATCTTAATATATACCTATCGGGTCAGTTTACAGGCTCTGATAAGCAGATAAAATACATAGAGTTTAAAATTTTACAGGCTATGAAGAACGAAGCCGAAGAAATTTTGTTACCTAGATTATATGAGATAAGTAAGGTCACTGGCCATGAGTTCAATCAAGCTTTTATAAAAACCCTAAAGAGTCGCTGGGGTAGCTGTGATAGCTATAAAAACATAATTCTAAACGTTTATATGCTAAATCTGCCAAGTAATTTGCGTGATTACGTCATAGTACACGAACTAACCCATACAGTTCATATGAATCACAGTTCTGAGTTCTGGGGTCACATAGCTAGGTTTATACCAGACTATAAAGTTCGGCGTAAAGAGCTAAAGGACTACCATACTCGTATAGAAGATAAAAATATCGCATAGCACTAGCTATGAAGTCTAAACCACTTATGGCATAATTATTAGATAGATGAGCCAGCCTACTGATCCCAAAAAACCAATTACTGCCGATATAGAAAGAGAGCGACTACTTAGTCTAATAAATAGCATGGCTGACGGCGTGGCAGCTACTGACCAAAAAGGTAATGTAGTTCTGTATAATGGCGCAATGTTAAACATCTTGGACGTCAATGCCGACCTGACTGGCCGCAGGCTAGATGAGGTGGCTGAAATTATAGACAAAAACGGTCAACAGATTAATTTAACAGATATGATAACTAGCGCCAAAACTGGGACTACTAGTCGTGATTATTTGATTTCTTATAGTGATAGTAGCCGGAGTAATCTGTACATAAGTATTGCGCCGGTACACCTGGGGTTTGGTAAGTCTGGCAATCAAGGATTCGTGGTATTGCTACGCGATATAACCCATGAAAAGTCACTAGAAGAAGAGCGTGATGAGTTTATTAGTGTAGTTAGCCATGAACTAAGGACGCCAATTGCTATTGCTGAGGGCAATATTAGCAACGCCCAGTTCATCGTAGAAAAGAATAATGCCGGTAAAACAATAACTGAAACGCTAAAAGTTGCTCACGATCAGGTAGTTTTTTTGTCAGAAATGATAAACGACCTGTCTACGTTGTCACGGGCTGAGCAAGGTGTACTAAAGGTAGATTCTGAACCGATTAATGTCTACAACCTATTGAATGACCTACAGAGGGCCTATCAACATGATGCCGAGGCTAAAAAACTTAAATTATTAATAAAAACCGATCCAAAACTAGAAACTTTACGGTCCAGCCTATTGTACTTACATGAAATTTTGCAGAATTTTATAACCAACGCTATAAAATACACTAGCGAAGGTAGTATTACGGTCAGTGCCAAACAAGAGGCCAAGGGTGTGAAGTTTGAAGTAAGTGATACCGGCATAGGTATTGGCAAGAATGATCAGGAAAAAGTTTTTGACAAGTTCTTTAGGAGCGAGGATTTTCGCACAAGAGACCATAACGGCACAGGACTAGGACTATATGTTACGATCAAGCTGGCCAAGTTAATTAATGCCAAGATTACTCTAGAAAGTGAGCTAAACAAGGGCTCAGTATTTAGTATCTTTGTCCCAAACTATAAATAATCTTAAAACTTGGGTAATTTAGGAACGATATTTACTACAGGCAGACATATATTACGACCCTTCCATAATACTTCGTCAAATTCATAGGCCCACATAGAATAATTACTAATAACAATTTCTGACAGTACGCTAAAAGGAAAAATTAATATTTTCAACCATGATGGCCGTCCATTTGTGGACTGGTCTAATCTGTAGCAAATAACTAGTATTAAAATGCTGGCTAGCAATGATAGTAAGGCGCCTGGCAGAAGTCCCGTAATTAAACAATAAATAGCTAGTGGCAGTGGTAATAATAAAAATAGTAGTTCCCATACGCTATAAATAAAAATATTTTCTGGCCGATTTTTATGCTCTGGATAACGCATACGGGAGGCAGTGTTTATTTGAGATCTATAGCCCTTCACACTAGCAATGCCCAGACCAGAAGAAGAACGCAAGAATTTGTATTGATTTGCTACCAAAAACCGCTTGCTAAAGTGCTTTTCTGGCCTAATAGACTTTTTGAAGGCTCTGAAACCGCCATATTTATTGAGCTGTGATTTATTAGCTACCCATAATGTACTAAGTGTAGGCGGAGTAGCTTTGAATATCTGAGGCAAGACTAATTCTCGCCAATAGCGCATAGGTTGAATTACCTGGTGTATGCCGTGTAAATTATTGCGTGTTGGTAGTACGCTAACCATCTCTTTTTGACTAATAATCATTTGCTCTATTAGTATCCTGATACTGCTCTTATCATACCTAACGTCAGTACCACAAAATAAAATATACCTACCATCAGACTCTTCAAGTAGCTGTTGGTAGGCCCAGTTCTTTGCCATCCAGCCAGTCGGTGGTACCTTGCCAGCAATAAATCTAACACCTCCATGAGCAAAACGTTTGATGATATCTGACGTTCTATCCTGGGAACAATCATCTAAAACTAAGATTTCCATCTTGGGATAATTACTGGCTAGTAATGACTGTAAGCAATCTGTTAGCTCGTAAGTCTCATTACGAGCTGGTATAGCTACAGTTATAGCTGGCAAATCGTTATCTATTAAATGAGACTTAACATCTGTTAGTGAAGTGTTTTTTATAGACTGTCTTAGATGAAGATAGTAAATAACCGCTATCATAAACTGGGCTATGGCTAGAATTGTTATTAAATGTTCTGAAGTAATATAGCCTAAAAAATAATAATTAACTATTAGTAAACATGTTGTTACTAGACTCAGTACCGCTTCTGAGCGAAAAGATTTTAAGCGCAAAGCAAGACTATTTATGCGATTTTTTACAACTCTAAAGAATGAAAATAGTCTATAGGCACCAGTGACGAACAATAATAAGCTTAGGACAATATTCAATTGACTCATAATCACCATGCCCATAGACGTACTAATCAAAATTACTTCTATAAATGCCAGATACTGCCTGAAAGACCAAAGCCATTTTGTGTGCATAGCTAATCCAAAGACAACGGAACAAGCGATCAGCAACACGGTCAAGTCGCTAGCATAAACAAAATTTTGATCCACATCAATCATAGTACTTATGGTTATTCTATCAAATTATTGACTTTTTGGATCGTTTTGCTGTATTATTGACACATAACAGGCAAAGTCTACTATTTTATGGTAGATTTTTTAATTTTATGAGGTAGAGGTTGTGGCCGAAGACAAGAAAGACAAGCAGGACAAGAAGAAGGTTAGTAAAGTTGGCGTAAAGCGTGCCAATAAAAAAACTCAGACAGTTCGTGAACGAACCAAGACTAATGATACTCCAAAAAAAGAGCGACGTATTAGAAAAACCGTTGGCAATAAGGTAAAAGCTCCAGCAAAAGGACTAAGTAAATTACATAAAAAAGTTGTTAATATACCTCTACCCGACAATCGGTTCGGTCGTATTATGGGTAAACGTATCAAGATATTTCCTCAGTTTTTGGTTAATGCGTTTAAAGAAATTAAGTTAGTTGTTTGGCCAACTCCTAGACAAACAGTTAGTCTAACTATCGCTGTTTTTATCTTTGCCGTTATCTTCGCGTCTATAGTTGGACTGTTAGACTTCGGATTCAGTAAATTATTTGAAAAGTACATTATAAAGTAAAGGGTTATCAATATGTCTAAAAGATATGATTCTAACAAACAATGGTATGCAATACATACCTACAGTGGCTACGAAGAAAAAGTTGCCGAAAGCATAAAACAACGAGCTGACAGCTTGGATATGTCGGACAAGATCTTTGATGTGATCGTACCTAAAGAAAAAATGATTGAGATCAAGAATGGTAAGCGTAAAGTCGTAGAAAAGAAGATTTTTCAGGGCTACGTGCTAGTTCAGATGAAGTTATCTGAAGATGCCTGGTATATTGTTCGTAACACTCCTAGCGTGACCGGATTTGTTGGTACTGGCACTGATCCTACACCTGTTTCTGATGATGAAATGGAAAAAATCAACAAGCGAATGGGTCTAGAACAGCCAAAACACAAAATTGATTTTACCGAGGGCGAAGTAGTTAGCATTACAGATGGGCCATTTAAAGGCTTTGATGGCTCTATTAGTGAGATTGATGTCCAAAAGGGCAAGCTAAAAGTATTAGTTAATATGTTCGGCCGGGAAACACCTGTAGAGCTAGACAGTTTGCAAGTAAAGAAGGTTTAGAAGGATGAAGAAGACTCCAGAAAATAACTATGAAGAGCGTAGCCTTGGTGAAAAGTTAGCTGAGGCTGGCTTTGGTATGGTGATGGCCGTAACTGGCACAGCCGGAGTTGGAGAAATGCTTAATAGCGGCATACCTGACTCGGCTGGCGAAGTAGCCTTGCACGGAGGCGTAATCGTAACCTTGGGCGCAATAGCATTTACTGGCATACGCATGACATTTGGCGCCTTTGATAAATCACAATCAAATGATTCTAAATAACTAAATTTGACGAAGTTTAAATCAGAAATTATAAACGTTTAAATATTAACTATAGCTAAAAAAAATGGAGATAAACAGACAGGAGGATCCTAGTATAGAATTTGGAGAAAACAAAGAGACAAATCCTTACACAGTTAATGACGAGCAGTATATAGAAGCAGCTATAATGGCCAAGCGTTATGGATACGATAAGCCATGGAATGAGATGTTGTTTGAGCAAATTTCAGAAGAGGATTATGCTTATTATATGCATCAGTGTCATATCTATGCAGCTATCAAAGCTGACGCCGAAGGCTACAGCAAGCCCTGGGATGAGATAAGAGAAAAGTTTGATGAGGTTAGTTACGGCTATAGCCCATGCCGACCTGGTCAATATACTACTGAAAATTTTAGAACACTTAGGGAGAAACTTGGAATATCAGGTCTTAGTACCTGCTGGACAGGCATAACTGGACTATCTGCGTATATTACTATCAACCACGCAATGGAGTCTTCTCCATATATTGCCATAACTGGCCTTGGCGTAACCGCAATATCGGGCGTATTCACTGTTGGAGCTTTTTCTGCAACAATCCGTGATAAATAGCTAAAATACTGGCTTTTTGAAAATAAATGTTGTAAAATACATAGGTTACGCACTTCTATTAATTTAATTAAAGGGGAAGGAGTCGCAGCACATTTTCTCTATTTTGGATTAATCTGATTACAGACTACTCCAAATCAGAAAACATGCTGGACGAAAGACTATGGAAGAAAAGAAAGTAAAAGCTAATTTAAAGATGCGCATCCCAGCTGGCAAGGCTAGTGCTGCACCACCAGTAGGTAGTACGCTTGGTCAATATGGCGTAAACATGATGGATTTTATCAATCCGTTCAACGATGCTACCCGCGAAATGCGCGGAACTGTCACTGCCCACATTACGATTTATGAAGATCGTAGTATGGACTTTAGGGTAGTGTCAGAAGCCACTGACGAGAAGATCAGGGCTAAACTAGGTATCGCTAAAGGTTCTGGCAAGCCAAATAGCGAAAAGATTGCTAAAAAACTAAGCCAGGCTGACCTAACGGCAATAGCTGAAGAAAAAGCTGTAGATATGAACGCTGATGATATAGAAGCAATAAAGAAAATGGTAGCTGGCACAGCCAGAAGTATGGGAGTAGAGGTAGAATAATGAACTCACAAGAAAAATTTCCTTATGGATCAAATACACTAATGACACCAGAAGAAGCCGAAGCGCTATGGCCTACACCAGATGCTGAAGAGGTAAGAGATTTGTTGCAAGAAGGCAATAATCCTGATTATGCCAAAACTATGCAAGATTTGGCCATACATGGTATTGTCAGAGTCAATAAGCAAACCAATGACACCGAAACTAATTAATAGATAATATATGTGGGAGAGCCTATCCGGCTCACTAACACCACTAAAGGAGAAAACCAATGGCAGAAGATAAATCTACCAAGACTGAAAACAAAGCTGTAAATACTGAAGAAACTAAACCAGCCGAAGAAGAAATCACCAAGACTGCTAGCGCCAAAGCTGGCAAAAGAAGCGAAAAAGGCCAAAAAGAAGCTGAAGCCAAAGCCGACAAGATTGAAGCTCAGCAGCACCGATCAGAAGAAAAAACTGAGGCCGATAAGCCAAAGCAATTCGCCAAGCCGACCAGACCTCGCTTGGAACGTAAGAGCAAAAAGTTCCGCAAAGCTAACGAGCTGATTGATGCTGGTAAGCTTTACAGCTTGTCAGAGGCCATAGACTTAGCTACCAAAACAGCTACTACCAAATTTGATTCGACAGTTGAGCTACATGTTCGTTTGGGTGTAGATCCTCGTCAAGCCGACCAAAACTTGCGCGACAACCTAGTTTTGCCCGCCGGAACAGGCAAAGCTGTCCGCGTAGCTGTATTTAGCGACGAAGAAGTAGCCAAAGAAGCCAAAAAAGCTGGTGCTGATGTAGCTGGAGCTGACGATTTCTTAAAACAACTAGACAAAGGCGTAATTGATTTTGATGTACTGATCGCTACACCTAATGTAATGGCTCAGCTTAGCAAGTATGCCCGCGTGTTAGGGCCAAAAGGTCTGATGCCTAACCCTAAGAGTGGTACGGTCACTAATGATGTAGCCAAAGCTATCTCGCAGAGCAAGGCTGGCAAAGTAGAATACCGCGTAGATTCCAACGGAATAGTTCATTTGGGTATCGGCAAAGTAAGTTTTGGTGCCGACAAATTAGCCAAAAATATTGATGCTGTAGTAGCTAGTATCAAAAACAATAAGCCAAACAGCCTAAAAGGTACTTACGTAAAATCTGTCAGTATTAGTACTTCTATGGGTCCTGGAATTAAAGTCAATCCGTCAGAAATCGCTTAGAATAGTTATTTATACAACGAAATATAGTAGTTGCATCAACAATATGATGTAATGTAGTTAGTGATACCTAAATTTACTACAGTAGAAAACATAGAGCAAGCTCATGAACGCTACCATAACATTGCTGCCGATCAAACCGAATATAATGGCCAGGTAATTGATTTGGCTGAAGTCTATCTTCGGTTTGCGAACAGTGATTACGGTCAGCAAACTGCCCAAGCAACTCCTAGATTTTACAAAAAATTCCCGGTAACCCCAGATTTTCAAACTCACATTGACGTTTTGGGTGCTGACTCGCACAGAGTAGAGCACATGCTATATACAGCGTCCGAAATTGTCATTCCAGCCCTAGTCTGGCAACAATATGACGGATACAAACCTCAGTTAAGCCAAGCCGACCAAGTTGCGCTCAAGCTAGCAGGCATTATTCATGATGTTGGCGAATGCGAACATCTAGAGCTAAAAGACGCAGGCTTTAGAATAGTCGGTGACGTACCATCAATGGATCGCACCGAAGACGACGAAGCCACAGAAGCCAAAATCCGCACAGAGTTCTTTTACCCCAAACTCTACAGTGACATCCCAGATAATCTACTAGAACGTACCGAGGAAATATCATCACATAATGGTCCTGGTTTTGCTCCAGAAATGTTTATGTATCTAGAGAAATACGGCTACTTAGTAACCGCACATAAGGCTGCCAAACTGGCTGTCAAATTATACGCTCAGCCAGAAATAACCGAACAAAACCGCCAAATAGCCGATAAATTAATTCAGCTAGCCGATAGCGTCCGTGACCATAATTATCCGGACTTATCCAGATCGGCTCAAGAAATAAAGATTATAGAAAAGAACTTATATACCATGTCAGGCGATATAATATTCGCTTCGCACCATATTCAGTCTCGCGCCCCAGCAACTGTTGTTTAATTACCACCAGTTGGTAGCGTAACTAGCAAAAATGCTGTAAAATACTACAAAAGAGAGGATTGCAGACTTTGGGAGTATATAGTAATACCGAAATAATTAAGGCCATGGAAACTGGCCATATTGTAATTTATCCTTTTATAAAAGACCACCTAGCCGGTAGCAGCATAGACGTTACTCTGGGCGACTGGTATTATCGGACAGAGCGACCAAGCGAAGGTGGTTTTTATAATCCCTTTGACGAAAATGCTGTTGGCAGATATTTTGGCGAACCGACTCAGGCTATCACTCATGCTGAGTGGGCCGAAAAGCACGGCCGCAAATTGTTTAACAACATCCCCGAAGACCAAAAAATCATCGTTTTACGTCCGCATGAGCGTATCTTGGCTCACACCCATGAATTTGTTGGCATAAAAGCACCTGGCACCAGCACTATGCAGGCTCGTAGTACCTGGGGTCGTAACGGTGTAGCTGTATGTTTGGATGCTGGGTGGGGAGACCCAGGTTATGTCAACCGTTGGACAATGGAAATTTATAACATGAACCAACATGAGAGTGTCGTACTGCCTGTCGGCGAGCGAATTGCTCAGATTGTATTCTATAGTACCGGAGAAGTTGATGGTGAGTATAAAAAACTAAGTGGAAAATATCAGCCAGATACTAGTTTTGACTTGTCTAAACTGATTAAAGAATGGCAGCCTTCACAGATGTTACCGCGCGCCTATAAAGACAAGCGTCGCCAACCCATAGAAATAGAGGATTTAGGCAAAGATGCAGAATAACCCTAACCCTAAAGATGTGGGTGGGGCAAAATCGCAAAAAGGCGTATTCATAGTCATTGAGGGCACTGATGGCTCTGGCAAAGGCACACAATTTAAGATATTGGTAGAAAAATTAAAAGACTCCGGTTACGATGTGGCTACTTTTGATTTTCCGCAGTACGATCAGCCATCGGCATTTTTTATAACTGAGTATTTGAATGGTCGTTATGGCTCAGCCGAGGAAGTTGGTCCATATACTGCGTCAATATTCTATGCACTTGATCGTTACCAAGCGTCAAACAACATTCGTCAAGCACTGAATGACGGCAAGGTAGTTATCGCTAATCGGTTCACTGGGTCAAATATGGCTCATCAGGGCACTAAATTTGATTCCAAAGAAGAGCGTGACGGCTATTTCCTATGGCTAGATGCTATTGAATTCAAGATGCTAAACATCCCTCGGCCAGATATAAATATAGTCTTGCAAGTACCAGCCGACATTGCTCAAAGCAATGTTGACCAAAAAGACGCTCGTGGTTATACCGACAAAAAACGTGATATTCATGAAGCCGATATTAATCATTTACGTAAATCGGTGGAAGTTTATAATGATCTTTGCAATCTATTCCCAAACGATTTTTACCAAATTGATTGTGTCAGAGGCAATAAAATGATGAGCATAGACCAAATTAGTGAGCTAATCCATCAAACAATCAGCCCGTATTTACCAGAAAAAAAGAAAGAGGAACAAGCACCCATGGCTACAAATTCCACACCCAATAAATTCCTAAAAAAGACCAAAACAGGCCTAAGAATTACAGAAGCTGGCATTAAAGAAATCAGCCAATACGTAACTAATGCAACTAGTAATGTCTACGCCTTCAATGACAAACTTAGCGCTGTTACCATAGCAGCTGCCATGGCTAGACTTAGTCGTCGTGGCGATGATATGCGTATTACCTTGTTAGATGAATTTATAGACAAAACCGGTAAAGACGAAGGTTTGCTCAAGCGAGTAATTACGGCTTACGGCGATGATTCCGTTCAGCAACTAACCGGACAACACATAGTAGTGGAAGGCGCCAGTAATCTTTTGACCAAAAAACTAGAATGGGGCCGCCTGGCATCGTATTTGGAACAGTCTACCAGATACATATTCTTTGACCAAAAAGACGCTTCCGGTAATTACAAATACTATACGCCGACCAACCTAGACAAAAAGACTGCTACTCGCTATCGCCAAGATATGGATCAGATTTTTGACCTATATTCGCAGATGGTCAGAAAGTTAACAGATTACGTCCGAAATAATTCATCGGTGCCCAAGACGGAGCAAGATGTTGCTTGGCAAGGCGCTACCCGAGCTCAAGCCTGTGATGCTATCAGGCCAGTTCTGCCAGTAGCCACCAAATCTACCGTCGGCATTTTCGCTTCTGGCCAAGCCCTAGAAAGTCTAATTATGCATTTATTGTCAGAAGATTTACAGGAAGCTCGCGATACTGGCCAACAAATGCTAGATGAATCGCGCAAAGTGCTGAGCACTTTTCTGGAACGCGCCGACAAGCCAGACCGTGGAGGCGCCTGGCAAGCTTACCGCTCGGAGACTTATAAAGCCACAGCTAAACTAGCCGACAAATATTTGCCGAATAACTATAATGACGACATGACTGCCGTAACTCTGACTAGTTACTGGCCCAAAAACGAGCTAGACATAGTGCCTAATATTCTGTATGAGCACAGCCAAAGTTCGCTAAAAGCCATCCAAGGCGAGTGTGACGGCTGGCCATACACCAAAAAAGCCAAAGTTTTAGAAAGCTTCATTGGCAAACGTCTAAATCGTCGCCATCGTCCTGGTCGAGCCCTAGAAAATATTCATTATAGTTTTGATTTATTGTGCGACTATGGAATATTTCGCGACCTGCAACGTCATCGCATGGTAGACGACCTAAACTGGCAAAAACTAACACCTCGCTATGGTTATGAAGTACCTGGACTAGTAGAAGAAGCTGGCTTAACAGACATGTTTGTGCAGTGTTTTGACATCAGCTTAGCACTTTATAGTCTGCTCCAAGAAAAAGGCTATACTGACGAAGCTCAATATGCTACATTGCTTGGCCATCGTATGCGCTGGAAGGTAACATTCAACGCCCGTGAAGCCTTCCAAATGATAGAACTGCGCACTGCACCCCAAGGCCACCCTGGCTACCGCAAACTTGCCAGCCAAATGTACCAAAAAATCTGCGAAGTTCACCCGCTAATCGGTGAGTCTATGTTATTTGTAAATCAGGACGAAGATCCTGAGCTAACCCGTCTAGCTGCTGAACGCTACACTCAGTACAAACTAAACCAAAAGTAACATGGACGAAGCAAATATCGCTCGCATAGAGCAGTTACGGCGCGAGGCCGACACAGCGCAGGACAAAGCGCTAGAACAAGAGCTTGATGAACAAATAAGAGCCGAAGAACAGAAAACCGACGTACGGGAGGTGCTGACCGGTGATATTGTCCGCGGTACCACACTGATCCGTCAATTTATGCGCAAAATGGCCAGAAAGCAAACTGGCTTTTGGGGCATGAGCAAACCACAGGTAAAGCTATACTCCTATTGGTCTGAATATAAATATGGCAGAGTTTACGGTATAGAAACCAAAATGTTTGACACCGAAGACGATGTAGATAGCTTCACAAGGTCGGGCTGGGCGCTACAGTTAGAAGAGTGGAAATACCCAGACGATGTACTGTGTAAGCCTTACAGAGATTTGGAATTCAAAACAGACCTAACTGTTATCAGGAAAACCATCTCGCTAGACAGAGATGGTAAAAAAGCTAGCGAACCTTGGTACAAAATACATTACAAAACACCAGCTATATCACATTCATCTGTCTACTTTGACGGTCAGACCGGTAAAATCTCCAGCTTACCGGCAGCGCAGGATAAAGAACGCGAAGAAGCTCACGTTAGATACAGAGAGCTTTCAACTGAAGTATATTACATTTATAGATCACCTGATTCGCTACAACCTTCACCTAATTATATTGTGGACGAAAAATTACGCCAAGGCATAGACCCCGAAAGAGACGCACCCAAGATCGGCAGTCTAGCCCTGCAACACTGCCACGCAATCATCCAAACAGCCCTTACCAGCCTAAAAATCCCCCAGTAAAACTAACCAAATAACGTATAATACAAGTTATGAGTAGGGAGTCTGATATTTTTGGTAAAATTGTGGCTGGTTATTTGGATACCTTCCCAGAAGAAAAGGCTTTACTAGAACTACCCCTAAGGCAGATCGCAGATAAAGAATCCCTGACATCCAGAAAGAACTTTAATGGCCACTTTACGGCATCGGCCTTTGTGGTTAACCCAGATACAAAGTCGGTTTTACTACTGCACCACAAATTTATGGATAAGTTTTTTCAGCCTGGCGGGCATATAGATGACGGCGAACATCCGACCGAGGCAGCCTACCGCGAGCTACAAGAAGAAACCGGTATAACTAGCGATCTAGTTATTTATAAACCGCTGACCGTTGGAGACGATAATATCCCTCTTGATATAGACTCTCATTTTATACCAGACAACCCCGGCAAGGATGAGAAATCGCACTATCATCACGACATAAGATACTTGGTGACATATAAAGGTAGTGACGTGACTATTGATGACAACGAATCTATTAGCTTTAAGTGGGTCTCTTGGAATGAATTTAGCGGAGATCTCAGCTTCAAAAAAAGTCGCTCCCAAAATAGAAAAAATCCTAAACTCACCTCTTTAAGTATTGATTATATTGACAGAGTGTGATATAATATATAATAATGAGGTCATACGAAATTGCTAAGCTTGATTTGGCAGAATCTGGCCAGCTGCAAGAACAGCTGGTTACTCTGGACGCACCAGAAACTAGTGTACCAGACCCTACTGAGCATACCTTTCCTAAGGAATTTTATAACATATTAGGCCAGATAGATAACGAGCCTAAAACTATAAAAGACCCTCGTTCCGGCAAACAATTTGAAGCTATTTTAGTCAACCCAGACCAAAAACACAAAGGCGTAACCGTCTCTATTGGCACATATTCTTCTAGTATGTCAGGCAACCCCGGCAATGTAGCCGAAGAAGCTATGCGGTCAATCTTTGCAAATGACACCAGACTATATATAGCTCCCTTTGGCAATGGCTACAGCACACCTCTAACTAATGAGGAGCTTGCTCATTTTTCAGCATTTGGTCAATTTGGGAGTAGCGACACTATAAGAGCCCTGGCTAGAGCGCTAGAAGCCAAGCAAACAAAAGAAGATTTTGAAGTAAAAAGATTCTCCACCGATTCGTTTGGTGGTTATATAGCTCTGAGTTTAGCGTCCCATATGGATACTGACCAGATTGACAGTATGTTCATAAAAGGCAAACCAGGCGTTAGTCATTTTAGTCTGCCTAGGATGGCTTATAGAATGATACTCAGGGAGAATTTGCGTAATTTGTGGAATTACAAATTTGGCGGCTCTTACGATCCTTGGCGCATAACACCGGCCATGATGGATATGGTTAAATCTAAAGTCCCTAGCTTGTATGCGCCTGGTAGTAAGGATTTTGTTCACCAGGGAAGCAAAGACCAATTATTGGCTTATGGCAGAGGCATGAGTCGGGTTAGCAAAGGCGATGATTTGATGTGGGCTATGGGCAAGCAACATGGAATTAAATTAACTTTTGATATGCCAACCAAAGATCTGCTGTATAAATCAAAAGATGATATAGAAAGCTATATTAAAAAAGCGGAAGATATGAGCCAAAGTTGTGGAGGCAGGGTGCCTGAATTTTATAGATCACCAGGTGGCCATGGCGCTCATGCTACTCAACCTCTACTGCGAGCCGCCGTAGAAAAACAGGCTTTCCGGACAAACTTTATTGGCCGAAAAGTGCTTGATTTTAGCTAGGATTTTTGGTACAATAACAGTAGTTTCCGAAGACAGCGACTGCGGACTAGTCCACTTAATTTGTCGCCGAGGTGATCTAATTTAGATTTACTAATGTATTTGTCTTTGGTTACTACCAAAGATTTTTTAATTTAAAAGGTCGGTATCTTTGGCACGTAACATAAGATAAGGAACAATATTTTATGGCTTTAACAAAAGCAAAAAAACAAGAAGTGATCGATGAAGTTGCTACACTATTGGCTAATTCTAAAATGACAGTAGTAGCTGCTTATCAAGGCACGGGAGTAAAACAAATCCAAGAACTACGCCGAAATTCCAAAGAAAACGGCACGGTTATTAAAGTTGTCAAGAACCGCTTGGTTGTTCAGGCACTAAAAGCTAACGACACATACAAAGATGCTGATTCTTCAGCTCTAACTAGTATGCTGCTGTACGCTTTTAACGCTGAGGACGAAGTGGCTCCAGCCCAGAGTCTTGATCAATTCGCTAAAAAGAACCCTAGCATTAAATTTGTTGGTGGGTTTTCTAGCGATGGCAAGTTTATGACTGCCGAAGAAGTTAGCGCTCTAGCTAAACTTCCAAGCAAGAAGGAAATGATCGCGGGAATTATCAATACATTAAACTCACCTGTAAACAACGTTATGGGTGGTCTTCGTGGCAATCTGGGCGGTATTTTGCAAGCCCTAGAGGCCCGAGGATAAAGAAAGGAATAAGAAATGGCTACAGATTTAAAGAAATTTGCAGAACAACTTGTTGGTCTTAGCGTTTTAGAAGTAAAAGAGCTAAGCGACATTCTAAAAGATGAATATGGCATTGAGCCGGCTGCTGCTGCCGTAGCAGTTGCTGCTGGTCCAGCCGCTGGCGGCGAAGAAGCCGCCGCCGAAACAAAGAGCGAGTTTGATATCGTTCTAAAAGACGCTGGTGCCCAAAAAGTAGCAGTTATTAAAGCTGTTAAAGACATCACTGGTCTAGGTCTTGGCGAAGCTAAAGCTCTAGTAGATGGTGCTCCTGGTACTATCAAAGAAAAAGTTGCCAAAGACGACGCTGAAGCAGCAAAGAAAACTCTAGAAGAAGCTGGTGCTACTGTAGAACTAGCCTAGAAACTTTTATAAGTTTTAACCTTAGTAAAACCCCTTGGTTATGATAGCTAAGGGGTTTTTGGTTATAAAGAGTGAATCAGGGTTATCCACAGGTTATTGTTTACTAATGATAAAATGTGTGTTACTCTGACAACAAAGGTGAGGTAAGAAAAGAAAATAAGTAAAAAGCGAGAAACAAATGGCTGACGTACCGGATAAACAAATAAAAAGATTACGAACACTGATTGTTGAGGCAGAGACCTCTTTGGCTGCCGCCAAGGAACTTTTGCTTAGCTTGCTCGGTGACGATTCCACCGTCGCGCCAGCACTAAATAGCGACGAGAACATTGGTAAGATTATTGAAGGCGTGTTTGATGGCCAAAATATGGTTGGCAGCGACAGTAAAACTTATCCAGTGCCAGCTAACTACGCTAGCAAATCTAAACTAGTACAAGGCGATATTTTGAAGTTAACTATCGCCGACGACGGCACTTTTATGTACAAACAGATCGGCCCGATCGCTCGTAAACAGATTGTTGGCGCACTAGAATTGGTAGACGGCCATTATTATGTAAAAACTGCTGATAGACAATATCGCGTACTACTCGCCAGCGTAACCTACTTTAAAGCCAAGCCTGGCGACCAAGTCAGTGTTAACGTACCGGCAGATGACGTATCTGCCGAATGGGCAGCTCTAGAAGCCGCATTATAAATTTAACCTAGCAAAACTATTATGAATGAAAAGATTAGCGAAGTTTGTTCGCCGCCTAATTTAATTTCCCTAGCCGGACTAAGGCTAGTTGCAAAAGGCGTCCGTACTGGAATAGATACTGGGGGGGGAATAACTCAAATATCAATTGGCAGATGTGCAGATTTAGCAGACGGACTAGTGGCTAGAAGTTTTGGTTATGATCACCGTCTAAATACAATTGCTGACCCGATTGCTGACAAAATATCAACCAGTATTATCATAAAAGCACTTCACGACAAAGATTATATCAGCAGTTTTACCAAAACATCGTTAAATACACTAAATGCAAGTGTTACTTTGGCCGGAACATATACTTTTATCAAAAATTACGAACCACCAAAAGTTTCGTACTATGGTAAAGCATCAATGTTTCTCCAAAACCTAGCGCTAGGTCTTTATACTGCTTCTGGATATGTCGGTAAACACAAAACTATAAATAAGCATACTACCGAGAAGTTACATAACGCAGGCAATGTGGCAACAATTGCTTCAGTTGGCCTAGGAATAATAGCTATTGGTAAATATTTGAGCAAAATAGAGAAACCAAAACGTAATTTGTAATATAATTAATATAGATGGGGAAATCATTATACAGATCGTATCGGTCTAAATCTTTTGATGAGATTATTGGACAAGATCATATAACCACCACACTGCTTAACTCTATAAAGAATAAAGCGGTTAGCCATGCTTATCTTTTAAGTGGCCCAAGAGGTGTAGGTAAAACCAGTATCGCACGTATCTTAGCCCATGCAGTTAATGAAACCGACTATGATGAGGTGGCAGTTAACTTAGATATTATTGAGATAGATGCTGCCAGTAATCGTAGGATTGATGAGATACGAGAGATTCGTGAACGAGTAAACACTGCCCCTGTAGCTGGTAAATACAAAGTTTATATCATTGATGAAGTGCATATGTTAACACGCGAGGCATTTAATGCTTTATTAAAGACTCTGGAGGAACCACCTGCACATGTGATATTTATTTTGGCCACCACAGAAGCCCATAAAGTACCAGAAACTATCCTGAGTCGGTGTATTAGGCTGACTTTTAGACCAATAGAGAAGACTGTTCTAGAAGACCATCTAAAGAAAATTGCTAAAAGTGAAAAAATTACTATCACTGATGAGGCTATAGGTGTAATAGCCGAACATGGTAGAGGTAGTTTTCGTGACGCGATTTCTATACTAGACCAAGTCAAAAACTTCGGTGATAAAATCACGATTAATGATGTAAATATGATACTAGGACTAGCGTCGGAGAAAAAGATTAATAATATTATCAGTGCTATAGAAAGTAGTAATTTGCCAGATCTAAAAACAACTTTGGACCAAGCTTTTATAGAAGGTTCTAGTGAAATGACGCTAGCCAGTCAGATATCTGATAAGCTTCGTTCCAATATGATTACTGGTGGCGGTAATTTGACCTACGAAGCTACATTCTCGGCACTAAAAGAGCTGTTAGATGTGCCTGGATCACAAAATCCGAGAATTGCTCTAGAACTTTGCCTGTATCAACTAGCTAGTACCAATAATGTAGCTACGGCAACCAAAGAACCACCAAAAGCTGCAAAACCTAATAGGGAAAGTGAACTTGAACCTAAATCTAAACCTGATACTACTAAAACCAGTCAGTCAGAAACATCTTCAAAACCCGAGGTATCCTTGCCTGTCAAGGCTGAAGAGCCTCAGGTTGTAAAAAAAATTACTTCAGAGAAAGAAACAACGCCTACTCAAAAAGTAGAGAATAATCAGCTATGGGAAGAATTTTTAAAAGTTCTGAAGACTAAAAATAATACACTTTATAGTATTGCCAGAATCGCGCGGACACAACATGACGAAGGAGTAATGGAGTTAATATTTAAATTTAAATTTCATTATAAACAAATTAGTGATGCTAAAAATAAGCAATTATTTAGTGAGATTTTTAATTCGCTAAGTGAAGATCCGATTGAAATAAAAGTAACCCTAGAAGAATCACAAACGCCAACAGTAGATAATACCAGCCCAGAGTCAGCGCCAGTGCCTATAGAAAAACCTGTAAATAAAGGTATTGAAACCATAAGCAATATTTTTGGCGGTGCAGAGATGCTAGAATCATAGATAACGCCATGGATGAGAGAAATGCTAAAATCCCGCCCCAAAACCTTGAAGCCGAGAGTAGCTTGCTGGGTGCATTACTAATAGACACCGACGCAATAGTAAAAGTAGCTGATATCGTAACAGAGGATGATTTTTATAGTAATAAACACAAAAAAATTTATAGTGCGATAAAAAAACTATATGAATCACACACACCAGTTGACGTACTAACATTAGCCGATCAACTACGAAACTCGGACGAATTAGATATAGTAGGCGGGCCGGCCTACCTAACAGAACTAACCAACTTAGTACCTACGGCAGCACACAGCACACAATATGCAGAGATAGTAGCTAGTAAAGCGCTTCGTAGACGGCTGATAAAAGCCAGTCAAGATATAACTAATTATGGCTATGACGAAAAAGAAGATTTACGAGATCTAATAGAGCAGGCCGAAACACGGTTGTTTGAGGTTAGCCAAAAACACGTTAAACAAGATATTGTTAGTATGGAGCAAATTCTAACTGATAGTTTTGATAGACTTGATGAACTCCATAAGGACAAAGGAACTATTAGGGGAGTGCCGACAGGATACAAGGATTTAGACAATGTGCTAGCCGGACTTCAGCCGAGCGATCTATTTGTCTTAGCTGCTCGTCCAAGTATGGGAAAGACGGCCATGGTTCTGAATTTGGCGCACAATGTGGCTGTTAAGGCTAATCTACCGGTTTTAGTATTCTCGCTAGAAATGAGTAAAGAGCAATTGGTAGATAGGATTCTAGCCAAAGAGTCCGGTGTTAATGCCTGGGCGCTTAGGACGGGTAATTTAACAGATCAAGATTTTGAGAAAATTGGTAATGCCATGGGAACTCTCAGCGAAGCTCAGATATACATTGACGACACCCCAGGGATAACAGTTAGTGATATGCGCACCAAAGCTCGGCGTGAAGCACACCAGCGACCTTTGGGTTTAATTATCGTTGACTATCTACAACTAATGAGTGGCGGGTCACGTTTTGGTGGTGAAGGCAACCGAGTTCAGGAAATATCGGAAATATCACGTGGGCTAAAAGGCATCGCTAGGGAGTTGAACGTCCCACTAATCGCGCTTAGCCAGCTAAGTCGTTCTGTAGAGAGCCGTAGTCCGCAGATTCCGCAATTGTCCGACCTAAGGGAATCAGGATCTATTGAGCAAGATGCCGATGTGGTAGCTTTTTTATACCGCGAAGAATACTATAACCCAGACACTGAGAGAAAAAATATCATGGACTTTATGATTAAAAAACATCGTAACGGGCCAACAAAGAATATTGAGTTATATTTTGATAGAGAAAGACAGCTAATTAGTAGCCTAAGCAAACAACATTCTGATCCATTTAATCAGTAATTAATAAGTTTATGGTAAAATACTAGTAACTATGGGACGAAAAGGTAGTCAGAAGATTCCTAAGAATCTAGCGGGTATTTTGGCAAAAATTAGCTTGCCAAAAGTTACAACAGTAGTGTTATTCGTATCAGCTTTTGCATTACTTTATCTAACCAGATTAGGGAGTTTTGTTCGGGGCGACACCAAGTATGAAACCCCTAGATACTTAGGAATTAGCGATACCGAAGTAATCTTACAAAATATAGCATTTGGCCCTGTTAAGTTTGTTCAGTCATTTATGCTAAAAATTGATGAGCCTAATTCTACTCTACAACGCCTAGTATCAGCCGGGCTGGTATTATTAGCTTTGATTGTTTTCTATCGTGTAGTCTATAAATGGCGCGAAAGTAGCCGTATAGCTATCATAGCTACGGCTTTATTTGCCACTTCAGCTTATGTACTTTCAATTGGACGATTCGCTGGCGCAGAAGCAGCATATTTACTTGTCGTACCATTGCTTATTCAAATCGGTACTTGGCTAAAATCCAAACGCTTTATAGAGAGGATACTTTTAGCTTTCCCGATAATAGCACTATTATTATATGTCCCTGGAGTACTAGCTATTTTAACTATTCTAGCCATAGCCTTTAGAAAGCGCATAAAATTAGCCTTAAGGTTCGCTAGCAATAAATCAATAGTCATTGGTTTAGGATTATTTACTATATTAGTTTTGCCTATTATTGTAGCCTTGGCCAAATACCCAGGACAAATATATCAATTCTTGGGCATAGATAGGCTAACCGATAGTGGTATTATGGCTGTTGGTAAACAGTTTTTAACTTTATTAAACGAGCTTTTTTATCATGGACCAAACGAACCTCATAAATGGCTAGTCGGTACACCAATTTTGGATATTGCTACAATTTTATTTGTCATGCTTGGCGTAATAGCCCTAAAAAAATCAGTCCATACTTTAAGAGCTCGATTGATAACTTTCTTCGCGATAATTACAATCATAATATTCTGCCTTAGTACTATGGCCACCGTAGCCATTGTTTTGCCAGTAATATATCTAGTGGTAGCCAGAGGCATAGCTTATTCCTTGCAGAATTGGTTCACAGTATTTCCTAGAAATCCAGCAGCCAAAACTATAGGAATAGTGGTGATATTAATACCAATAACGTTCATTTGTTATTATAATTGTCAGAAATACTTTGTAGCTTGGCATAACGCTCCACAGACATCACAAGCCCTAGAGCAAAATCGTTAACCAATGCTATAATGTATATGCAGAATATAAAGGAGTTGTTATGGGAAAACTAGATCAAATGAAAATGTTGGCCAAAGTTAAAAAAATGCAAAAAGAATTGCAGAAGCAGATTATTACAGTATCAGCTGGCGACGAAGCTGTAATAGTAGAAATAACAGGTGAACAAAAGATAAAGAAGATAACTATTGATCCGGAACGGATTGACTTAGATGATATGCGCCAAACAGAAAAATGGGTAGAAGAAGCAGTTAAGCGGGCAATCGCCGACAGCCAAAAAATTGCTGCCGAGAAGATGCAGCCAATGATGGGTATGCTAGGAGATTTAGGCCTTTAATAATCTTTGCGATGGCAGAAGAGTTTGGTCTTGTAGCTAATGAAACCTGATTTTAAACGAATACTAGTTCTTTTTATTATTTTAGCACCAGTAAGTCTACTATTCACCCTATTAACGAAACAGCCTGTTACCCTGACACAATTTATTAGCCTAGCGATCGTAATAATTATGGTAGATTTATTATTTATATTGGTAGAAAGACGTAAAAAATGAATAGTTTGCCCCAAGCGTTAAATGAGGCTATAGAGGCGCTTTCAGCCCTACCTGGGGTTGGTCAAAGATCGGCTGAAAGATATGCTTATCACTTGCTAAAAACCGATGTGTCTAAAACACAAAAACTAGCTAAAGTGTTAAGTGGTTTACATTCTGGCGTTAAGTATTGCCCAATAACATTTGCACTGATCAATGACAACGAAGAAGTCTCCAGACTATATGACGCTCCAGACCGTGACAAGGCCATGGTAGCCATAGTAGAGGATGCTTTTGATGTAGTAGCCTTAGAGAAAACTGGACAGTACAAGGGAACCTATCATGTCCTAGGCGGGCTAATATCGCCAATTGACGGCATCAGTCCCGACAGCTTACATATAGCCGAGTTGGTTAAGCGTGTAGAAAATGATAACGTAAAAGAAATCATTCTAGCCACAAGCTCTAGCGTAGAAGGTGATTCAACCGCTCATTATATTAGTTCTCAGTTAGAGAATAATGATCTGAAAATAACAAGGCTAGCTCGGGGATTACCGATTGGTCTTGATCTAGAATACGCCGACCAAGTAACCTTAGGTAAGGCTTTGGAAGGTCGTAGAGAATTATGAATTTAGATAATTTTAACCAATTGATCAATAAATCAGACCATGTAGTTATTGTCCAGGCTGATAATCCTGACGGCGACAGCCTAACAAGCAGTTTAGCCTTAGAAGCAATATTATCTGATATGGGTAAAAAGGTAACTATGTACTGCGGAGTAGAGGTACCCGGTTACCTGCGTTATTTTGAGGGTTGGGACCGGGTAGTGAACCAGTTGCCAAATAAATTTGATTTAAGCATTATTGTAGACTGTGCTTATATTGAACTTTTTGATAGCCTAAACAAATCTGGTGAGATTAATTGGTTAAAAACTAAAAACTGCATAGTTATAGACCACCACACCAGTGAGCCTACAATCCAATTTGCAACAGTAATGCTAAGCCAACAGGCTGTATCAACCGGTGAATTAATATACAAAATCTGCGAGCAGAATAATTGGCCGGTCAATACCGATACAGCTGAATTTTTAGCTTGTTCGGTACTATACGACAGCCTGGGATTGACTAGCGAAGCTGTTTCGGCCGACACCTTGAATGTTATGTCAAAATTAGTATCAGCGGGTGCAAATCTAGCAAAAATTGAAAATAACAGAAGACAGTCTAATAAGAAATCTCTTAATATTACTAAATATAAAGGCGAATTACTAAAACGAATAACTTTAGCCTGTAATGGCCAGCTAGCCTACATAACAATACCATGGGCCGAGATTGAAACTTACAGCCATGAATATAACCCATCCATTCTGGTCCTTGACGAGATGCGTATGATAAAAGACGTAAAGCTAGCAATAGCCTTCAAAAGTTATCCTGATGGTAAGGTCACCGCTAAAATTAGAGCCAACTTTGGTTATGATGTGGCGGATAAATTGGCTGAGTCATTTGGTGGTGGCGGGCATCCTTATGCATCTGGGTTTAAAGTCAATGGTAGCAATGGTCAAACTCTAGAGGAAATTATTAGTAAAGTAATCAACAAAACTAACGAACTGCTACAATAAAGCCATGAAACTATACAATACACTGACTCGTAAAACTGAAATCTTTGAACCGCTTAATGCGCCTGATGTAAAGATGTTTACTTGCGGGCCAACAGTTTATGACTACTTACATATTGGGAACGGTCGTACTTCAGTAATGATGGATTTGCTGGTTAGAATTTTACGGGAAAAGGGCTACAACGTTGATTTTTTGGTAAATATAAC
>CAZSRV010000003.1:0-7673 GCA_964609815.1 uncultured Candidatus Saccharibacteria bacterium | reverse complement strand
AGCTGGCCAGCAGAATTTGGAGAAGGTCGGCCAGGGTGGCACATCGAAGACACAGCTATAACCGAACATTTTTTTGGCACTCAATACGATATTCATGGAGGAGGATCTGATCTAATCTTTCCGCACCATGAGGCAGAAATAACTCAAATGGAATCAGTCTCTGGAATTGTGCCTTTCGTTAAATATTGGGTGCATAGTGGTATGTTATATATAGATAATCAGCGTATGGGCAAGAGCAATAATAATTTTATTACCATCAGAAAAGCCTTAGAATTATATCCAGCTGCAGCTATTCGACTACTATTCTTTAATGGTCATTATCGCTCACAGCTCAATTACTCTGATGAATTAATGCAGGGTACACTTGCAAGGCTTAAAAGATGGCAAAAGACCGCTGATCTACGTTGGCAAACCCAAACCGAGTCCGATGATTTGAGCGACAATATAGAAAGTACTCATAAACAAATTATCGGTCATCTTAGTAACGATATGGATACCCCGTCAGCGATTGCTGAGATAGAAAAAATATTTGATTTGATAGAAAAAAATAATTTAAGTAACAAAAGCCTGGCTAGTTTTAATAAATTGCTAAACCTAATAAACAACTTGTTAGGCATAGATTTGCTACTGGATGATGTGAGTGATGGTATAAAAAGTTTATTAAAGGAGCGATCTTTGGCTCGGGATAAAAAAGACTATCAAAAATCAGATGAACTACGAGAAAAGCTAACCTTATTAAATATAGAAGTTAGTGATATGGCAGACGGACAATTTTGGTCCAGAATTTAGAGTTTAGTTATAAATATTACTTAACTTTGGCTTCAGCTAGCTGCTTAGTACCACTAGCTCGTCTAGCAAAGTAGTCATCAAGATAGACTTTCACACAGCCAGCAGCTGGAATAGCTAGTAATGCTCCCAGCAGCCCGCCCAAACCAACTCCTAAAAGAGCAGCTATAAATACAGTTAGTGGAGTAATACTACTATTTTTAGACTGAATAAGTGGCTGAATCGTAGCATTTTCTATTTGCTGGTAAATAATAAAATAAATTATCATCACAATAGCCATAGGTATTGAAGAAATAGCTATCGTCAACACAGCGATAGCCGCACCTATGGTAGTGCCGATTAAAGGCAAGAGCGCAAACAAAGCTACTATACCACCAAGGGCTATAGCATTAACACTAACCCCCATTATATGACCAATGATAAATATACCTAGCGTAGCAAAGAGCCCACCAACAGCTGCAATCAAGACTTGACCATTAAAATAGCCAACTACTACTCGGTGCATTTTTCGCGCCAAATATTGCTGCCTAGATCGTTTTTCCTTCTTTAGACTATCAAAATATTTTTTTATCCAAGTCGGCCCTTCGACTAACATCATAAAAGTTATTACTAGAACCATGACAGTTTTAGCCAGAGTAGCACCGACCTTGCCAGCAGTAGACAGAGCGCTACTACTGTATTCAGTAATTTTTGATCCAAAATTACTAGTGTATTTATCAATTTCTGATTCTATGTTGTACTTCTCTATAAAATTATTAACAGATTGATTATTATCCCGCAGATCTTGAACACTTTGCGGAACTTGTTTTACAAAATCAATTGTTTGTTTGATGATCGGTGGAAATACTAGCGTAAAAAAAGTAGCCAAAAACGCCACAACAAATATATAAGCCAATCCGGTAGCTGCTGCCCTGGACTTAATACGTAATTTATTAGCAATCCATGATACGGCCGGGCTCAATCCAATTGCTAAGAATGCCGAAATCAAAATCATTATCAACGGCTCAATAATACGACTAAGAAACATAAATACCAAAACACCACCAAAAATTAAGAATAATACCCTGATAACAGTTGAATTATCAATATTAATAGTTGTTTTGCTCATGCTTACCTCAATTATTATCTATTTTCTGCTATTTTGCAATTAGCGTTATATATTCCTACAATCTTTGGACCAATTACTTCTAGAGAAAATTGTTTAACTAACTCTTTTTGCTTATTATGAATTTCTGACCTTAATTTCTCGTCGGTCATAAATTGATAAAGTTTGTCTGTAAACTCTACAGTGTCTCTGGCGTCAAAACCAGCTTCCGGCACACTAGACATCACACTGTCATAACCCGGATTATGCCCATATAACACCACACCAGCATCAGCAGCCATAGCTTCTAATAATACAATCCCAAAGCTCTCGCCAGAATAAGAAGGAAACACCGCTAGAGCAGCTGAAGCTAAATATTTAACCTTTTCCTCCTCGCTCACAAATCCGACAAATCTTACATTATTTTTTATGGACCTATTATTAGTAAAATCTTGCAAACTTTGCATCATTGGACCCTTGCCGCAAATAATTAACTCAAATTCTATATCAGGATAATCATTTTTGAGCTTGTCTAAAGCCTTCAGCAAATAACCACAACCCTTACGCTCTACCAAACGTCCTAAAAAAACTAACCTAAATTTATCAGATGAGACTTTGTTCTTGAAATTAAACTTTTTCATATCAACCATATTTGGCACCACAGAACTGTTAATATTATAATATTCTTCGGCAAACTCTTTAGCTGGCACCGACACACTGACAAATTCATCAACCAGCTTATTGGTATTTCTTAGCAAAATAGCTAGTAAGCGATTACCAAAGTTACTAACTGGGCCGTATGGGAGTATATGAAACGTCCCAATAACAACCGTATTCTTAGGTGCTAGTTTTATAACTCTAGCGCCAAAAAATGGACTATAAGGAGTCTGTATATGTATCACGTCAAATTTATGACTGCTAAGTAGCTCCTTTATCTTACTATCATTAAATCCAGGCAAGGGAATAGCCAACCAATTACCGTTAAACTTTACTCTTATATTTCTGGCGATTGAATGAATATTGGCAATGTCACTGCGCTGAGTATTACTGCATATATAATGCACATCATGGCCATCAGCGCCCAGCCAGCTACCCAAGGTTAACACATATTGCTGCACACCATCACCACGGTCCAAACTATCATCAATCACAAAAGCAATTTTTAATTTTTTATTGGCGTTTGGCATATAAGTCTTCGTAGATCTGTTCATACATATCAACTATTTTGTCATAGCTATACTGCTCAATATTTTGTTTAGCCCAATTACGCCATAATTTACGAACCGCCTTATCCTTGGCCAAAAAGTCTAGTCGTCTGGCAAATTCTTTAGTATCTTTGGGATTAACCAACGATATTTGACCAAAGTCAGTCATCACACTCTCATAACCACCATTATTACCGGCCACTGCCACGCAGCCCTTAGCCATAGCTTCTAATAATACAATCCCAAAGCTTTCGCCATGGATCGCTGGTGATACAAAAATATCAGATTTTTCTAGTAGTTTTAGTTTTTGTTTCTCGCTTACATAACCCAAGAATTCTACATTTTTTATTTTGTCTTTTAGCATCTGAAGTTCTAGTTTTTCGCGGTCTGGCCCGGTGCCAGCAATCAATAATTTATAGTGATTGTCCTTTTCATATAATTTGCCGAAAGCTTCAAGTAGATATTTCACGCCTTTACGTTTCTCTAGACGACCAATATATAAAATCGTCTTAATACGGTTTTTAGAGCTATCATTATCAGCCTTATATTTATTGAGGTCTATCCCATTTGGTACAATTTTTATTTCTCGATCAGTCAAACTACGCACATAATTTGTAGCTGTATCAGACACCGCTGTCATGGTGTCAATATATTTAAAAATTGATTTTGTATATGGAATAATTATTTTTTCTACAGTCTTACTAGTGCGTCGCTCGCTCATGGCAGCATGAAATGTTGCTACATGTATAGCATCGGACCGTGACATAATTTGCATAGAAATCATTGGTATCCAAGGCTCATGAAAATGGATTAAATCAAAATTATACTGGTCCAGCATCTCATTAATCTTGTCTGTCTCTATACTAATAGAAACCTGGGCCGAAGTGTGAGCAGCTTTTACCTTACGTGCAGAGCCAAGCAATATAATACCTGCATCGTTTTCATGGCCTAGATAATCATTTGGCCTAGGTGTAATAATGTAAGCTTCGTGGCCACGCCTTACTAACCCCTCGCGAAGCGCTATAACGCACTCCTGAACACCGCCACCAGTGAAAATATTATATGGACAAACTAAACCAATTTTCATAAATACTTAACTAGATTATAACACTTATTAAAACTTTCGTTTATGGGATAAATATTCTGATACCGACCTCGGGAAAACTTGGTGAATATCGTCAGCTGTCGCCGTTACGGCAGGAACATGAGCCTTAGACGATATCCTAGCCTCAGCAAATTCTTCAAAGACAATCTGCATATGTTGATTAGTGATTTCAGCATTCAAAAACATATCCTTGGCTGAGTTAAGTTGTAGAACCGGACATTTTATCTGCTTGTAGCTACATAAATCAAGGCTAAAAAACTGATAAATACTATAAAAATGAGTCCGCATATCATTAGCTTTCCATAGTTTTACTTCCATATTTAGGCGTTTATTTAGCTCTTCTTTATCAGCATCTTTAAATTTATCATGCTTATTTGCAAAAATCCTATAGACTACCTTAATAATTGGGCCACGATAAAATACATTTTTGCTAATTGCTGAGATTATCTTAGTAGAACCTAGCCAAAATAGAACTTTCAAAACCCCACGATATTTATAAGGCATTTTGAAATCGTCTTTATGAACAAAACCAGCCATACTAACTACAAAATCAGTTTTTTTAACCAACTCCGGATATTTTTGTAGCATTATTACGACTGCTGGCATGGCTGTAGACATGGCCATTATTATGACTTTTTTGCGTTTATATCTAAGTTTTATAAATGATGCCAGATAATCAGCATAGTTCTCAAACGTAGCTTTTTGTTTTAACTTATAAAACGGCTCCATGCCACCAAAGCCTGGCAAATCCGGCATTGTAATCCGGCCATACTCGGACAATACTTCAGCATAAGGTATCATGCGCTCAATAGAAGTATGTTGACCATATGCTAGCAATAGTTCATTGTCTTTATATTTATTATTTTGGGCCGGCACTCTTAACATACGACCTCTCAGGCCGTTCATATTGAGCGGTTCTATATATTTTTCTATATTCACTACTAGAAATTTACCACACAAAGCAGGAAATTATCAATCTAACAAAGTTTTAACCAGACCTAAAAGTGTTTGCGGATGTGTGACATACTGTAGTCCCAGTCAGAATCAGTCTTTTTGTGCGGATTAAAGATGTTGCTAGGGTCAAATATACGTTTTAGCTCTTTGAAGTAACCTAGAGTCTTTGGGCCATACATTTGTTCTAGCCAAGGGCCACGGCTCATACCATCATTATGCTCACCGCTCAAACTACCGCCATATTTTAATACCAACTCATTAACTTCTTTCATAGATGGTTTGATTTTAGCGACTTCTCTGGGGTCTTCTATCTTCATTAGCGGTATGACATGAAAATTACCATCACCATAATGTCCTTGGATAGTTGCTAGTAGTTTATATTTTTTTAAAATTTTTCTAAGCTTAGGTAAAAACTCTGGAAGATATTTCGGATCAACCACTAAATCATCAATAAACGGAGCAGTGTGCTTATCCCTAACAGCGCTTCTTAGTAAATTAAAGCTCTCCCGGCGCATAATCCAGAATTTTCTGGACTTAGCTTCGTTTTCATCTTCTTCAAATAGCATGTCTTTTTTATATTCACCAAGATCAAGACGTAAATTATGAACCTTTTCAGCTACTTCACCTTCTGAGCGACCATTAAATTCAACCATAAGTACCATTTTTGGTATTCCTCGCATTAACATCAGTAGATTTGGCAATAACTGTACTCCTAATTTTATCATCCCTCGCCAACCTAAGCGTTTATGGAAAAAAAAGAATAATTTAAAGCTAAGCATCAGAGTATAATTATCAAAACCTTCAAAAGTTGCAGGTTTATGCTTTAAAGTTTTGTTTATAACTTCGCCCAAAATATTTATATCATGTAAAAATATTACTAATAACCCAGAATGGGTTGGCGCTTTAATTAGCCTGAAATTAATATCAGTGACAATACCCAGGGTCCCTTGCGAGCCAATAATTGCCTGGGTTAGGTCAAACACTCCAGTGTTACGATCCCAGATATTCCACAAATGATAACCAGTAGAATCCTTACTAACGTTTGGCTTAGCAGCTTTTATAGCCTCATAATTTTTGTCCACCAACTTAAAGACATCTCTGTAAAGTTTACCTTCATAATCTTTTTGTTTCATTTTTTTGTCTAGTTCGTGCTTGTTGAGCGGTTTAACGGTATACTCGTTGCCGTCGGCCAACACTACCTTTATACTAGTTACGAAATCCTCGGTTTTACCGTACTGTAGCGACTTCTCGCCACCAGAGTTATTACTAACCATTCCACCAACTGTACATAGCTCACGGCTAGCCGGGTAGCAGGGCAAGAGCGCGCCGTGCTTTAGAGTTTCGGCCTCAAAATCTCTATAAAACACTCCTGGCTGAACATTAGCTTTGTGCGCACTAACACTTTTGATATTAGTAAAATATTTCTTCATATCCAGAATTATAGACTCAGTTATAGCGCCACCACTCATATCAGTGCCAGCACTCCTGGCGGTTATGGATAAATCAGGGTTATTCTTTTTGTTATCAGCTATAAACTTGACCAACTTTTCCACATCTTGGCTATCTTTTGGCGAGACTACCAATTCTGGTCTAAGCTCAAACATACTAGCGTCATGACTAAACAAATCACGAGATTCATCGCTGTTATCAACGTCACCGCTAATCAATTTTTCTAATTGTTTTTTTATCTCACTCATAGTATTTATGCTTTTATTTTACACCAATACTATATATTTAGTACAATTATAAACAAGATGTCTAAAATAAATGTTGTTATAGTTGGCGGCGGCTTTGCCGGTCTGCGTGTAGCCAGGCAATTACGCCGCTACCAGAACCGGTTTAATGTCCGGTTAGTTACAGATTCTACTGTTTTTCGTTATTCACCAGCCTTGTATCGAAGCGCTACCGGGTTTAGAAAGCGCGAATCAATTATACCCATAAGACACATAGCCAAAGGCTATAAGAACCTAAGTCTTATCCATGCCCGAGTAAAATCAATTGACCGCACCAAAAAAACCTTAACAACAGATGAAGGTAAAGTAATTCACTATGATATTTGCGTACTATCCATGGGCGTAGTAACTAGTTATTTTGGAATTCCAGGACTAGAGGAAAACTCATTCAGCATAAAGACACCGGAAGGACTAGATAAGCTAAAAAACCACCTACACCAAACCTTAACCGACGACCAACGTCCTGATGCCAATTATGTAGTCGTAGGTGGCGGACCAACGGGTGTTGAATTATCTGCAGCTTTAGCTAGTTATTTACGTAAAATAATAAAAAAACATAAAACTAAAAAACGCGCCGTAAACATAGAACTTATAGAGGCAGCACCAAAAGTTTTGCAAATTATGCATCCAAAAGTCTCTAAAGTTACAGCCAAGCACTTACGAAAATTAAAAATTAAATTACTCCTGGGCGAAGCTGTAAAAGGTGAGACCTCTGATTCAATAACTATATCCAACAGATCAATTCCATCCAAAACAGTTATTTGGACTGCCGGCGTAACTAACAATCCATTTTATAAACAAAACCC
>CAZSRV010000002.1:0-43067 GCA_964609815.1 uncultured Candidatus Saccharibacteria bacterium | reverse complement strand
AGGCACTCATAAACAGCTTGCAAGCAGGTAACTTCACCACTGTCAGTGTGTCTGGCAATCTAAGCGCTACAAGCCTGAATGTCACTGGCAACCTAACTACTAATAATATGACAGTATCTGGTAGTGCGCAGTTTGCTAGTAACATCCATGTAGCTGGCAAGGTAGTAACCTCTGGCGGATTACTATTAGATGGCACTCCTAACGAGGCCGAAAATGCCATAACTCAGAAGTATAAAGCAGGCGAGAATCTAATAAAAGGTCAAGTGGTAGTGATTGATCAGGCCAGGAATGACGGATCGGTTATAAAGTCAGTTAGTGTGGGCGATACTAAAGTTATCGGCGTGGTTATGAGTGATACCATTATTGGAAATATGGTAGAGGTAGCCGTTGGTGGTAGAGTACTGGCCAGTACGGATAGTTTAGCAGTTATTAGTAGTGGTGATTTATTGGTGTCATCGATAGATGGACAGATTACTAGTTCGGATTCACCGACAGTTGGAGCAGTTCTAGGCAAGGCCACTAGCCAAAAAACTCCAGAGAACAAAGTTTGGATCCAGATAACTCAGTACTAGCCTATTTAATAGACTTATATACTATTATGCGTCCGTGAAATTGCATTTTCACAGGCCGGTAGGGTATAATTTACTTAGAGGAAAGCGCTTATGAAAACAAAGATTATAGCTATACTTAATCAAAAAGGCGGGGTAGGCAAAACTACTACGGCGGTTAATATTGCTAGTTATTTGGCAATGGCCGGCCACAAGGTTTTGCTAGTAGACGCCGACCCCCAAGGTAATGCCACTAGTGGCTTGGGGTTAGATAAGACTCAGCTAAAAGCAACATTGTGCGACATTATGATTTCTGGTGCTGACCCTAACCAAGTAGTATCCCGAACTACTTATAAAAACTTGGATATTTTGCCAACAGACGCCAGGCTAGCTAGCGCCGAGATTGATATTTCTGACAAGCCTGATCGGCAGCGAATCCTAAAGAACGCCCTAAATAGTATCAAAGATTATGACTATATAATTATTGACTGTCCGCCAGCGCTAGGTTTATTGACTATTAACTCGTTGACTGCTGCCGATAAAGTACTTATTCCGGTACAAGCAGAGTATTATGCATTAGAGGGATTGAGTCAATTATTACAAGTGATGCAACAAGTGCAAAGGTCCTATAGTCCGGATCTAGAGCTACTAGGTGTAGTGGTAACGATGTTTGATAAACGCAATGCTTTATCTGGCCAGGTATATAGTGAGGTAGGCAAACATTTTGGTGATAAATTATTCAAAAACGTAATACCTAGAAATATCAGACTAGCTGAGGCGCCTAGCTATGGTCAGCCTATAAATGAATACGATAAATGGAGTAAAGGTGCCAAAGCGTATAAAAATATTACTAAAGAACTTTTGCAAAAACTAAAAGGAGATAACAAATGAGTACAAAAAGAGCTTTAGGTAAAGGCTTTGGTAGTCTATTGCCTGATGATTTTGATAATTCGGTAATGCTGGATAGTGGCGAGCGAGTACAAAAAGTATTAATAGACGTGATTAAACCGGACCCCAACCAGCCAAGGCGTAGTTTTGACAATGTGGCTATTGGTGAACTAGCACAATCTATAAAGAGATATGGTATTTTGCAGCCGCTAGTAGTGACCAAGGACAATGATGAGTATGTAATTATCGCCGGTGAGCGCCGATATCATGCTGCCAAACAAGCTGGTTTAAGCCATTTACCAGTATTAGTTCGGACTCTAAAAGACCTAGAAAAACTAGAAATTGGACTAATAGAAAATATGCAAAGAGTGGATTTGTCGCCAATGGAACAAGCTTTGTCTATCGCTAGGCTAAATGAACAGTTTAGTATTAGCTTGCAAGACATCGCCTCACGGCTAGGTAAGGCTCATACTACAGTTGTTAATACAGTTAGATTACTACAATTGCCAGACTTTGGTCGTCAGGCATTAGATGATAACAAAATAACAGAGGGTCATGCCAGGTGTTTATTAGCCTTAAAGGGCGATGAAGATTTACAAAAAATATTGCTAGACAATATAGTAAAAAATGGCTGGTCTGTACGTGAAGCAGAGAGTTTTGTGCAGCGCGCCAAGCAAAATAATTCTGTCAAAGGTAAAAAACCTGCCCCTAAACACCAGGATAAAAATCAAAAATATGAAAAAACTATTAGCGATAAACTTAATGCAAAAGTCAGTATAAAGACTGCCACAAAGGGTGGAGAAGTGAAGCTAAAATTCAAAACGAACAAAGAATTTGTTCAATTTCTAGATCAGATTAGTTAAATTTTCAGTTAAAATCTTTGGGCTGCATCAAGTGGCCATATACGGTATGATAATTTACCAATTATATCCTTGGATAGTATGGTGCCCATCTCGCGCGAGTCTAGTGAATTAGAACGATTATCGCCCAGCACAAAGACTTCACCGTCTTTGACCGTGACGTCTACATTGGGTTCTGTAGCGCCTATCACACTGGCTTCTGGTCCTAGCTGATCAACCAAAAATCCGTCTGGGTGTTCTGAGTTAAAAATTTTAACGACACCATCTTTTATAACTACCCGGTCGCCAGGTACGCCAATTACTCGCTTTATAACATTCTTTTTAGTATCCGGTTCGCCAGAAAATTGTCCATCGTGCTGAAAAACTATAATTTGATACCTTTCAGGTATATATTTTTTGCCAGCTAAGGATGAGAAAGTCTTTGGTATTTTATTGATAATCAATCTGTCTTTATCATGTAATGTAGTTAACATACTAGGTCCATCCACTATATATGATCGTGCCACGAAACTAACTATTAACCAAGCGGTCAGAGGTGCTGCTAGTATTATTAGTATAGTAGAAAGATTATTACGCCACCAGGAAGGGTTATGTGGCTTAGGACCGACCGGTATTTCTTGGGGCGGACTAGAGTTTTCTAAGCTATTATTAAGCAAAGGTTGGTTATTGTGTGGGGGTAGCTGTTCTGGTTGCATCATAATTAAGCTTATCACAAAAATACGGTTTACTAGCTACCATAAAAGCAGTTATACTTAAATAATCTAAGTTGAATATGAATAATAACGAACGAAAAAATATTAATCGCGCAAGGCGACCTTATATAGATGGGGTTATGCCTGGTAAAACAGGTAGGTTTAACCAGGGTCCTAGGATTGATTTTAGCGATGTTTCCAGTGCCAAAAAACGCACGCACGCATCACAAAAGCCAGGTGTGCTAAACGATTTTGCTAGAAAAGAGGGCTTTCATAGTACTCGCCAGGCTCCTGTTATGAAGTCTGGTCCAGAAGCTCATGCTCAAGAGATTGCTAATCACGCTAATAGACAGAGCGGTAATGAATTTTTTGTTGATCGTAAAAACACTCACCCAGGTGATAGTAAAAAACGATTTGGTATATTTCGGCGCAAAAAAGATAAAAAGCCACTAACCCTAAAGAAAAAAATAATTAGAGGTATAGCGATTTTTATAGTTATCCTGGGCTTGGTAGTCGGATTTTTGGTTTATAAAGGTTATATAACACTCAATAAGGTATTGCGTGGCGGTGGTAATTCGGCAGTTTTGGCGGGCAATGTAGATCCTTCCAAACTTAATGGCGAAGGTGATGGTCGTGTGAATATTTTGCTACTTGGTCGTGGCGGTGAAGGCCATGATGGAGCTGACTTAACAGATACGATAATCTTGGCTAGTATTGATCCAATTGCCAAAGAAGCCTCTTTGCTTAGTATACCTAGGGACTTATATGTTAGCGTCCCGCAGTATGGTTCTATGAAGATAAACGCTGCTTTTGCAGAGGGTAAACAAGCTAGTCTAAACCAACAATCAATAATTGGTAGAGATCAAATAATCAATGCCGAAAACGATGGCTTCAAGCTACTAGAAGAAACGATTGAAAATACTATGGGTGTGCCGATTCATTACCATATAATGGTTGACTTTAGCGGTTTTGAGCAAGCTATTAATAACGTTGGTGGCATTGACTTCAATGCGCCTTCATCAGTAACCGAACAGATGAGAATAAAAGGCCAAAACTATTACCTGAACGTTCAGGAGGGCCAACAGCACATGGATGGCTTTAAAGCTTTGGCATACGCCAGATCCAGGTATACGAGCCCTAGAGGCGATTTTGACAGGGCAGAGAGGCAAAGAGTTATAATATCGGCATTAAAAGATAAAATTTTATCAGCCGGCACCTTTAGCAATCCTCAAAAAATATCTAATCTGTTAGGAACTTTTGGTGATCATGTGCAAACCAACTTTAATATCCAAGACTTGCAGCGTCTAGGGCAGTTAACCAAGGAAATTGGTGGTGACAAAATTAGCTCTATTGGCCTAGCTGATCCACCAAATAATTATGTAGAAACGGCTAATATTGGTGGTCTTTCGGTGGTGATTCCGACTGCCGGTATAGGTAACTTCAAAGATATCCAGCACTATGTACGTAATCAATTAAAAGATAGCTTTATCCGCAACGAGAATGCTAGTATTGTGGTGCTTAATGGTACTACTAAAGCTGGAATGGCCACTGAAAAGGGCGATGAACTGAAATCTTATGGCTATAACGTTGTGAAGGTTGACAATGCTCCAACCAAAACTTATCAGTCTACCGTAATTGTTGATTTGCGTGGTGATTCTAAAAAGTATACAAGGAATTATTTAGAGAAACGATTCGGCGTGACGGCAGTAAATTCTATACCAGACCCCGCAATTGTAGCTGATGAATCCGTAGACTTTGTTATAATACTAGGTAGCGATCAGGCAAATTAGTAGTGACTGGCCTGATTTAAACTGAAATAACAAGAGATATTATGGTTAAAAAAGTTCTAAAAAAGGTAAAACCATCCAAAGGTTTTGCCCACCTAATGCATATAGTTTTGGTAATGATTGTGCCTATTTTAGCTTATATGCTTATTAGGCTAGATGTAGCTTTGGCGGCTGTGGTTTTAGTAATACTTAGTAAATGGCGAATGTTTGCCGTGCAGCCTAGACACTGGCTGGCTCATATGAGAACCAATGCTGTTGATTTAATTGTTAGTTTGTCGGTAGTTGGGTTTATGGTCATGTCTAGGGATTCTTTTGCAACATGTCTGATCTGGCTGGCCGTATTTGAGATCTGGATGTTATTCATCAAGCCTGGTGAATCAGTCTTTAGGGTGACAATGCAGTCTTTGATAGCTTTGGCACTTGGCGTAACGGCGGTCTTCTTGGTGTTTGAGTCGGCGCCATTAACAGTTTATATACTGTTGGTGTCTATAGTTAGTTACTTTTCAGCACGGCACTTTTTTGGATCATTTGATGAGCCTTATGCGTTAAGCTATTCATGGCTCTGGACATTTTTCTCGGCTTGTATGGTTTGGGTTCTAGGTCATTGGCTACTGTTTTATCGTGGTGTGCCACAGATATCGTTACTACTGACAGTTATTGGATATACACTGGGTGTTTTGTATTATCTAAACGAGCAAGAACGCCTATCGGTTTTGGTTAGGCGTCAGATAATATTTGTAGCTTTGGCACTTGTATTTATAATTATCATCTTTGCCAACTGGGGTGAGGGCATAGTTAAATAAAATCTCAGTAAAAATTAAGGAAATGGTGGCTAAATAGTAAACATGAGTGAACAAAATAATTCAGACAATAACGATAAAAAACCAATGTTCAATATGGGTCCCTACCCAGAGTCAGAACAAACTAACAAAAAACCAGCTATAACCAAGACCAATAAGTCGGCAAAAGACAATGTTGTCATGAGCGATAGTAAAATTAAGCGTTTTATAATCATTACAGTAGCCTTTAGTTTGCTAGCTGGCTATGGTGGTGGCTATTATGCTGCCAGAACTTATAGCAGTAATTCGGGTGGATCTAATCAGGTCAGCCGTCAAGTTATAGACAATGAAGGTCAGCTGATAACCGGTATTGCCAAGGGTGTTGGCGAGAGTGTAGTTTCTATAGATGTTAAGTCTGAAACAACTCAGCGTAGCATATTTGGTGGTAGCCGGTCTTATACCGAGCAAAGTGCTGGCACAGGTTTTATCATTGATGCCGACAAAGGTATTGTTATAACTAATCGTCATGTTATCCCGAGCGGCACATCATCAGTAGAAATTACTATGTCTGACGGCACTAAACTGAGTGATGTAGAAGTGATTGGCCGTACTAGTGATAGTGACACTTTAGACGTAGCATTTCTGAAGATAAAGGACCGCAAAGGCAAGACTCTAAAAGCTGTAACTTTGGGTGATTCGTCGGCTGTTAATGTCGGCGCTAGAGTAGTAGCTATTGGTAACGCTCTAGGTCAGTTTCAAAACACCGTGACTTCTGGCATAATCTCTGGTTATGGTCGTAGTTTAGAGGCTGGTGATAGTTCTGGATCATCCACAGAGACGTTACAAAATATGTTCCAAACAGATGCTTCTATTAACCAGGGTAACTCTGGTGGGCCACTGGTTGATATGGGCGGTAATGTTATTGGCATTAATACTGCTGTAGCTTCTGGTGGAGCTGAAAACATTGGATTTTCTATCCCCATCAACGATGTCAAAGGTTTGATAGACGGCGTTATAAAACAAGGCAAATTACTTCGTCCGTATTTGGGTGTACGATATGTAACTTTGACAGATGATTATGCTTACCAGTTTAATCTAAATATTAAGCGTGGTGCCTATATTGCGCCTAGCAGTAATGGTCAGCCGTCTATTATAAAAGATAGTCCAGCTGATAAAGCTGGCCTGAAGGAAAAAGACATAATCACTAAGGTAAACGACCAAGAAATAGACGAAAAAAATAGCTTAGTATCAGTGCTTGGTAAGTATAGTGTAGGTGATAAGGTTACACTTACTGTTCATCGTGATGGCCAAGATATTAAAATAGATGTTACATTAGAAGCCGCCCCACAGAATTAAACTGTAAATAGCTGTGCGAGACCTAGAGTTTTGGTGTTCTGATAGCCGGCTTTAGCGGCTACCAGTGCCAGTTTCATGTGCTGGCTTTCTAGGCTTTCGGTAATTATATACTTTGGTTTGGTTGATAGATTCTCTATCTGTTGCCAAAAGTTTCTATAAATATCCATTCCGTCTGATCCGCCAAATAGGGCTAGTTTGGGTTCGGTTGTAATTTCGGGACTGGTTATTAGCTCATCTGGCACATAAGGTAGATTGGCCACGACTGTCAAATCTTTGGTCCAGGTTTTATCTGGTAGACTTGCTAGCAGGTCAGACTGTGTAAAATCCACTGCGGCGCCGTAGCTTTGGCAATTAGCCTGGGCAATCTCTAATGCTAACAAACTAGTATCGGTGGCCATAACTTTAGTGCCGGGTATTTCCAAAGCTAGCGTGGTAGCCAAACACCCAGAGCCGGTACCGATATCCAAAAAATGCTTGGACTTCTTTAATTCTTTGGCTAGTTCTATAATGCTTTCAGACTCTGGTCTGGGGATCAGCACATTTTGGGTGACGTCAAATTTACGGCCATAAAACTCTTTGTGTCCCAGAATATAGGCCAATGGTTGGTGCTTGACTCGCAGGCTAATCATTTTGGTTAGACTGCTTAAATCAGATTTTTTAATATTTTCGTCATCATGAGCCAGAATCCAGGAGCGGTCCTGGCTAAAGCAATCTTCTAGTATAGCTATTACATCAGTACGTGGTGCATCACAGCCAGCCGAGCTTAACTTCCGGGTATTTTCTATTATAAAGTCACTAATTGTCATTATTCGTTGTTGATCAGTTCGCGTTCGTAACCCTGCAGTTGCTCAATCAGATCATCAATATTACCACTAAGTGCTCCCGGAATATTGGACCGACTGTAGCCGATCCGGTGGTCAGTTATGCGGTCTTGGGGGAAGTTATAGGTGCGAATTTTCTCGCTACGGTCACCGCTACCGATCAGTTTTTGCCGAGCGTCAGATAATTCTTTATGTTCGGCATCAATTTTGGCTTGCAATAGGCGCGAGCGCAGTACACCCATGGCTTTTTCTTTGTTTTTGATCTGCGATTTTTCATCTTGGCAAGTTACTACGGTGCCTGTTGGCAAGTGAGTGATTCGCACAGCACTGTCAGTGGTATTTACGCTCTGGCCACCGTGTCCACCGCTTCGGAATACATCAATTCGTAAGTCGTTTGGGCTGATTTCTAGATCAGTTTCCTCGGCCTCTGGCATGACGGCCACAGTTACGGTAGAAGTATGTATTCGCCCTTGGGATTCGGTCACTGGTACACGCTGTACGCGGTGTACTCCAGCTTCAAACTTTAGGTTTTTGTAGGCTTCATCACCACGTACGGCGAACGAGACTTCCTTGTAGCCACCAGTATCATTCATACTCTCACTGATATGCTCAGTTTTATATCCATGTGTTTCGGCCCATCGACTATACATGCGGTATAGTTCGCCAGCGAACAAACTAGCCTCGTCGCCACCAGCCGCCGCTCGGACTTCTATAATCACATCACGGTCATTGTTAGGGTCTTTGGGCGTTAGAGCCTCTTCTAGTTGTTCGGCTAATTTAGCTTTTTGTTCGGTTAGCTCAGTTACTTCAGCCTCGGCTAGTTCAGCCAGCTCACCACCGGTTTTAGCTAGGTCTTCAGCAGATTTTAGCTCGTCTTCGGTTTTATTTAGTTCATCATATAATCCAATTGTCTCTTCTAAGTGTTTTTGGCGCTTGGCGATTTTGGGGTAAGACGGGTCGGCAAAAACTTTGGGGTCTTGTAACTTAGCTTGCACTTCGGCATATTCAGCCCGCAGGGCATTAATCTTTTCTTGCATTGATTATATTATACCACCTCTGTTAGTATTTGCGGTAAACATCTTTACGATGACTGATATTGACCACAATAATTACTAATTTTTTATCAATAATCTCATAAACAACTCGGTAATTTCCGTATCTTAGCCTGTAATGATCGCTTGTGCCTCTTAGTTTTTTGCAACCATTTGGTCTTGGGTTTTTTGCTAAACCTCGCATAATTTTGTCCAGGGCACCGATTATATGTTTTGGTAGTTTTCTAATGTCTTTTTGGGCTGATCGCGTAACCTCTATGCTATAAGAGGCCATCGGCTTTTAGCTCTTTTACGAAGTCATTATAGTTCATGGTGGGCTCGTTTTGGCGCTTTTTAACTATCTCTAGGTCTTCAAGGTCTTCTAAGATTTGGTTCTTTATAGCTTCTTCCAGTAGGGAAGAGATAGTCACACCATTGCTAGCCGCATGAACTTTGAGTGATTTATATAACTTGTCATTGATATTTAGTGTAGTACGCATATATACATATTAGCATATAAACATATCACTGCAAAATAGTGAAAAACTCTGCTTTTGCAACAGGGATGGGGTGAATAGAAAGTCGTGAAAAAGCTTGACAAAATGGGTAAAATTTGCTAATATAGTAACAACGGCATAAAACAAAAATATAAAATAAATAAAAATAACAAAAAAGGAAAAACAAAATGAGCGAACAAATAAGACAAGGCGAAGAAACTTACATTCAGGATGCCGAAAAAGCCCACATGATGGCTAATGCGGAGAATCCTTATCGAGAAGAGAGTATAGTGAAGCAAGCTAAAGCCAAGGAGTTGATTTCACGTCTAGGCACAGTAGCTACACTTGAAGATCAAAGCCGATTTGGTACACCTTATGATGGTAGTGTGGCTAGCTATGACAATGAGCGTCTTAGGACTGCCGGGAAAGCTATGGATGCAAGCAGGGATAACCTCCAAAAAGCTAATGAAGAAGCTGAAAAAGCAGGTAGTCGTTATGACGAAGGTCAAGATATCTTGAATAATAGTTACTAAGACTAAAGTTACTATAAAAAGACCAGCGCTCGCAGGCTGGTCTTTTTGATTATCGTAAGTTTATATTAACGGCCGAGTTTTTGGGCTTGCTCTTTTCGAGCCTTCTCGGCCTTTTTGCCAGCAGAAGCTTTGGCCTCGCGAGCTTTTTTGGCAGCTTCGGCACGGGCTTTGAACTTGTCTACGCGACCTTCAATGTCTAGTAGCTTCTCTTGACCGGTAAAGAACGGGTGAGACGCACTAGAGATATGCACCTTGACCACCGGGTATTCTTTGCCATCTAGTTTGATAGTTTCGGTTGTTTTAGCAGTAGATTTGGTCAGAAATGTCTGGCCATTGCTTAGGTCTTGGAACACTACTGGGCGGTAGTCTGCCGAGTGAATATCTTTCTTCATTTATATATCCTTATAGCTCTTTATCCTCCTGGACGGTTAGCTAGGGCGAGCCGAGGGCTCCTAGCAGGCGTTAACTCCAGGTTGGTTTAACTTATCCTATATTACTATAAAAGTAGCCAAACTGCAAATATTTAGACAGTTGGCTGGCTGGGCGGCTGTACTTCGCTTACTCCACCCTTTTTGTAGGGTCTCATCACGGCAAAGTAGTAGACGATAGCAGCAATCCAGGCTAGCCCCACAAAGAAGCTAGCTATTAGACCGATCAGCCAGATGTTGCGGTCTTTGATGTCAGTATTTTTGACAGCATGTACCAAGGCGATCACCCAGAAAATTAGAAAAACGATATTTATAATCAAAATAAATACAATTAGTCCGATAATCCCGGCCAGGATCTTGGCCGGAAATGAGCAAGCATCAGTGCTGGACTGTAATACGCCGTCTACATAACACTGACCATTGTTTAGTTCATAAGTTTTTGCCAAAAATAATTCCATCATACCTCCATCTGGATTATTAAATAAATTATACTACTTGGTAACTCTAATGGATAGTGCTTGTAAATATGTACTCAATCTGTTATTATTAGAGCACTATTAATTGAGCAGTAGGCAGATTTTTTCCTCCGCTTTTGGCCCGCCTCTAAGGGCTGACTGATCGGTGTTGGCTACGAAGAACTAAGGAGAAAATAATGGCATCAGTAGATGTAGATATTAAAAAATTACTAGAGGCCGGCGCGCACTTTGGTCACAAAACTAGCCGTTGGCACCCCAAAATGGCTCAGTATATTCATAGCAAAAGAAGCGGGATCCATGTGATTGACCTAACGCAAACTGTTAGTAGTTTGGATGAGGCGCTGAACTTTATAGAAAAAACAGCTAGTGCAGGCAAGCAAATTTTATTTGTTGGCACCAAAAGACAGAGTAAAGATGTTGTTCGTTTGGCGGCTGAAAGTGTTAATATGCCATATGTGTCCGAACGTTGGGTTGGCGGAATGCTAACCAATGTGACTACTATTAGTGGTAGGATCAAGCACCTAAAGGACCTAGAAACTCAGATGGCTTCTGGGGCATTAGAGAACAAGTATAGCAAGCTAGAAGTGCAACGCTTCCAAGAAGAGATTGATGCTATGAACATTATGTATGGTGGTATCAAAGAAATGCACCAAAAAGTTGGTGCGTTGTTCGTGACAGATATTAACGAAGATATAAACGCTATTCGTGAGGCTCGTAAACTAGGCATCCCAGTAGTAGCTATTGCCGATACTAACTGCGACCCAACATTGGTTGATTACCCTGTGCCGGCTAATGACGATGCGATCAAAGCCGTCCAACTAATAACTGATTATGTAGTAGCAGCTGTCCAGGCTGGGCAAGCTAAAGTTAAAAAATCCGACAAAGAAGGGGAGGGAGAAAAATAATGGATATAGAACAAATTAAGCGACTTCGTAGCTTAACAGGTGTGGGTATAACAGATGCTAAAAATGCGCTAGTAGAAGCTGACGGCGATTTTGACAAAGCACTGGAAGCTATGCGCAAAAAAGGTCTAACCAAGGCCGAAAAGCGTGGTGAGCGCGAAGCTCGTTCTGGCATAGTCAGTACCTACAATCACGATAGCCGGATTGGTGTGGTTGTAGAGCTAAACTGTGAGACTGACTTTGTAGCTAGGACTGATGAGTTTACTGAGCTAGCTCGTGATATCGCTATGCATGTAGCTGCGACTGCTCCCTTGTATGTTAGTTCTGATGACATCCCAGCTGATGTTCGCGAAGCCAAGGCCAAAGAGTTCGCCGACAAGGCCAAAGCTGACGGCAAGCCAGACAATATGATAGAGCAAATCACAGATGGTATGGTCAAGAAATATTTTGCTGAGCAGTGCCTACTGGACCAGCCTTTTGTCAAAAACCCTGATCAGACCGTAGCTGACTTTGTAAAAGAAGGCATCGCCAAACTTGGTGAGAATATAGTTGTTCGCCGTTTTAGCCGTATTGCTGTCGGCGAAGTGGTAGAATAGGTATATGAATCCACAAGAATTAGTTAATCAAACCAAGACTAAACTAAATGGTGCCTTGGAGCACTTTGAGACTGAGCTAAAAAAGCTACGAACTGGCCGAGCGCACCCCAGTATGTTGGATGGTGTGATGGCCGAGGCTTATGGCTCGCCGATGCCGCTTAACCAGTTGGCGACAATTAGTGCTCCAGAGCCACAACTGATTCAGATTACACCATTTGACCCCAGTAATTTGCAGGCTATAGCTAGTGCTATTCGTGATAACCAGACTTTGGGCCTGAACCCGAGCGATGATGGCCGAGTGGTCCGAGTGCCGATCCCGGCCCTGACAGAAGAAAGACGCCAGATGATTGTCAAGCAACTTGGCGAAAAGACTGAAGATTGCTTGATAGCTCAGAGGGGTATTAGGCGAGACGTAATGACCGATCTAGACGATGCCAAAAAAGATAAAGATATTAGCGAAGATGACCACAAACGTTTGTCCAAGCAAGTAGATGACCTAATGACCGAGTACAAAACCAAGACCGATGACCTAGCCAAGGCCAAAACCACTGAAATTATGACTATATAGTTGTATAATGTTTACTGTAAGTAATAATTGGTGTGGGCGAACGGAGAGGTTTTATGAGTAGAATGACAGAGTCAACGCCCGAGGTTGTTAGTTTGATGCAACCACCAAATACGGAGGCTTACATCAGGTCTATTGATGTTGTGTCAGATTCTATTGGTAAGTTAATTGCTCGAAAGATTGAACTGTTTAATGATTTCACTAATGTATTTGAACCAGGCAAACAATATTCTGTAGACCGGAAGACTTTTAATTTTTTTATGGCGGGACCGTTGTCTGCGCCGGGTGAGCGTGATGCGATGAAGTCTGATGTTAATAGATACTCTAGGCTTTTTACCAAAGATAAAGTTGGCGAGCCAGTTGTGGTTATGGTCAGGCGAGATACCTCGAAGTACTTTGGTCCGCTGGATGTACCGCGGTTTAATCCTGCTGCGCAGCACGAACCAACAGAACATCATAACGTAGGTAGACTAGCGTTGTTTGGCGATGCCGAAGCCGAAGATTCTATGCCTTTGCGGTATGTTATATCTAACCAAAGTAGTCAAAGGTCTGGCAAGATTGAAGTAGCTACGGATTCTCGGTTGTTTGGTAAACCAATAGGAGGGACGAATGCTGTTACAGTGCAACAACATTTTGTCAAAGAAGCTCCAGGTTGTGGAGTGTTATTAGCCAAACATATATATTCTCCCTATAGTGATGTCAAAGTGCTTTTGGGCGTTGATGCAATCCAAAAAGGGCTTAATAAATCTGGCTCTTCAGTTATATTAAAATCACTTGGCATAGATCAACCTCAGCCTGAAGCTTAAAGAATAATAAGAATTTCTGTAAAATTTCTTAGTTTGTCCAGGCTTTTGGTTGTATACTTATATGGATGAGTATTTTTTATCTGATTTTGGGGATTTTGTTTTTTATTGGCCTAGTGGTAGTGCATGAGTGGGGACATTTTATGGCTGCTAGGCGTAATGGTGTAGATGTAGAAGAGTTCGGTATTGGCTTTCCACCAAAGATTTGGGGCAAACAGATCAAGACCAAAAAATCTAAGTTTTTGTTTACGATTAACCTAATTCCGCTAGGTGGTTTTGTGCGGCTAAAGGGCGAGAGCGACAGCGATGATACGCCAGGTAGTTTTGGTGCCGCGCGCCTAAGAGCCAAAGTTAAAATAATGGTAGCTGGTGTCTTTATGAACTTGGTTACAGCGATATTTTTGTTCATGGTGCTAGCTTGGATTGGTCTGCCAAAGCTGGTAGATAACCAGTTTACAGTGCCGTCTGACACTAAGCTAATTAGTGAGGTTAAGAATCCTGACGTAGTTAGGGTAGCAAGTGTTGGTGATGACACGCCAGCTCAAAAAGCTGGTTTGCAGGCTGGTGATCAGCTAGTGCAGATTGCCGGCGCTGATATCAAAAACGTTAATACCGTTGGCGAATTAACCAAAGCTAACGCTGGTAAAGAAGTGCCGATTGTAGTTAATCGCGACAATCAGCTGGTTAATTATCAAGTGCAGCTAAATGCTGAGAATAATGGTCGGGGCTATCTAGGCATCGCATCGGAATCGGGTGCTGAAGGCCGGGAGGTTCGGCGGTCTACTTGGTCAGCGCCGATTGTAGCTGTAGGGCTGACAGGTCAGTTTACTGAGCTCACTCTGAAAGGCATTGGTAAAGCACTAGGCAGTTTGCTGGTTGGTGATACGGCTACAGCCAAAGAGCAAGTTAGTGGCCCGGTTGGCATAGCATATATCTTGAACGAAGTTAGCAAAATAGGGTTTAATTTTATGCTGATGGTGATTGCTATCATATCGCTAACTTTGGCAATTATGAACATCTTGCCAATTCCAGCGCTAGATGGTGGCCGGTTATTCGTGACCTTGGTATCTAGGTTGACTCTAAAACGTCCACTTAGCAAGAAAAAAGAGGAATTAATCCATATGACTGGTTTTTTGGCGCTAATGTTATTGTTTGTGCTAATAACTTTTGTGGATTATAACCGGTTTATAAAGTGACCAAGAATAACTTAGAGCAAAAAAGTACTACTGAAACTACTGATTCTCATGAGCTTGGGCGCTCGCCGGTAGTCAATAATGATTTGTTAAAGAATATACAAAAGCGTCCTAGGCCACTGCATAGAGTTGGTTATGGCCCACTGGCAGCTATTTTGGTCACAGTTTTTAGTTATATAGTGTCACAAATCATTGGTTATGCTTTGATTGGCACTTGGGTACAATTGACGTCCGGTGATGTCAATCAAGTTTTGGCTAAACCATCAATTGAATTGCAGTTTAGCCTATTTTTGATTATAGAAACTATAACGATTCTGATAGTTTATAGATTTTTGAAAAACCGAGGTTTATCATTAGGCAGTATTGGCCTGAAGCGTAAAATAAGGGCTAGCGATGTTGCTAGGGCGCTGGGTGTATTCTTTGTTTATTTTCTTTTTTTGATGGCTGTAACAGCGATCATTAGCGGCACAGGACAGGTGGACACCGAGCAAAGACAACAGATTGGTTTTGATGGCGCCAATGGCTCTGGTCAGTTGCTACTGGTGTTTTTGAGTCTGGCGATTTTACCGCCGATTGCCGAAGAAATATTGTTTAGGGGATTTTTGTATACTGGTTTGCTCAAAAAAATGAATATTAAACTAGCGGCCGTGGTAGTTAGTTTAATATTCGCGGTTTTGCACTTACAAATAGGTAGTGGTGCACCTCCGCTTTATATGGCAGCTATAGATACTTTTATATTGTCATTATTCTTAGTTTATTTGCGAGAAAAAACAGGCTCTTTATGGGCCGGCATGATAGTTCATTTTATGAAGAACTCACTAGCTTTCTTGGCCCTCTTTGTAATAAAAATAAATGGGGTATAATAGGGTGGTATGTTAAGTATTTCATTTAATTCTTTTCAAAAGCACGATATTGGTGTAATCTATGATGACCGAGATGTACGACCAAGGAAAATACCATGTAATGTCAGTACCTTGGAAGTAACCAGGAAAGTAACGATAAACAAAATTAGTGATCAAATAGTCCTAATCGGACAAGCGAACGATATAACAGAGAAGATAACCGAATAAAAAACAAAGAAATTTATATCAGAAACACCAAATTTAGTTAAATAAACCAAACTAACCACTTATCAGTAGAGGAGAAAATTATGAAGAAGCAATTTAAATTAACCCAAGACGGAATAAATGAATTAAAAGCAGAACTTGATAGCCTAATAGCTAAGCGCACAGATATCGCCGAGAGTATTAAGTTGGCTCGCGAACAAGGTGATCTAAGCGAAAATGCTGAATATCATGCTGCCAAAGATGAGCACGAAAAGAACGAAAGCCGAATCATGGAGATTGAAGGTATTTTGGCTAGTGCAGAGCTGATTACTAAACCAAAAGGTGACAGTAAGGTTCAGTTGGGTAGTACAGTTAAGCTAGAAAACTCTGATGGTAAAACTAAGGAATTCTCAGTGGTTGGTACAGTTGAGGCTGATCCGCTAAATGGCAAAATTTCTGATGAATCACCAATTGGTCAGGCGCTGATGGGTAAAAAACAAGGTGACGAAGTAGAAATCGTTACTCCGGCAGAGACCAACGCTTACAAAATAGTTGATATTTCCTAAGACTAAATTATAGTCACTTAGTAAAAATTACGGTATCCTAGTAGTATGTTTTGGACAGAAAAAATAGCCGATGAGCTAGAGCGAGCTCATCCTGGTGGTGAGATTGTTGTTAGTTCCGGTGTGTCACCATCTGGCAAATATCATGTTGGCACTTTGCGTGAGGTTTTGACCGCCGATGCGATTTATATCGAGCTAAAAAAGCGCGGGCGACAGGTGAGGCATCTGCATTTTGTAGATGACCTAGATCAGTTTAGGAAAGTTCCGGTCGGTATTGATCCATCATTTGAGAAATATTTGGGACAATCTTTGTGTGATATTCCGTCGCCTGACGGACGGTCTGGGTCCTATGCTGATTATTTTTTAAATGACTTTTTATCTAACCTAGATGTCTTAGGTATAGATATGGAGGTTATTCGGAGCCATGAAAAGTATCGTTCGGGCTATTTTACGCAATCTATAGAAAAAGCTCTGATAAATATTGATGAGGTCAAAAACTGCATTACTGAAGCTTCGGGTCGTCAGTTAAATGCTGATTGGTCACCGGTCCAGGTTAATGAAGATGGCTATCTAAAAAAACGTAATTTTGTCAGTATAGATACTAGCGCTAAAACGATAATTTATCTAGATAAAAATGGTCAGGAGGTGACTATTAGTTACGAGTCTGGTCAGGTAAAACTAGATTGGCGACTGGATTGGCCGGCGCGTTGGCAGTTGGCTGGAGTAAACGCTGAGCCTTTTGGTCGTGATCATGCCACCAAAGGAGGCTCGTATGATACTGGCAAAGAATTGGTGGTTCGGATATTTGGTGGTTCTGTGCCATATCCGATACCTTATGAGTTTATTAATCGGGCTGGCGAAACTAAAAAAATGAGTAAAAGCGCTGGCAATACAGTAAATGTGTCCGATTTACTTAGTGTTTTGCCGCCAGAAATTGTTAGATATTTTATTTATAGATATCCCCCTAATAAGAAATTATTTTTTGATCAAGAAGAGGGTGTAGTTCGTCTAATAGATGAATATGCTGAGTTATTGGCCAAGTCTGATAAAACTGGCGAAGACGAGGCTTTAATATATCTATGTAGTTCGTCTTTGGCCGAAAATACAATTTCTAATGTACCGTTTTCTCACTTGGTGGCTAGTTACCAATCGGCATTAAAAGATCTTGACCAAACAATTGCTATTATCGGACGCACCGAACATGCTGAAATCGCCGGCCAACAGAAAGAAACTATTTATAAAGAGCTAAATTATATTGATAATTGGTTACAAAAATGGGCACCAGATAAAGTCAGATTTTCTTTGCGAGAAGATGTAAATCCTGGTGAGTTGAATGATATTCAAAAAACTTTTTTGAGTAACCTGGCTGGCGTAGTTAGTGATGCGCCAAGCGACGCAGGCGGTGAGTGGTTTCATAAGGCAATCTACCAGTTTAAAACCGATGATTTTGGCCCTAAAGACATGTTTGTAACACTTTATACGGTTTTGATTGGTCAGACCGCTGGTCCACGAGCAGGTTGGTTTTTGAGTATTTTGCCACGTGATTGGTTGGTAAATCGTCTAAAATTAGTTAAATAATCCGACAGATATATAACCAGGTATGGTATATTAGTATTATTAGGAGTTAAGGAGAAAATTTAATATGGCAACCAAAACTACTGCCAAAAAGCCGGCAGCCAAGAAAAAACCAACAACTAAAAAAACTGTAGCTAATGCTAAAAAGTCTGTTTCGGCATCTGCAAAGACTGTAGCTGCTGCTAAGACGCCAGTTAAAAAATCGGCTAGCGCCAAGGCCAAAAAGCCAGCCAGTGCTAGCGAATCAGTTGTATCTAAGGCAACTACTAAAAACAAACGTCCTGAGCTAACGCCAATGGATCGTTTGCGCGGTATGCATATCTCTAATGTACTAACCGGCATTATTTTAATCATCCTAACGTTAGTTTTTGTTAAAGTAGCCAAGATTGGTATTCTAATGAGCTATCAGGCCAAAGATACTTTTACGGTTACTGATCATGTGACACTAGGTAACGCTACTGAGGTTCTGGGTTATGTTGACCTGCGTTGGTTGTTGGTGGTTATTTTGGGTCTAACAACAATTATTTCGTTAATGATTGGCTCTAAGCTGTTTAGGCGCTATGAGGCTACTGTAAAGGCCGGAATTTCTGGTTATCGTTGGTTGTTTTATGGGTTTATTGGTGCGATATTGGTATCTACCGTTACTTTGATGGCCGGCGTGCAAGATATTGCTACTCTAGTAACTGTTGGGCTGCTAGCCTTTGCTGGCTCTATATTTGGTTGGGTAGCCGAGCGTGAAAACGCTGGCAACAAAACTCCGCACAAATTTGGTTTTTGGGCCTCTACACTAACAATGGTATTAGCTCATTTACCAATGCTGGCTAGCCTAGTAACAGTTACTCTAATCGGTGCCGAGCGATTTAGTTGGTATGCTTATGCAGCGGTTGCTGTTTCAGTTTTAACTTGGGTAGCGAACACTATAAACTTGCGATCATCAATCAACAAAAAAGCTCGTTACGAACATGTGACTTTTGAACAACGCTATATTAGGATTGACCAAATATCTAAGTTTTTGATTGTACTTATAGTATTTGCAGCTTTTAGTAAATAATAATGCCCAAGAGGTCTAACAAAAATCAATTAGTTCAGGTTAAAATTAGTAAACTTGTCTTTGGTGGACAAGGAATGGGAGAATTGCCCGATGGTCGTAAAGTCTTTGTCTGGAACGCTTTGCCAGGCGAAGAAGTTACGGTCCAGACAACTAAACTAAAGAAAGATTATGCCGAAGGTCTAGCTGTTAAAATAATTAGCCCATCACCAGATAGAACTGAGCCCAAGGATGATTTGTACCTAAGCACTAGTCCTTGGCAGATGATGACTTATGGGGCCGAAAATAAGCACAAACAAGAAATTCTAGCCGAGATTTATCAGCGTGAATCTGTGGAATATAATAGTGAGCTAAAGTTTATAGCTCCAGAGCATCAGTGGCGTTATCGTAACAAAATGGAGTATAGCTTCTGGGGTGATGACGATGGGCTACATTTGGCACTTTATAATCGTGGAACTCATCATAAGCAAATTGTTCAGGGTAGTAGTATAGCCAGGCCAGAAATAGATGAAGTAGCTGGTAGGGTTTGTGCTGCGTTAGATCAAAATAAGGTTCGAGCTGGTGATCTAAAAAGTCTAATTTTGCGCTGCGACAATGATGGTAATGTGGTTTGCGCGCTGTTTGTTAAAGATTCTGATTTTTCAGACATCCCAGAACTTTATAAAGTTTGTCAGGGTGTAGTGATTGTTTATTCTAACCCCAAAAGTCCAGCTAGCGTTAGGACTAAAGACCTATACACTTACGGTGATATTATATTAACTGGACGGGTAAATAATGTGGCTATAAAATATGATGTTTTTAGTTTTTTTCAGGTTAATACTGATATTTTTAACCAGGCAATGACGGCCATAAATAAAGTCGCCAGTGATTTACCAGTAACCGACATGTACAGTGGTGTTGGTACTATTGGTTTAGGGACTGATAATCCTAAATTATTAGTAGAGCTAGATGAATCTAATATAAAATATGCTACCGTGAATGCTGCTGGTCGTGATGTGAAAGTTATTCATGCCCCTAGCGAGAAGGCATTAGAGTATATAGATTCCGACTCGGTTGTAATTTGTGATCCACCCAGGGCTGGACTACATAAGGATTTGGTAAATAAGTTACTAGAAGTCAGACCACCAAAAATTATTTATCTAAGTTGTAATCCGTCAACTCAGGTACGTGACCTAAAGTTCCTGCAGGGTGAATATAAAATAGATAGTATCGTGGGTTATAATTTTTTCCCTAGGACGCCACATATTGAGTCGCTAGCGATACTTGTGCGACAATAAGCTTATGCGAGTTCATAGATTTTATACACCACAGCTAGAATTAAAAAAAGATTTTTGGCTACATGATGAGGCTTTACTTTGGCAATGGAATCGGGTGCTTCGGTTTTCGGAAGGTCAGGAGCTGGTATTATTTGACGGTCAGCAGACAGATAGACTGTACCGGGTGGCCAAAATTACCAATAAAGAAGCTCATTTAACATTAGTAACAGAAATAGAGCGTAATTTACCCAAGCAGCATGTTTACTTGTTTTGGAGCCTGCTCAAAAAAGATAATAATGAACTAATATTGCAAAAAGCTACTGAACTAGGCGTGACTAATTTTGTGCCGCTGATAACTGATCGTACAATCAAGAAAGATTTTAATCACGAACGGGCTCAAAAAATTGTTAGTGAGGCCGCCGAACAATGTTGGCGTAGTGATATTCCGTCTGTTCGCGAGCCGGTTCATATAAAGAAAGCTTTGGCAGAATATGATGATGTTAAAATTTATGTCTGTCATCAAGGCAATCAAAAAATAACTTTGGATTCAGAAAGTAAAATTGGTTTTGTGATTGGTCCAGAAGGCGGTTGGAGCTCAGATGAATTGCAATTCTTTGCCAATAACGATTATCAAAGTATTGGTCTAGGAGATTTTACGCTCCGAGCCGAAACAGCTGCTATAATTGCAGCTTCACTCTGATACAATATACAAATGGGATATTACCGAGAACGCAGTTTGCCTTACAAACCGGGCCAAAAAACGCCTTTTAAACTTAGCCGGAGTAAAATTGAGTTGTTTACACAGTGTCCAAGGTGTTTTTGGCTAGACGTTAGGCTAAAGATTAAACGACCGGACGGACCACCATTTAGGATTAATCAGGCGATTGACAATCTGTTAAAGAAAGAATTTGATACTTATCGTAAGGCCAAAAAACCACATCCGATGATGGTAGAATTCGGCGTAGAAGCTACGCCGTTTGAGCATGATAGTCTGGATCAATGGCGTGAGAATTTTGTGGGCGTGTTTACTTTGCATCAGTCAACTAATTTGCATATTTTTGGGGCGGTAGATGATATTTGGGTCAATGGCGCTGGTGAGCTGATTGTAGTTGACTACAAAGCGACCGCCAAAGACAGTGATGTAAACATAGACGCCGGTTGGCAGGTAACCTACAAGCGCCAGATGGAAGTTTATCAGTGGTTACTTAGAGCCAATGGCTTTACAGTTAGTGACACTGGTTATTTTGTTTATACTAATGGTCGGCTAGACCTAGACGAGTTCAACGACCGTGTAGAATTTAGGACAAAAATAATTCCATATACTGGCGACGCAACCTGGGTAGATAAGACGATTGGCGACATGAAGCAATGCATGGACGATGATAATATGCCAAAAGTTGGTATAGATATTATGGGCGGACCGTGTAGTTATTGTACTTATGCTCGTTCTCGCACCGAGCTAACTCTAAAACATATAAAGTCCAGTAAGTGAGATATACTATAAGTTATGATTGATATACAAATTGTTAGGGATAACCCCGGATTAGTAAAACAAAAAGTAGCCGAGAAGGGCTATGATATAGATATTGATAGGCTACTAGCTTTGGATTCTGAGCGTCGGGAGTTGCTTACATTTGTAGAAGAGTTACGTACTAGACGTAATCAGATTGCCGAGTCTATGAAACAGAGTGGTGGTAAGCCCGATGAGCAGGCTATAGAAGAGGGGCGTCAGATAAAAATAGAATTAGCTGAACGTGAAGAATATCTAACTCAGGCCGAGACGGCTTACAAGGAATTATTATCTAGTGTGCCTAATTTACACAGTGATGATGTGCCAGTTGGTGATGAGTCAGCTAATGCCGAAATAAAAACTTGGGGTGAGAATAATAGTGGCGGTGAAGATCATCTGGATCTGGCTACTCGCAAAGACTGGGTAGACTTTACTCGCGGCGCCAAAGTATCTGGCAATAAATTCTATTATCTAAAGGGCGATCTGGCTTTGTTAGAAAATGCTTTATACCAGTATGTACTAAACTTTGTAACCGAGAAAAGCTTTAAATTTATGACAGTGCCACACATGGTTAACAGCCAAGTGGCGGCTGGTACTGGCTTCGCACCACGTAGTAGCGAGCAAAGCGATGAGTACTTCATAGAAGGCGAAGATTTATCATTAATCGCTACAGCTGAGATTCCACTGACTGGCTATCATGCTGATGAGATTATTGATGAGGCTGATTTGCCACTGCTTTATTGTGCTTATAGCCCTTGTTATCGTAAAGAAGCCGGTGCTTACGGCAAGCACACTCGTGGGCTTTTCAGGGTTCATCAGTTCAATAAACTAGAGATGTATGCCTACAGTTTGCCAGACAACAGTCAGCAAATTCATGAGCAAATATTGCAGACAGAAGAAGAAATTTGCCAGGCATTAAATATCCCGTATCGCGTTGTAAATATTGCTAGTGGAGATTTGGGTGCTCCAGCTGCCAAAAAGTATGACATAGAATATTGGTCGCCGATTGATCAAACTTATAGGGAGCTAACCAGTTGTTCTAATTGTACTGATTTTCAGGCTCGTAACCTAAATATTCGTGTTCGCAGGTCATCTGATGGCAAGACTGAAACCTTGCATACGCTTAACGGTACAGCTGTATCGTTAGCCAGGGCATTAATAGCCGTGATTGATAATTATCAAGATGGCCAAGGCAATGTTGTTATTCCAGAAGTTTTGCGCTCATACATGGGTGGCCGTGAAGCGATTTAAATCACTTTAGATAATTAAAATTGGCGTATAATCCAAAGCATAGGTCATCTAAAGAAAGGATTCTATATGCTTAACAATTTAACTATCAGCGGTGTTCACAGCCAAATAACTGAAAAAGAGCGTCAATATGCTCGTAAGAAAATAGGTGCATTAGAGAAGTTTATACCTTTGCGCGCTCGTGCTAGCGCTAGTGCCGAGGTTAAGTTAAAGCAAAAGAAATCCAAAGACAAAAATACCAAAGAGTGTGAAGTAATTATAAAATTGCCGGGTAGTAGGACCATAACTGCTCATCGAAGTAGCACTAGTTTTTTGGCGGCGATTGATGAAACTGAGGATAACTTAAAAAATCAGCTTAGACAATACAAGAATACCCATACCCCAGGTCGTTTGGCGCGCCGGATTACGGCTAAATTACGTCGCACAAGTCAACCTGAGACAGTAGCGTCTTAAGTTACAACATATTTATGCGGATTATTCTTCCTTTTTAGGGTATAATATTAGTTAACTTAAAATTTACGAAATTTACGAGGGAAGTAATAATAGAAGTTTATGAAAAATAAGGTTTTAAAACGCGCATTGGGTGATCCGCAGATCAGGACACTAAAACGACTTACCAAAAAAGTTAAAGACATAAACGTCTTGTCTGGCAAATATAAAAAAATGTCTGACAAACAGCTCAAAGAACAGACAAAAGTACTAAAGAAACGCTTAAATGGCGAAGCAAAAGGTGATCTAAGTAAGATTTTGCCAGATGCTTTTGCTTTGGTTCGCGAGGTATCGGAGCGAGTTATTAAAATGCGTCACTTTGATGTTCAGCTAATCGGTGGTATGGTTTTGCACGAAGGTAAGATCGCCGAGATGCGTACTGGTGAAGGTAAAACTTTGGTGGCCACATTGCCGGTTTATCTAAATGCTCTTAGCGAAAAGGGCGTTCATGTAGTCACGGTTAATGATTATCTAGCTCAACGTGACGCGTCTTGGATGGGCTTAGTTTATGATTTTTTGGGTTTAAATGTAGGTGTAATTGTAGCTGACCAGTCATTTATCATTGATAGAGAGTATGAGAATAAAGATCATGAAGATCCTAGAATGCGCGTGTTAAAACCATGCACTCGCCAAGAAGCTTATAATGCTGATATAACCTATGGAACCAACAATGAATTCGGCTTTGATTATTTGCGTGACAATATGGTTCAAGAAACTAGCCAATTACGCCAGCGTGATCTTAACTTTGCCATTGTGGACGAGGTAGACTCAATTTTGATTGACGAGGCTAGAACACCGCTTATTATCTCGGCACCGTCTACAGCTAGCGGTGCGTCTTATATTCAATTTGCTAAGGTGGTTAGAGGTCTAAAGAAAGACGAGCATTATGAAGTAGACGAAAAACGCAAGGCAGTGACTTTGACAAATGAGGGTATTAGCCAAGTAGAAAAAGTTTTGGGTATAAAAAATTTGTATGACGCTAATAATATTCGGACTTTGTATCACTTAGAGCAGGCATTGAAGGCTCAAGCTTTGTTTAAGCGTGATAAGGATTATGTAGTAACAGTTGATGGCGAAGCAGTAATCGTTGACGAGTTTACCGGACGTTTGCTAAAAGGTCGGCGTTATAACGAAGGTTTACACCAAGCTATTGAGGCTAAGGAAGGTATAGACATTCAGGAAGAGTCAATGACTCTGGCAACTATCTCGTTCCAAAATTACTTTAGATTGTACGACAAACTGGCTGGCATGACTGGTACTGCCGAGACTGAAGCAGAGGAATTTCACCAGGTTTATAAATTAGATGTTGTTCAAGTTCCGCCTAACAAGCCTACTATTCGCGAAGACCATCAAGATAGGATTTATCGTAGCGAAGCCGGTAAGTTCAGGGCGATTATAGAGGAAGTAAAGAGACTAAACAAAAAAGGTCAACCGGTACTGATTGGTAGCGTATCTATCGAAAAGAATGAAATTTTGGGTGCGTTACTAAAGAAAGCAGGTATCGCTCACAACGTACTAAACGCCAAAAACAACGAGCGTGAGGCTAATATAATTTCCAAGGCTGGCCAAAAGGGTGCTGTGACTTTGGCTACTAACATTGCTGGTCGTGGAACCGACATTATATTAGACGAAACAGCCAAAAAAGCTGGCGGTTTGGTAGTGATTGGTTCGGAAAGGCATGAATCACGCCGAATTGATAATCAGTTGCGTGGTCGTTCTGGTAGGCAGGGCGATCCTGGTGAGAGTCGATTCTTTGTTAGCACAGAAGACGATTTAATGCGTATTTTTGGTGCCGAGCGCATCGGTGCGCTTATGGGTCGTCTAAAAGTTGATGACTCTACACCGATTGAGCATCGTGTAATTAGCAAAGGTCTGGAGGGTGCTCAAGAAAAGATTGAAGGATTCCATTTTGATAGCCGAAAAGACGTTGTTAAATACGATGATGTTATGAACCGGCACCGTATTGCGACCTATAGTATGCGTAGTGAGATTTTGAAGCATGCCGATATTAGCAAGCGCGTAAAAGAGTTTATTGAATCAGAGGCTAAAGATATAGCTGAGTCACCGCTTGCAACAACTGATAAATATGAGGACACCATAAAGCATGTATTTCCTTTTGATGAAACCACTCTAGATAAACTGTTTGATCAACCGGCTCAAAAGTTTGAAAAAGAACTTATTAAGGAAGCTCATGAGCTTTATAAAGAGCAAGAAGAGCGTTTTGGTCCTGAGATGTTACGCAAAATTGAACGTGATCTGTACTTGCAGACGCTAGATAATTACTGGATGCAGCACCTAGAAAATATGCAACATTTGCGTGAAGGAATTGTTTGGATGAGCGTTGGTCAGCGCGATCCGCTAGTGGAGTATCGTCGCCAAGCTCAAATAATTTTTGAAAAAATGCAGATTGACCTACGTCATGAAGTGGTGCGTAATTTATTCCATGTCCGACCAATTGATCCAAGCCAGATGAATAGATCAGTAGAGACTGAGCTAACTAAGGCTGCCCGTAATTCGGTAGATAATGCCGATCGTATTACCGAGGCTGAAGAGTTTAGCGAAGCTGACTTTAGTACTGAAAAACAAGAAGCAGCTATCAAGAAAAAAGCCCACAATAAGAAGAAAAAAGCTAGAAAAGCCGAACGTCAACGTCGTCGCAAGGGCCGAAAGTAGTCCGTCACTAGCGGTGGCAGGGAGTGTCTATGGAGCATAAAGTTAGTGAGATAATTCTAGATAACGGTGCGAAAGGTTTGTTAATTAATGTACCAAATGCCACAGTGATGTCGTTTGAGCTTAATTTTCGGGCAGGTGAGTATTTGGTAGAACGTGACAAATGGGAAGCGCCGCACATTATGGAGCATTTGCTACTTGGCGCTAACAAAAAAATACCAAAAGCTAGGCTGTTTCAGGCCGAGTTTGAGAAAAATGGTGCTTATTGCAACGCCAGCACTGGTACGCATGACATAGTCTATGAAGCTGAGTGTGCCGACTTTGAGTGGCAGAGAATTTTGGACTGGTTGTTAGTAGCTATCACCGAACCATTATTTTTGGAAGAGGAATTTGTGGCTGAGTTCGGTAATGTGCGCGAAGAGCTAACAGCTAGATCTAATAATCATTTTAGACACCTAAGTATTGCACTGCGTGAAGCCTATGGATTTTACAGCGTTACAGACCAAGAGCGTTTAGAGCTTATGAATAATGTCAGCCTGGATGATATTAAAAATCATTATATTAATACTCACACATCGTCTAATATGCGCTTTGTTATTGCTGGTAAAATTACACCTACTAGGCGCAAGGAAATTACTGCAATGCTAGAAAAAACTACCCTGCCAAAAGGTAGTGGTCGCAAAGATTTGCCAGCAGAAATACCAAGACGTCTAAAAAAACCACTGACTATTCTAAATAAGACGGTTGATAACTATTATTTTTATTTTGATACCTTCCTTCGCAGGCGAATGAACAATAATGAATTGACAGCTATGAGCTTACTTAATGGTATGTTAACAGAAACATTATACTCCCGAATTCTCGGGACTGCTCGTGAACACGGACTAGTTTATAGTATGAGTAGTGGTGTTGGGTTTGATTATTCCAGTACTAACTGGTGGTTTGGTGCTCAAGTTAGACCAGATAATGCCCATAAACTTTTTAATATTATGACCTCTCAGCTAAAAGAAGTTTTTGATGGAAAACTAACAAAAGAGGAGATAGAAGCGGCTAAACAGCGCCGACTAGGATCATATCAGCGTGGATATCAGACCGTATCTGCTATGACTAGTTACTATGCGTCAAGATACTTTTTTGATGATACTTATGTTGATTACCATTCATTACCATCCCGCATAAAAGATGTTACCAAAAACCAGATTATAGAGGGTGCTAATAATCTGTTTAGCGAGAATATTTGGGGGCTTGGGATTCTAGGTAATCCGTCGGAGGGCGAACCCGAAGAGCTGATGTCTCAGTTAGACCGACTCTGGGAGAAATAGAGTGGATCTATCAGAACAGCTTAACGATTTAGACAATTGTTTGGTCAAGATAGGCTATGTAGCAAAATCAAAGGATATTAATAAGTTGACCAAAGAATCTGAGGATAAGGATTTTTGGAACGATAGTCAAAGTGCTCAACGACAAATGCAAGTTTTGGCTAAATTACAGAGTCAAATTACTCCTTGGCAGGATCTAAAAACGGCTTTTGACGACCTGAATGAACTAGCTAAACTAAATGACCCTAGTCTAAAATCTGATATTGATGCTCAAGCAAAAATACTATCCGCTAAATTATACAATCTGAAAAAACAATTAAAATTTAGTGGCAAATATGATGATTATGATGCCGTGGTTAATATTTTTGCTGGTGCTGGCGGTACTGATGCCCAGGATTGGGCTGGGATGTTGCTCAGAATGTATTTGCGCTGGGCTGAAGATAATGACATCAAGACTGAGATTATTGATCAATCGCCTGGCGAAGAGGCTGGCCTGAAAAGCGTTAGTTTTTTGGTTAGTGATGGTAGTTTTGTCTATGGTAAACTACACGGCGAACATGGCGTGCACCGCTTAGTACGACAAAGTCCGTTTAACTCTGATGCTAAGCGTCAAACTAGTTTTGCCAAGGTCGAGGTTTTGCCCAAAATTGATACCCCTGAGGATGCGCCAATTGATGAAAAAGATCTAAAGACCGATTTTTTTAGGGCCAGTGGACACGGTGGCCAAAGTGTAAATACTACCGATAGCGCAGTCCGGATTACCCATTTACCTACTGGTATAAGTGTTAGTATCCAAAACGAGCGTAGTCAACTGCAAAACCGCGAAACAGCCATGACTATTTTGAGATCCAAGCTAGCTCAGCTACAGTCCGAGCAACATCAAGAAAATTTATCACAATTAAAAGGTCCCAATGAGCAAGTTGCTTGGGGTAATCAGATACGAAATTATGTACTTCATCCATATAATTTGGTCAAAGATTTGCGAACAGGGTATGAGACTAGCCAAACTCAAGCAGTTTTGGATGGTGATATCAATGATTTCATAGAATCGTATTTAGAAAATAACGAAAACGTCTAAAACTTATCTCCAAGTTTGTTATAATATAGCGGTATGATTCTTTTGGATAGGGTAACCAAGACATATACTAAACGTAACGGATCGGCTTTGGAGCGCGTAACGCTGCATATAGAGCCGAAAGAGTTTGTAATTGTAGTTGGGCAGAGTGGTGCTGGCAAATCAACTTTGCTTAAGTTACTTACCAGAGAGGAAAAACCTTCGTCCGGCAAGATTGTAGTCGGCGGTATAGATTATGAGAATCTGAAAGACAAAAATATACCTAAATTACGTCGTCGTATTGGTGTGGTTTTTCAGGATTTTAAACTTTTGCCCAATAAAACTGTCTTTGAAAATGTAGCTTTTGCGCTAGAAGTTATTGGTATTGGCAATAAAGAGATAAAGCACACTGTGCCAAAGGTCCTAAATATTGTAGGCCTAAAAAATAAAGAAAAAAACTACCCGCGTGAGCTGTCTGGTGGTGAGCGTCAGCGAGTAGCAATTGCTCGGGCAATAGTTCGTCAACCAAAGATTCTAATTGCCGATGAGCCGACCGGTAACCTTGATCCCAAACATGCCTGGGATGTCATTAGGGTGTTAGAAAAGATTAATAAATACGGTACAACTGTTCTGTTAACGACTCACAATCAAGAAATTGTTAACCAACTGCGTCGGCGCGTCATAACAATAGATGGTGGCAGAATAGTTAGTGATAAGGCTGGTGGTACATACACCATCGGAAGGTAATTATGAACGATAAAGCTGCCCACCGATTTATAAGTTTAGAACGAGTTATCAAAACTGGAGTAGTTAACTTTTTCCGAAATATTTCACTTAGCATAGCGGCTACCGCCGTGATGGTAGTGACGTTAACTATAGTTTTATTTTCAATTATCGCTAACGCTACATTCAATAACACTATAGCTCAGATCAATGACAAGATTGATGTGTCGGTGTACCTAAAAGATAATGTTACGGATGAACAGCGTGATAATTTTATTAATGAGCTTAAACAGACGGGTAATGTTAAAAATATTACTTATATATCTAAAGAAGAGGCCCTCAAGCAGTACCGCATAGATAATCAGGATAATCTGGACCTGCTACTAGCTATCTCTCAGACCGATAACCCATTGCCGGCTACTCTAAAAATCAAGCCAACTGACCCAGGCAATATAGAGGCTATCAGAAGTGTTATAGAGGCGGTAAAAAACCAAGAACTTCAGTCTGACAAAACGTCTTATTCCGGTGATCGCAAAGAGGCAATTGATAAAATAACCAAAGCTACATCTTTCTTTCGCAAGGCGGTATTGATCGGTGTAATAGTCTTTGCCGTTATCTCGGTACTAATAATCTTCAATACTATCCAGATGGCTATATTCAACCGGCGTGATGAACTGACAATTATGCGACTACTGGGGGCTAGTACTTGGTTTATCAAGGGACCGTTTATTGTAGAAACTATGCTTTATGGTGTAATTGCGGCAATTGTGTCTATACTTCTGTGTCATACCTTATTTGTGGTTCAGGCTGGCGCTTTTGACTCCAGCGCCCTGGGTCTACTTGACATAAAGTACGCCAATGAGTATTTTGCTAAGAATTTCTGGTTATTCCTAGGTATGCAGCTGGCATTTGGTATGCTAATCGGCGCGCTATCGTCATATGTTGCCACCAAGAAATATCTCAGATTCCACCAGACCAAACAACGACGTCTGCGCAGAGTTAACTAAGAGTGATAATTATCAAAGAAAGGGGGTTGAATAAACCGCTTATGTATGATACAATGACTAGTGAGTATAGAAAAACAAAAATACTTAAAAAAATGAAAAAACTAGCATATAAAATCAAGCCAAGTACAGTATATACGCCTCTAATAATAGGAGTGTTGGTATTAGCCTATGGTTTCTCGGCCATTGGTGGCACTAAGGTTATGGCTGATCGTTATCAAGAGCAAATTAATGCGCTAAGTGCCGATAGTGACCAAAAACGCCAAGCGCAAGGCGTTCTGAGCGTAGAGGCTGATTCTTTGTCAGAGGCTATAAGTATGTTGCAGGGCCAAATAGACGCCTCGCAGACCAAAATCAATCAGCTAACCACCGAGATTGACAATTTGCGCACTCAGATCAAGCAAACCGAAGAAGAGCTAGCTAAGCAAAAGAAATTATTGGGTGATTCTATCAGGGCTATGTATGTATCTGGTGACATTACAACTGCCGAAATGCTAATGAGCAGCAAAGACCTGAGCGATTTTTTTGATAAGCAGCAATATCAAGATAGTGTTAGATCCAAAGTTAAAACTACCCTAGACAAAGTTACTCAACTTAAATTAGAGCTAAACACCAAAAAAGAGTCAGTAGAGAAGGCCATGAAGGACCAGCAAAGCCTAATGAGTCAGTTAGCTTCACAAAAAGCCGAAAAAGATCGTATTTTGTCAATGAACCAAAGTCAACAGGATGAGCTATCAGCTCAGATCAAGAATAACAGTTCTAAAATTGCTGATTTGCGCGCTCAGCAGATTGCTGAAAACGCCCGATTGTTTGCTCGTAGCGGAGGTATAATTAATGTACCTGATAGTTCTGGTTATCCTTGGGCTAATTACCGTGCCGGTTCATGGACGCATGCCGGTTCTTGTTATTATGGTGATGATATTGACCCTTGGGGATTATGTTATCGTCAGTGTGTTAGCTATGCTGCCTGGAAGACTTACAAAACTCACGGCTATATGCCTTATGGTTTTGGCAATGCCAATAATTGGGATGATGCCGCTCGTAGCCTGGGCATACCAGTAGACACTAATCCTCGTCCTGGTGATATTGCCGTTAGTAATTATGGTACTTGGGGCCATGTGATGTTTGTAGAGCGAGTTAACCCTAATGGCACAATTTATGTCAGTCAGTACAACGCTAGTTTGACTGGTACTTATAGCGAAGCGACTGTTTCGGCTAGCGGATTGTACTTTATCCACTTCTAATTTAGTCATATAAAATCTATAATATAATCCTAGGTAAACTAATAGATAGGGGTGTGTTTTGACTGAGTCTAATCAAGATAATCGTGGCAGTAATAAAAAGAACCTAAGAGCTTTTCTAAATGTAGCAGGAGTGATTGTTATATTTTTATTTGGCATAGCCATTGGCTCGGGCCGAATCGCCTGGGGTGCTGACAGTGTTTTCCATAGGTCAATAGCTGGCAATAACAACTCGGCCGATATTGACTTTGATGGGATTAAAGAGCTTTATTCGGCCCTAAAAGAAAGTTACGATGGCCAGGTAGACGCCAGTAAAATAGAAGATGGCCTAAAAGAGGGCTTGGTTAGTGCGGCTGGCGATCCTTACACTGAATATATGAATGATCAAGATTCCAAGGAGTTTCAAGGGGAGTTGAATGGTACCTTTGATGGTATCGGAGCTGAGCTAGGCAAAAAAGACAATACAGTAGTGATTATCGCACCAATTGACGGCTTTCCGGCGCAGAAGGCCGGTGTACGGGCTGGTGATGTAATATCCAAGATTGATGATGAGTCGGCTTATGACATAAGCGTCAGTGAAGCCGTAAAGAAGATCCGTGGTCCCAAAGGTACTACTGTAAAGCTAGAATTAATACGTGATGGCAAACCGGTGACGATTGAAATCACTCGTGATACGATTAATATTCCGAGTGTAAAATCAGAGGTAACAAGCGATAATATAGGCATTATTAGGATTAGTCGGTTTGGGGATGATACAACTAAGTTGGTTAATCAATATGCCACTGAGTTCAAGTCTAAGAATGTTAGAGGTGTAGTGCTAGATATGCGCGGTAACCCAGGCGGTTTGCTGAGTTCGGCGGTTGACGTATCATCTATTTGGCTGCCAAAGGGCAAAACTGTATTAGAAGAAAAACGTGATGGCAAAACTATCAAGACCTATACTGCTACTGGCAATTCGGTACTGCTTGGCGTGCCGACGGTAGTTTTGATAGATGAGGGTAGTGCTAGCGCCAGCGAGATCACAGCTGGGGCACTGCGTGATAATGGCGTAGCTACGTTAATTGGTCAAAAATCTTATGGCAAGGGTAGTGTCCAGGAGATTCGTAATCTAAAAGATGGCGGTACGCTCAAAGTAACAATTGCGCGTTGGTTTACGCCAAATGGTCGCAATATAGACAAAGAGGGCATAGAACCAGACCAAAAGGTAGAACTCACCGATGAAGATATTTTGGCAGGCCGTGATCCACAAAAAGACGCCGCGCTAAACAAACTCCGCTAGTCATTGACTTTTGGGGCATGGTGTGGTATAATTAGAAGAGTGCAGTTGTACATTTATATCCTAATCTTTCTAGCGTAGGGAGTATTTATGCCTAAGCTTGGTAACATTATTCTGAGCGTGATGCTCGTGGTCGTTGTTATTTGGGTGGTGGTTCATATCATCACTCGCTACCTTGTCCCGGCCCTGTTTTTCGCTGGCGCACTGGCTATTGCCAGCGCCATCATCTATAAGATTGCCATGAACAGTCCTGTAGTTGATGATGAAGAGGACCTCTGGTAGTCTAAACAAAATCCACAAGGAGGGAAAAATGAGAAAAGGAGTGATTCTCCTGCTCGTCGGTATCGTCTTGGTAGTTGCCGTATTCTTGATGGTCGTCAGCGGTAGCGACTGGATCTCACCGATCTTTCTCGTCCCTGGAGTAATCTTGGCCTACTTAGGTGTCGAGCGCATCTATGATGAAAGGAAGGCTCGCATGCGAGTACCGGAAAAATGAACAACACACGCCACCTATTTTATTTGTTGAATAAACAAAACAAGATAGGTGGCCTTTTCATTTTTGTGATATGATGTACTAAACGAATAGTTTTTTAGGGGACAATTTAGGCGTGAGTAAAACCAAGTATATATTTGTAGTGGGTGGAGTGCTTTCTGGAGTCGGAAAGGGTATCACGGGCGCTTCTATCGGAACTATCCTAAAGGCTCGCGGATATTCAGTAAATATCCAAAAACTGGACCCGTATCTAAATGTTGATGCCGGTACGCTCAACCCAGCTGAACACGGTGAATGTTTTGTTACCAAAGATGGTGCCGAGACTGATCTGGACCTGGGGCACTACGAGCGGTTCCTGGACGTAGAAACTACTAAGAGTAGTAGTGTAATGAGCGGGCGATTACTTTTGAAATTAATCAATGACGAGCGCTCGGGCAAATTTTTGGGCAAGACAGTGCAGGTGATTCCGCATCTGACTAACGCTATTCAGGAACAAATCCTATTGGCATCTAAGGGCTATGATATTCATATTGTAGAAATTGGTGGAACGGTAGGTGATTATGAAAGCCCGGCATTTGTAGAGGCGATCCGTGAGTTTGGGCTAAAGCATGGTCGTGAAAATTGTTTATATACACACGTTGTATACTTGCCATATTTAGGCGCTAGTAAAGAGGTCAAGACTAAACCTGCTCAGAATGCTGTACGTGATTTGCGTTCAGTTGGTATCGTGCCAGATATTCTGGTAGCTCGTAGCGAGGATCAGCCGCCAGAAGAAGTTTTAGACAAGTTAAGTTTGTTTGGTGGAGTCGGCCGTGATGCTATCGTCTCATTGCCAAATGCTCGTAATATCTATGAAGTGCCTTTGACGCTTGAGCAAAACAACATTGGTGAAGTTATTACTAAGCGTTTGGGTCTAAAGAGCGCAAAAGCTGACCTGACAGAGTGGCAAAGAGTTGTAGATTCGGCATTGTCAGATCCGGCACAAACTTATAAAGTAGCGGTAGTAGCAAAATATTTGGACAATCAAGATACCTATATGTCAGTGTTTGAAGCGCTAAAGTCAGCTACGTGGCAGGCAGGCGTGGGATTGCAAATAGATTGGGTAAATGCCGAAGATTATGACACTAAAGATTTAGAAGATTACGATGGGATTTTAGTGCCAGGCGGTTTTGGCAAACGGGGCGTAGAGGGCAAAATTAGTGCTGCTCAGTTTGCTTTGCAGTCAGGAAAACCATATTTGGGACTTTGTTTGGGCATGCAAGTTGGTCTAATTGCGGCTGCCCGTAATGCCGGTCTAGCAAGTGCTAATTCAGCGGAGTTTGACCCTAGTGCTAAAGATCCAGTAGTCCACACTATGACCGACCAAAAGGGTAAAGAAGGCACTGGCGGCACTATGCGTCTAGGTGATTATCCTTGTCAATTAGTTAACGGTTCTTTGGCCAAAGAGGTCTATGGAATTAGTGATATTACTGAGCGCCATCGTCATCGCTATGAAGCTAATAATGATTACCGACATAGGTACAAAGAATGGGGAATAGCTGTTTCTGGCCAGAGTCCTAGTGGTGATTTGGTGGAAATTATAGAGGCTACTGACCATCCATTCTTCCTGGCGAGCCAATTCCATCCAGAATTTAGATCTAGACCCAACCGCCCGCATCCAATGTTTGTTGGTTTTATAAACGCTATTAAATCATAAAATTTGCAATTTGTAGTTGACTTTTTAGCTTAAGCGTGATAGTATTAGTATTATGGATGATATAAAACAAAAATTAATATTAATAGTAGAAGATGACGACAACCTAGCGGCTGTTTATGAAACGCGTTTGCAGGCTGAAGGCTTTGCTACCAAAAGGGCACCAAATGGTGAAGATGCGCTAGCAGTAGCTTTAGCTGCCAAACCGGATTTAGTGCTACTAGATGTGATGATGCCAAAAGTTAGCGGATTTGATTTACTGGATATTTTGCGCAATACGCCAGAAACTCAAAACGTTAAGATTGTAATGTTAACGGCGCTTAGTCAGGATAGCGATAAACAACGGGCTATGTCGCTTGGTGTGGATGATTATCTAATCAAGTCGCAGGTAGTGATTGCCGATGTAGTCAATCGTATTCGCGAAATATTAAAAGCTACAGCTCCTACAGCATAGAATTGCTTTTATAAGTACAAATACCCCTAATAAGTAGGGGTATTTGACGTCTAATTTTGATCTTTAGTAAAATTATACAACCGAAACTTCGGTGCGTCGTACGGAACGACCAGAGAAAGTTTTAACTTTTTTGGTGGTGAATTTGACTTCGCCATCGCGCATAGCATGAATAGTGAAGTTACGGCTTAGTTTGGTGCCATCGCCAGCGCGCTTGGTCATACCAACTTGGCGAACGATTACTTGGCCAGTTTTTACTTTTTGGCCACCAAATAACTTAACTCCTAGTCTAGGACCAGCGTTATTGTGATTGTTTTTACTGGAACCACCAGCTTTAACTTTAGACATTTTAACCTCTTGTCAGCTAGCCTGTTTTCTGGCGGAGCCAGAAACTCCGCTAGCTTCTTGGCATATTACTTTGTCAAAAACTCTGATGCTCACTCGTCGTACTAAATGTACGATTCGCTCCGCTTCTCGTTTTTTCCTCGTATTATGCTCAAGCAAGAGGCTAAATGCTGTTTTATTAATTTACTGCTGTTATATTCGTTCTAAAACGACGAGTTCGCGGGCTACTTGTTGGCCTGGACGATGGTAGATCAGGTCCTTGCTCCCTGCAAACTCAAAACTTATACGATTGTATCCCAAATCTGACAAAAAATCAAGGGTAGGTAGGCTTTTGAAGCTTCCCCCGGTACGCCAGGCTGGTACGGCAATGCACATTCTAAAACCTGAAGGGGTTTGTCTGGCTACATTTCGTAGGAATTTTTTGTGGATTGTGTCGCAGTCGCTGATGATTTTGCGCAGTACTTCACGGCTGGGTGTAGATGATAATGGTCGGCCCAAGTAAGTTTCGCAGGCGATGGTGTTCATATTGACCCAAGTGTTCCATGACTCACTAGTAGCATCGGCGACTTTAGTAGTAAATTGACTATTGTATTTGCCATTGTCTAGCCAGTTTAGATTGATGTCTGTGTATTTGATCATGCGAGGTTCTAGATCTGAGCCATAAACATGCTTGGCTCCAGTCAGCAGGGCTTCTTGTAGTACTACGCCAGTGCCACAAAAAGGATCAAGTAACGAGTCTCCGGCCGAAAATCCGGACAAGTTAATAATTATTTGAGCTAACTTGGGTGGTAGCATGCCAACACGGGCGTCTCGGGCCGGCCGGCCGTGATCACGCGTGGCGTAGCTGTCTATGTCTTGGATATAGCAGGTTTGGGCTATGATGACCGATTTGTTATCTTTGACGATAAGTAACTCATAGCCATTTGGACTGGTTAATTTGTTATGCAGTACCTGGGCGCTACCTAGTGATAACTCTTTGTTTGGGACTATTCGGATACTTTGGCCACTTGTGCGGATTATTTTTTTTAGGCCCAGGCCGGTGGCGTTAAGCTTGCCAGGGGACAGCTTGTGGCCATATATGCTGAGGCCCAGGCGGATTTTAGCTCCGTCTGAAGCTGGAATATAGCTAGTGATGTTTTTTTGTAAGTGGTTGGCTACTTGGCCCCAATCGGTGGTGGGGATAGTATCTATGACTTGGGCTAGTTTTTGGGCGCCACCTAATGAAGGTGCTTTTTTTAATATGTCGGTCTTGGTTGACTCTATTTCAGCTACCTCGGCAGAAACTTGCCTAATACTACTGGCGCCGAAGACGGCCTCGGCCTCGGCAAGGCTAATTTTGGGTTGGCGGCCAAGTATGGCAATAAAATTCATCTATTTAATTATAGCTTATTGATATAATGTTTATACATGGCCGAGCAAAAAGGGAAGAAAGTCAGGCTTATCCTGAGTATAGTAACGTTCTTGGGTATATTTTTGTTGATCTTTTTTGCTCGTGAGTCAATTATGGAAACTTTGTCCAACCTAAAGAGCGTAAAAGTTTGGGTACTGCTGTTCATGGTGTTGACTCAAATAACTATTTATCATGGCTACACACAACTTTATAGGAGCATTTTTAATATTTTGGGTCGATCGGTGCGCTACAAGACTATGTTTGGCATTACTTCTGAGCTAACTTTTGTTAACACGGTTTTCCCGAGTGCTGGCGTGGCTGGATTTTCATATTTTAGTTACAGAATGCGTAAGTTCAAAATCAATGCTTCGCAGGCTACATTGACTCATATGATGAGGTTTGTGGCGGTATTTTTTGCTTTCCAGATATTGCTACTGGTGGGGGTGATTGCGTTGACCCTGCACGGTGATGCCAATAATTTTACGATTTTGGTAGCTAGTTCCATTGGTACGGCTTTAGCTATTGGTTCGGTGTTAGCGATTTATGTAGTTGGCAACAAAAATCGTATTAATTCGTTTACAACTGGGCTGACTAAGTTTATTAACAAGATAATTCATACTATTAGGCCCAAACACCCGGAAACTATTAACCTGGCTGGCGTTAGTAAGCTGTTTATGGACCTTCATGAAGAATATAAGATCCTAAGGAAGAATAGAAAGCAGCTAAAGAGACCTTTGCTTTTTGGTCTTCTAGCTATTTCGGCCGAGATTATGACGTTATACTTGGTATTTGTCGCTTTTGGTCAGTGGGTAAACCCTGGAGCGGTAATTTTAGCCTATGCGGTGGCTAACTTTGCTGGGCTGATATCGGTTTTCCCAGGAGGTGCCGGTGTTTATGAGGCTTTGATGACGGGTGTCTTGGCCGTGGCTGGAGTGCCGCCGTCAATTGGTTTGCCGGCCACTATCATGTACCGCATTATTAGCATGACTATGCAATTGCCGATTGGCTACTTCTTATATCAGCGGTTCCTGCGAAATGCTGGCATAAAAAGCGAAGAGCTAACCAAATGATTGGTCAAGATCCGGTTTTTGGTGTATCGGATTTTGTAGCGATATTTAACCAGACAATCAATGCTAGTTATCCTGACGTCAAAATTATCGGTGAGATAGCCAACTTTAAGGTAAGTAAAAGCAGATGGGTGTATTTTGACCTAAAAGATGATTATGCGTCGGTTAGGTTTTTTGGTACGACAGATAGTTTGCCTGGGCCACTAGAAGATGGCATGATGGCCGAAGTAGGCGGTCGGCCTTATTTGCATCCGCAGTTTAATTTTAGTGTGCAGTTTTATGAGGTGATGGTAGTCGGCGAAGGTTCACTAGCCAGAGCTCTTAGAATGCTTATGAAGAAGCTTGAGGCTGAAGGTTTGTTTGACGTGGCACGCAAGCGCCAATTACCTGAAGTGCCAAGTAAAGTGGCTATTATTTCATCAGCTCAGTCAGCTGGTTATGGTGATTTTATGAAGATTATTAACAAACGTTGGCCGTTTTTAGAATGTGACTTGTATGATGTGCTAGTGCAGGGTGCTAACGCGCCACGTCAGATAATCTCGGCTATTAATCAAGTCAACCAAGCTAATTATGAAGCTTTGGCGATTATCCGTGGCGGTGGGTCGGCTGATGATCTGATGGCTTTTAATGACGAGCGATTAGTGCGGGCGGTAGCAGCTAGCCGAATACCAACTTTGGTAGCGATTGGTCATGAACAAGATGTATCACTGAGTGAAATGGTAGCTGACCAGCGAGCTAGTACACCCAGTAATGCGGCCGAGATTTTGGTACCAGATGTGAACGAACAGAAAGCGCAAATCTCACTAATAAAAAATCAATTGGCAGTTTTATTGAATGGCTTTGTTTCGCATATTGAGCGTGATATTTCAGGCTATAAGAATGATCTGAGTGCTAGTTTGGCACAAAAGATAGCTAATGCGGAACTTTGGTTGAGTAGCTCGTATAATTTATTAATGGCATCTGACCCTAGATTGCCGCTAAGCAAAGGCTATGCGCTAGTTAAATCGCCAAAAGGCGAGATAGTTAAAACCGCCAAGCAAGCGATGGTTTATGATAGTTTGGATTTGCAGTTTTTGGACGGTAAAATAACAATGGAGAGAAACAGTGGCAAAGAATTATAGTGAATTAAAAAATAAATTAAATCAGATAATTGATAAAATCCAGAGTCCTGATACCGAGCTGGATGAGGCTATAAAACTACATAAAGAAGGTGAGACGATCGTTAAAGAACTTGAAGCTTATTTGGCTCAGGCCAGTCAAAAAATAAAAAGCGTTAAAAAGGCTTAGGTTCTAACATGATTTGGTTTTGGCTGTTTTTTGGACTAGTGACCTGTTTTGGCTTTGTGCTGATATTTGGCGCGCCATACGTACCAACTCACAGAAAACAAGCATTATTAGCCCTGGACATGGCTGAGGTTGGTCCGGGTGATAGATTTTATGAACTTGGTTGCGGTGATGGCAAGGTGTTGCTTCTGGCAGGGGAGCGTGGCGCCAGAGTTGTTGGTTATGAATTAAATCCGTTACTTTTTATGATTTGCTGGCTGAGAACTTGGCGCAGGCGAAATATTAAGGTTATTTATGGTAATTTTTGGCAGAAAAACTTGACTGGGGCCGATGTTGTGTTCGTTTTTTTGCTTGATCGTTATATGAAGCGTCTGGATAAAAAGCTAACTAAAGAGCTAAAACCTGGCGCCAGGCTGGTTAGTTATGTGTTTAAAATACCGGATCGTAAAGCTAGTTTTAATCGCCAAGGTGTACATCTTTATAGGTATTAATCTTGACGTTTTGACGCCGACTAGTTAACATAAGCTTAATGACAAAGCTAAATAACGAGCGTGGCGAGATTAATGTTTTGCTTATTCCGCTGATCGCAGTGGGTCTTTTGTTTTTTGGCGCTCTAGGGTTTGGCGCTTGGGCCTACATGGGTATGGAAGATTACAAAACTAATGTTCAGCCAAAGATTGACAGTGCTGTAGCAGTAGCTGTAGATAAAAATTCATCAGAAAAAGACAATGAATTCCAGATAAAAGAGAAACAGCCATATAGGACGTTTAAAGGTAGCGACATATTAGGTGCTATTGTATTTGAATATCCCAAGACATGGAGTGGCTCACTAAAGCAGACCGACAAAGATTTAACATTACTGATGCAGCCTGGCATAGTTGATGGTAATCAAAACGCTACTTATCCACTAAAGGTTGAAGTAGTTAATCAAGCCTATGACACAGTTGTAAAAGCTATGGAATCTAACGTAAAAGCCGGTAAGTCTTCGGCTAATGCCTTTAGGTTAGAAAGATTACCAAACGTGCTAGGGACTAGGTTTGACGGTGAGCTTAGAAATAATGTTCGTGGGTCAATGATTGTACTACCGATGCGTGAGAAAACAGTCAAAATTAGCTCTGAAGTTGATAAATATATAGGTGACCTAAACACTATAATTCTGCCTGCCTTTACATTTACACCATAGTATTATTTACAAATGTCTTAAAAATTGTGTTCGGAAAATGTTATTATATTCATATATTTAACAAGGGGCGTGACAATTACTGATAATCAGATAATAACAGGGGTGGATTATGCATATCCACTTATGCGTGAATTGCAAAAGCGCTTATATTTGATTGCCAGAATGGCTGAGGCTGGCGACGATGGGTATCTGGGTAAGATACAAGCTGAGTCAGAGGCTTCGCTGAAGCTACTAGATAGCTTTAATACCTGCGCGGCTTTTCAGCTAGGCCAGACTGAACTAACTTTGGACAATTTAGGTGTTGGTTCGGTTTTGCATCATGTAGCTTACGAAGTTCGTAAATATACTGGACAGCCAATAAAAATAGTTAATAAAACCAGTTCTCCTGTGTCGGCTAATAAGAAACTTCTGGATGATTTTCTGTTCTGTACGGGATATTTTATAGCTAAGGCTAGTGGTTCTGGAGTGATCTTTCAGAGCAAAAACCTAGATGGCGGTCTGGCTGAGGTAGGTATTTATGCTAAAGGATTTAACATAAAACAATCTGACATACACACTTTGCAAGATAATAATTTGGCAGTTATGTCGCTACCTGCAGTGACTGATCAGAATACTATACTGCTATCTGTAGCTAAGGTCCTAGCTAGTTTTATGGATACTAGTCTTAAAGCTAAGCGAACTCTGAGTGGTCATGGCGGAATTGCTATTACATTGCCGCATAGTCAACAGTTGTCTCTGATATGAAACGAATTTTATTAGTAGAGCCAGATAGAGAAGTGGCGGAGGTACTAGTTGGAGCTTTAAATTCTTCTGAAGCTCAAGCTGTTTGGGCTAATAATGCTCAAAGTGCTATAGATGCGTCTGATAAAAAAACGCCTGATTTGGTAATAGTAGAGCTAGCAGTGTCTGATCAGAACGGGCTAGCATTTTTGTATGAGTTTCGATCTTATGCTGAGTGGCAAAATGTACCGATAATTGTCCATAGTATTATTCCAATAAGAGTGCCAATAGATGATAAGATTTGGCAAAATTTGGGGGTAGAGCAGTATTTGTACAAACCTGGAACTAGTCTAAAAAAGCTAAAAAGAGTAGTTAGCGACTATCTATGAATAAAGTAACCGATCATACGGTTGTCCTGAGACGAGTAAACTATGCTGAGCGTGACCGGATAGTTACGGCGCTGGCTAGGGAGTCCGGTAAAGTAACTTTATTTGCCAAGGGCGCGCGTCTGCAAACTAGTAAATTAAGTGCGGGTATAGAGCTTTTGAATATTAATGAAGTTAGTTTTGCTAGTGGCAAGGGTGGTCTAAAGACGATGACTGGCTCTAGAATAATAAAGTCTAATCAGGACATAGTAAAAGATCTTGGCCGGACAAGTTTAGTATTTGAATCATTAAAGTTGCTAAACAAAATCATAGAAGACAACGAAGGTCAGGAATTTTATAATTTATTAGTAATTTATCTAGATTTTATGAACAGGTATGATTATGATTTTCGGATTTGTGAAATCTGGTTTAGACTGAAGGTCCTGGCAACTTTAGGGCTCTTATCTGATTTAGAAGCTGATAGTTCTGGTCAAAATTTTAACTTTGATTGGGACACGCAAAAATTCATCACTAAAGATAAGGGGCTTTTTAACCGTGATGATATTAAGTTTTTACGACTACTAAAAAATTCTGATCAGCCTATTAAATTAGCTAAACCTCTAGGCTCTGAAGATGAGCTTATTAACTTTAGCAGGCTACTCTTAGAATCGTTACACTAAATAAATGATTTATCCAAGGGCGGTATCTGTTATAATGTTTATAATATGAGTGAAGTAAAAATGGAAGATATTGTTAGCCTGTGCAAACGCCGTGGTTTTATTTACCAGGGTAGCGAGATTTATGGTGGTCTAGCTGGTACCTGGGATTACGGCCCGCTTGGCGTGCAACTAAAGCGTAATATTATGCAACTTTGGTGGAAGATGTTTGTTGAGACCAGGGACGATATGTATGGCGTGGATGCAGCAATTTTGATGAACCAAAAAGTCTGGCAAGCTAGTGGGCATGTTGATACGTTTACCGACCCTTTGGTAGAGTGTTCAAATTGTCATGGTCGTTACCGTGCCGATAAACTAGATGATCCTAATAAATGTCCAAGTTGTGGTAAAGAATCTACATTTGGCGAGCCTCGGGCGTTTAATATGATGTTCAAAACGCATGTAGGTCCGGTAAGCTGGCCCCTCGCTGATGTTAAAACAATCATTCTATCTGACGGTAGAGAAGTGCCTGTTGATGCGGTATCTTATCCAGTTGAGAGTATCTCTTACTTACGACCCGAGACAGCTCAGGGGATTTTTACAAACTTTAAGAACGTTGTCGACAGTTTTTATCCTGATATGC
>CAZSRV010000001.1:65529-93169 GCA_964609815.1 uncultured Candidatus Saccharibacteria bacterium | reverse complement strand
ATATAAAAAGTCGCCGTTTAGGGCGACAAACTTCTTGAAAGTCAATTTCTGGTGCGGGTGAGGGGACTCAAACCCCTGGCCTCTTCCTTGGCAAGGAAGCGCTCTATCAACTGAGCTACACCCGCATAGACTTACATTATTTTAGCGAAATAGATTCTATAAATCAATCCTAGTAACACTATAAATATTAAAAACAACTATTTGCTTATAAAATATGTAAATACATAAAACTGTAAATACTTAGCAGTTATTGATACAATATATTCCAATGTGGCGCCTTGGCCGAGAAGTTAGGCAACGGTCTGCAAAACCGTGTAGACGGGAGCGTTACCCGTAGGTGCCTCCATGTTAACATTAACAATGTATTTTATGCGCAGGTGGTGGAATTGGTATACACGAGAGACTTAAAATCTCTTGCCCGATAAAGGCTTGCGGGTTCGAGTCCCGCCCTGCGCACCAAACGCAACTCCAAAGAGCCCCTAGGAGGGCTCTTTTTATATGTTGTTAATTTCAAGTTTTAACTTCGTCGCTTAAAATGCATCATTAATAAATAGCCCCCGGAATGGTTTTATTTATTAACAATGCGCTTCCTGTATTCGTCCGCCATCATATAAGAAGACGTGTCCTCCACTTTGTCGACAAATAGTATGCCATTTAGATGATCTGTTTCGTGCTGAACAACATGAGCCACAAATCCCCCAAGAACTTCTTCACGAGGTTTTGCATATTCATCAAGTCACTTTAGTTTAACTTTTTCGTACCGAGGCACCTGCGCATAAATAGTATTGCTCCCTGTGCCACAACTAATACAACCTTCCCACATATCTTTAGGGAGTCCGTATGTTTTAGTAATCTCTGGATTAATAATAACTGTATTGAATGGCTTTAGATTAGGTCTCGTGGGAGTAGGTTTTATACCAATAACACTTAGAGCAAAGCTCTCTCCAACCTGCGGAGTAGCAATACCAACTCCGTAGCTCTTCTTAACTAAAGTAAATTGCATATTGCTGATAAGCGTTTGAATACTACCGCCAAGTATCTCATCAGGAGTTAATAAACGAGCTTTTTCTCGTAAAATAGGATTACCAAATCTAGTTACCTTTAGTATCTCTGGCATAACTTAAGTAGAAGTATATCAGAATATACTACTTAGGCTATAATACCTACGGGATAATCAAGAAAGAGATAGGTAGTGAAGACCGAAATAGAAGCTAAGTGGTTGAATGCCAATCACAACCAGCTACGCCGAAAGCTAGCAAAATTAGGTGCACAGCTGGTAACTCCAGAACGATTGTTGCGCCGCAAGATATACGATTATCCTGATTATAGACTAGATAAATCTAAAAGCTGGGTGCGTGTACGCGATGAAGGCGACAAAATAACACTTAGCTACAAACAGCTAAATGACCGTTCGCTTCACGGCACCAAAGAGATTACTGTTGTAGTTGATGATTTTGATGCGACCTGTAGTTTTTTAGAAGCAATCGGCATGACCATAAAATCGTACCAAGAAACAAAACGTGAAAGCTGGGTGCTAAATAATTCAGAAATTGAACTAGACACCTGGCCATGGATACCGACCCTTGTAGAGATTGAGTCGGGTAGCGAAGAAGAACTAAAGAAAACAGCAAAATTACTGGGGCTAGATTACTCGATCGCACTACATGGGAGCGTAGAAACCGCCTATCAAGCTGAATATAATGTCACCGACGAAGAATTAAACAAATGGCCAGAATTTGTTTTTTCTGACATCCCAGCCTGGCTTGATGCTAAGAAAATAAAGTAACATATGGAAGCAATAATAAACAATACAAAGATAGAGTCAGAATATGTCGCAGAACATATAGCCCAGAGAGCTCAAAATCCTAATTTTGTGATGGTAGAGATAGGCCATGGGTGCTTCCCAGCCTGCGAGAATGACGATTTTACCGACGATCGTGCATATGTGGGTATTGAAGCAAACTTACGCAATAACGCCACCATACCCAAGCCACCTCATAGACAAAACTGGTTTTTTATTGACACTGATACAAAAGTTCAGCTATCTACACACGAATATGATAGATATACTATAAATCCTCATGATTATGACCCAAGTTCAATATTACCTGACGATAGTGCTGATGAAGTTTTCCTGAGTAACGTACTAACAGACCGCATAGTAGCTTACAATTTTCTGGCAAAACTAGTACCCGAGCTAGCTAGAATAGTTACTAAAAATGGTGTAATCGTTACTAGAGAAACCTACACCCCAAAAGTAAAGTTGTTTAAATTTGAACAATTACTGGCGATTAACAACTTAGTACTAGCCCAAACTATTAATTTTAATGTAAACCCAGATTCTTTTATGGATTTGGAAAGAACTTATTTTGGCCATTCTATAAATATTGCAGAAAAACCTGAAAGTTATTATCAATTCATAAACTCTGATAAGTAAATAAATCAGCATTATGGTGCCTAACCTAGGTGTTATAATTAGTATAAGAATGGATGCCAACACAGAAGTTAAGAAAACAAATAATAAGTATATCCTTCGGTCAGTAATTGACGTATTGGGTTTTTCTAAATTAACACTAATTGGATATTTACTGGTCGGAGTTGCGTTAATAATTACTGAAAGAGTTTATTATTTTTTTGGAACGTATGCCAACCAAAATGCCGATGTGAAAGGATTAGGTGACCTAATCACATCATGGTTTGGCGGAGGTATATTTCCCCACTTAAGCATTTTTTTAGTTTGGTTCATAGCAGGCATAGCAGCTTACTTGATATTTTGGCTAATCTTAGTCTTGTTTGTTGATTTCTATAACAATATTGTATTTAGTGAGACCTTCACCCATCAACAATCATTCAACAAGTCTAACTTCTGGCTGGCAGTATTATCTAGATACTTATTACGAGCCTGCGCATTAATACTAACCATATTTTTTGGACTTATTTTTGTAAAGTTTATATTACCAGAACTTTTTTTTAGGCTAGATGACACTTTTTCTAACTTTAATATAGTAAATATCCTATACGTACCATTGTCACTACTGATCGTGGCAGTTTTTATCCATATTTGTGTAGTTTTGCTAAGAATCGCAACCCTAAAAAGACGTTTGATTTACGACGGTGAACCACCAAGAGATTTTTAGACCTACACCTACGAGCCCCAATTAGTACCCAAAATTGATAGATCTATTATATTAACCGTACCATCGCCATTTAGATCGCCCTCGCTAAGTGTCTTGCCGCTTTTGCCATAATTAGTACCAAGTATTGATAGATCTATTATATTAACCAGCCCATCACCGTTAATATCGCCAGGTTTTGAGGAAGTGGTGACAGACAACGAATTACTCGTACCAGAAGTATTCCCGGCACCATCGTATGCAGAAACGGTGTATGTATAGCTAGTTGCTTGGCTTAACCCTGTATCTGTATAGGTAGTCCCGGCTGTAGTGGCGATTTTCACGCCGTTTCTTAGAATATTATATCCAGTTACGCCAATGTTATCTGTTGAAGCATTCCATTTTAGACTTATGCTATTAGTTGTTTTGCTTGTTGAAGTTAGGCTGGCTGGTGTAGTTGGAGCCTGTGTATCGGCCAGAGTACTGGCATTTAAATTAGCCGAGTTAGCAGATGTATTCCCGGCCGCGTCATAGGCCGAGACCGCAAATGTATAATTAGTGTTAGCACTTAGGCCTGTTACATTATAGTTTGTGCTGGTAGTGGTAGTGATCTTTGTGCCATTACGATATACGTTATATCCACTAACAGCCACGTTATCGGTGGAAGCACTCCAGCTAATACTGACACTGTTAACTGTTCTGGTGCCTGCAGTTAGCCCAGCCGGCACTGTAGGAGCAGTCGTATCTGGAAGCGTTGAAGTTGCCAGAGCCACCGACTGAGACGATTCGTTGCCAGCCACGTCAAAAGCACTGACGGTATAGCTATAGCTAGTGTTTGGAGTTAGTCCTATATCGTTAAAGTTTGTTCCACTGATATTCCCATTGACTAATGTGCCATTACGGTACAGTTTATAACCTGTAACTGCCACGTTATCTGTTGTAGCATTCCAAGATATGTTTACCGAATTTACAGTGCGATTTACTACAGCCAAGCCAGCCGGCCTGGTCGGAGCCGAGGTATCAACAATACTGTACGTAAATGCATTAGTGTTAGTAAGAATATTAGCGCTGGGGCCGGCAGAGATAATAGCTGAGCTATTAGCAAAACCTACGGATGTGCTACCAATACCAATAGCTTTGAACGTTATAACAGCAACCAATTTATCGCCAGTTACAGGAGTTACTGATTTAGCTCGTGCAATATTTACAATTCCCGATCCAGAAGAATTAGAATACCCTTCTAGGTCAAAGGCGCTGTTCGTATAATCTATGCTGACAAACTGCAACTTGGCAGGATCATAAGTGACATCAGCCTGTACAGCGTTAACAGCGTCCGTTCCACTATTTTCACGAATGTTTACCGTAAAATTACTACCTAAGCTTTGGCTGCCTGAAGCCGAAGTAGCATTTAGCGATACATTACTAGCAGCAAAGCTGGCTCGTAGCGCCCAAGTGCCCAAGCCAGCAAATATTAGAGAAAAAATTATTATAATAATTGGCTTAGCTTTTGGTACTGATTTTACTCGACTTTTAGCAGAAGAGATAGTTTTAGAATATTTCTTATTCTTCTTGTTTTCAGAATCTACACTACTGGTGTTCTTCATTATTGCTGTCTTGGTTTTGTGTTGGTTGTGGGGTCACCACAGTACCTGGTGGCTGATCGGGATTATGATGAAAGACAATTGGCTTAGTATCTACGTCACTATTAGTAGATTGATAAAAACTATCTAGACGATGAGCTTTAAAACGCTTAACTAGCAGCACAACACCAGCGGCGACAGCAACCAATATCAGACCAATACTACCGCTAACTAATAAATTGGGTCCTGAGTCTTTTTTACCATCCAAAGATACAGTAAATTCTTGAAGAGCAGTCGTGGAAGCGCCTTTCACGACACTAACATCGCTGGTTACTTTCTTGCCATCATACTCTATCTCGGCCTTATAATTACCCTCTGGCATATCTGTAAACCCAGCCACACCAGTATTATCGGTGGTTTTTGTTACACCATTTATAGTAACTTTGGCGCCTACAACTGGTTTTTTATTGGCGTCAAGCACTTTTATACCCACAACATAACCAGCGCCATTTACGGCAGATTCTTCAGATTTGGACGATTCGTCACCCGAATCACTAGTATCAGTAGAATTACTGTTGTCAGAACTTGGCGCATTACTATCAGGGCTGTCGCTACTTGAAGGATTACTTGGTGAATTATTTGTGCTACTGCCTCCACCGGTAGAAGGAGTATTGGTGGCAGGAGTATTTCCTGAATTACTACCTCCAGAACTGGGGGGGGTGCTTGGAGCAGGAGCTACAGGAACTGGATTGATCGTATAAGTAGCGCCTGTTGTGTTGCCATTCCACACATTAGTATAATCAGTATTTCTCACAATAGATGAACTAGGCTTAAAACTAATTGTAGCGCTGCCGGTTGCAATAGCTTTGAAATTTACAACTGCCACCGTTTGCGTACCCGTAACTGCCACACCGTCCTTGGTACGAGCAATACTCACAGACCCAGAACCGCCACTGGACGGTCCAGCCAAATTAAAAATGCTACTACTTACATTTGTGCTCAAATATTGAAGTTTGGAAGAGTCATATGAAAGATCTGCTTGCACAGCGTTAACAGGGTCGGAACCACTATTTTCCCTTATAGTTACACTAAATGTATCCCCTACAGTATAGCTACTACCGGAGCTCAAACTTAACGTTGCCGAACCGGCAGCCAGGACATATAGACTGTTTAATATGATCGCAATAAATAAGATTAAGCCTGATATTGCGACTATAGAACGCGTTATGTAATTTTGTCTGCGTATTTCTGCGGAGTTAGATGCTTGCATGTTTTTATTTTTAACTAAATTCCTATGAGTATTTTATATCAAAATACATGTAAATATACAAGCCCTCATTCTAAATACATCTTATAAAATTAAGTTTTTTATAAATTAGTATTTATAAATATACATTTATTAAGCTATACTACTCTCATAATGAGCCTAAGCTTAAGGAAAATCATGAAACAATTAAAAATCCCTAAATACAGATATCTATCTATGCTCATTTTTGCAGCCGTCTTTGGTCTAATTGGTTTTATAGCTCTTCGTGATTCTAAAGCAGCTACTTCTGCTGACTTTAATTCTGATGGTACTGTTAATATTATTGATCTATCTATATTAGGCACTAATTACTCTAAGACTAGTATGACTTTCAATAAGGGTGATGCTAATGGAGATGGTACTGTTAATATTATTGATCTATCTATATTAGGTAGTCAGTGGGGTACTAATCCTGGTGCTGATACTACTGCTCCGAGTGTACCTACTGGACTAACTGCCAATGGCGTATCTTCATCACAGATTAATCTCTCATGGAATGCCTCAACCGATAATGTTGGCGTTACACAATACATTATTAGTAGAGATGGCACACAGATAGCTACGGTAAATGCTCCAACCACTACATATTCCAATACAGGACTAAGCGCTTCAACAACCTACAACTACACCGTCAGAGCCCGTGATGCTGCTGGCAATATGTCTGCCAACTCAGCTCAGGTTAGTGGGAGTACGCAAACCTCAGGTGGCGGTGGAGGCTCATATACTATCCCTGTATCTGGAACAATTTCCGCAAGTTCACTTCAGTCACAAATCAATTCCGCTCCAGCTGGAGCAGTGACAGTTGGCCCAGCTTCTGGACAATCAAGTTTCACAATTACAGGTAATATAAGTATTAATAGAGCTAATGTAACTATTGACAAGGCTAACATACCGAATGGTATCGACTTTAATCCTGGCGCTAATGGATCTTCGCTGACTAATAGCTCAGCTTACTTCTTTAATATATTTGGTGCTGACGACGTAACTCTAAAAGGTAATACTTTTGATGGACAGTGTAAAGTTAATAACAATATTATTTATGATAGACCAGGCCAAGTGCCAGACAGATTCCGTATCCAAAATAATACGATTAGAAACTACTGTAACGCTGCAGATTCTTCAGCTCATACGGAAGGCATATACCTAGGTTATTCAACAAATGGCCTGATTGAGGGCAATACATTCACTCATAACGGATCAACCTCTCACATATTCTTCACCTGGTGGGGTGAGATTGCTGACCCAGCCATAAGTTATCCTAGGTCTATATGTGTTAGGAATAATACTTTTGGTAACACACACACCGCATACTATGCATTTAATTTCAGAGAAGAAATACCTCTATCATCCAATATTGCTCACGAAAACAACAATACAGTTAGTGGCGGACCATCATTCACAACTCATCCTGCGTTTACTAGATCATGCATAAATCCGATTCCTTCTAACCCATAAATTCTTAGAATAAAAGTTTTTGTAGCTATAACGCTTGTGGTATATAATGCCAGATAAAGAGCATTAAAATACAAAAATATAATGAAAGTAAAAAATAACTTCTACGGAAGATCAGATAAACTAAAAATATTGTTATGGCTCGGGATAGCTGTAGCGTTGTTTTTGGCTATTTATAGCGGACTGATAAAGAACAAAACAAGTGCTGGCCCTATAAATAATGCTTTTTATATTGACTGTTCGGCCGGTACAAACGGTAACGGTAGCATAGCCAACCCCTGGAACACACCCCAGTCACTTTATGATCACCAACGTAATCCAACCCGCTATACATTTGTAGCCAATGATCATATCTTTATCAAAAGTGGTACGATCTGCAACTACCCAATTCGCTTATTTCGTGGATCTGGCACTCCAGGCAATCCAGTAGTTGTAACCTCTTATGATTCAGGCGCAAGACCAATCATAAATGGCTCTAATATCGAAGTAGACAACTGGGACGGACCAGGCAAAAGCGATAGTTCGGCAGTCCAGATTAGAGATTTTGATAATGTTACTATAGAAAATTTGGAAATAACCAATACTGGAGGCGATGAGATGGATAGTCGGCGCCAAGGAATATGGGTTTTTACTAATGAAGCTTATGGCGCCAGAAGAAATATTACTATTCGCAATAATTACATACACAATATCTGGGGCGAATATAAGAAAAACGCCGAAGCAACAGCCGGCATATCAATTGAACAACGCATGCCGCCCACAGGCGTAGACCCTAACCCATTGCCTGCTTGGTATGAAAATATCTTGATTGAAGATAATGTCATAGAAAATAGTAACCGCCAAGGCATTAATCTGTGGGGCGACTGGAGAAATCGTACCGAAGATGGTTATGACCCAACCGGACCAGCCTGGACAGCCTGGACAGGAGTTACGATCAGAAACAACACTATTAATCACGTGAGGGGTGACGCTATATTAATGTCCAACACTGATGGAGCTGTAGCCGAAAATAACACCGTCAATGGCTTTAATGAGATCAATTCACTGAGTACACCAGAAATGCAAACTATCCTAACTGATGCCCAAACCAAGCAAGGATTGCCAAAAGCACCGTCTCGCAACCATGCTGGCATCTGGACCTACAACACAAACAACACTATAATCCAACACAACGACGTCCGAGGCGGAAGTAGCAACAGAGACGGCATGGCTTTTGATATAGATGGTGGTTCTGTTGGCACAATCGTACAATATAATTACAGCCAAGATAACGACGGTGGATTCGCGCTTGTTTGTGGTGAGCTAGGACAAATCCGGGACGGTATTATTCGCTACAATATATCCAAAAATGATGGTCATGCTTCTTTAACAACCTGTGTGGGCGAGGTACTAAACACTGAGATCTACAACAACACTATCTTCTCTACAGATAATTCTTTAGTATACCCCTTCTATCAAGTTGATTGGGAGCGATTTGGCGGTGATTCGATGAATGACACCAGAGAAATAGATATAAAGAATAATATTTTCTCTTATCCTAACCATTCTCTTACTGAGTTCTTTTACAATGTCCGAGACGATACCGGGCTAACGCCGGGTCAAGTAAACGCCAGTACTGCCGTACTTAATAATATCTACCATGGCGTCGGCAAACCACCACAAGATACCACTGGCAAATCTGGTAGCCCGTTATTTACCAACGTCGCACTTGGTGCTAATGGCTTTAGTATTTTTAGTAATTCGCCAGCTTATCACACCGGTCAGACAGTATCTAGTAACGGAGGTTTAGACTATTTTGGTGAGTCTATAGGCACACCGCCAAACATTGGTGCATCAGAAAGATTTGTATTGGCCAACGATCCTGACCCCGAGCCAAACCAAAATCCAAGCCCGGAACCAAACAATCCACAAACAACTAATAATTCAGGGAGCACTGGCAGTACAAACTCTAGCTCAGGCCAAAGCTCCAGTGCTAAAAGACAATCAAATAATTATACAGCCAGCCAAGACACTGCGGACAATACCAACGCTAATACTACAGATAATACCCCAGAAGATATTTCAGACGCTCAAACCAAGTTTAATAAAGATGTCGTGCCAAAATCAAAATCTACCTCAGGTACTACAACAGATGAAAATGAAAGCGGTAATGTAGCTGGAGTCAGTAAAATTATAAAACCTGTAGTTTATACGGCTGCAAGCGGAGGATTTATCTGGCTACTTGCTTGGCTAACATTACTTATTAGACGCCGCCATAAAAATAGCCAAAGATATTACTAACCTTGACAAGCATAGGGGCGTGGGTGTAACTTAGAGTACATGAGTTTTAATCAGAAGCACATGACAGAGTTCCTGCTATGCCCGAATGGGCTGTGCTTCAGTTTGGTTGAAGCCCTTTAGCGCATAAAATGGTAATACCGCGAGCGCGCATCAGTACAGCCCAAGAGACAAATTAATCAGGCTTCAACCAATGAAGTCTGTTTTTATTTAAGAAAGGAAAATTATGTCAGAACAAATTAACACAAAACCACCAGAACGAATATATTTGGAAGAACGATTATTAACATGGCCATCAATTGGCGGCGACTCTATTGATGAAGTTGAAGAACGTAAACAAACAGCTGTCAACGAGGTTGGCGAGCCGGTTCTGCCTAGACCAGAAAAACCACCAGAACACAATAACTCATTACCTTATACTCCACCCCTACCACCTATTGTAAAGATTAACTAATCTACAAAGTTAATTTTTATTGCCGAATTTGACGCGCGAGCAGTCAGACTTTTGTTCAGGTTTGCCCCTGATACAAACGATTTTTCATACTTGTCTCCATCAATTTCTATACCGCCATTTTCGCTACTTATGTCTAGCATATAAGAATCTCTTGCACCCACAATACTGCCGCTGATACTACCATTATCACTAGTCAGATTACTACGTTCAGCCATCAAACGCTTTAGTGTAATAGATGCATTACTAGTATTAACTCTTAAATCTTTGGCAGTAATACTATCTAATGTAGCACTGCCGTTACTTGTTTCAGAGACAATAGTTGGTGCTTTGACGCCAATTAATACCGTACTGCTATTAGAACTACCCAAATCAATAACATCAGTAGCTATTACATCTTGCAGCCTAATACTGCCATTACTACTATCAATCTTTACTGTACCGTCTATCATCATATTTTGTAATTTTACACCACTATTACTGGATGACACATGAATATTGCGCACACGTAATATAGAGACATTGGTGTCATTAAAAGTAACCGGTGCGTTGCCAGCCGTAATATCATATTTATATGCAGAGTCTGCTGGCACATAAATAGTAACGGGATCCGACATATTGACACAACGAAGTAAACAAAAGATATTATTAACTGATTTGGATTCTGTGTGCATTACCGATACGACTCCATCTTCATTACCAACCACAAACTTGTCATATTTGGTTTCAGAATAATCCACGGTAACATGGTCAACATCAGCTTGAGTGCGCACAAACACTCCTGTGTTAGATATATTAACCTTAATAGTTTGGACAGAACTACTATCAAATGTGGATTTTTTGGCCACATAATCTTTGCTATTAAGCGTCTGTATATCATCCTGGATCCGATGCCAGCTAAAGCCACTCCAGGCCAGGCCAGCAATAAGCACAACTACACCAATAATAATGCCGACGATAGATATCTTTTTCATATTTTTTGCTCCTCCTGTTTTTTATTAGTGTGACGTTTTTTGAGGCGCCTAATAACCGAGCGAATACTCCAGCGAGTAGCACGCACCATGCCTCGTATTAGTTCAAATGCTACAAACACAGCAATAAGCGCCAAGCCGGTAACTATAAATAGTAAATAAAGTGGCCCATCGCCAGCGACCACAATACTAGCTGTTTCGGCCACTGCGAATATTGCTACGGCGATCATCCCAACAAGCGCGACACTAATAGATACAATAACCGCCATAAAAGTAACAAAACAGGCAATCACCGAAGCGATAACAGGAATAATCAGAGGCAACGACAACACGCTAAGCACAGCAATCAATGCTTTAATACCGTTTGAAAGTGTTGGTCGCGCCATGGCTTTATTAATCGCGTTTTCTTGCCGGAAGTCTGCTGCTATATCCCGAGCTGGTCTAATTTGGCGTATAACATCCGCTTCTTTTTCGCCACTTGCTATGCGCTCACTAATCAATTCGTCATAATATTCAACCAAATCATCAACTTCATTGCTGGAATATTTCTGCAACGAACCTCTCAGTTCTTCCAAAAATTTCCGTTTTGCTCCCATCTTACCTATCCTCCTGTAGTATAAAATTAATCACACGCTCTATTTTGCGAAACTCTTGTTTAAATTCTTGTAGCTTCATTGCTCCCTCCTTGGTGATCTGATAATACTTGCGCAAACGCCCATCATGCTCTTCTTTGTATGTCATGACCAAACCTTGTTGCTCTAGACGCTTCAACACTGCATATAAGGCAGACTCTGAGACCTCAATATAGAGCGAAAGATCACTGATAATTTTATAGCCATACGAGTCGGCGTGACTAATGTTCTTAAGAACGCTGACATCAAGCAAGCCTTTTTTTAATTGGATATCCATGTAGAATATTCTACATTGTGGAGTATTGTGTTGTCAATAAAAAATATTTTAATCTTTGGGGCCAATTTAAAACCCCGACAAAAGTCGGGGCCTTAAATTGGTGGCTCCTCCCAGACTCGAACTGGGGACACAAGGCTCTTCAGGCCTCTGCTCTACCAACTGAGCTAAAGAGCCACGGTTGTGGAATAGATATAATTATAACATTTAATGAGCCTTGTGTCCCCAAGGGGACGATTACTTAACACTTACGTGCTACTTCAGGCCCAGGCTAGCACTTACCAATTAAACTAAAGAGTCACTGGGAAGGTAGCTCTGCCTATTTTACTAGAGTTACCTCCTCAGGGCAAGTGCTACTACACTTTAAAACAACCTACTTCTTGCCAAGATTATTGCCTATAGCGCTAACAGCTTCCATAAGTTCAATCGGAAAGAGCATAGTTGTTTTTTGGCTAGGCTCGGTACTGATTCGTTCTATAGTGTTTAGGGTACGCAAATTTATAGCACCTGGTGTACCGGCAATAATCTTGGCAGCTTCAGCCAATGTCTCGGCAGCGGCTCGCTCACCTTCGGCATTAATGATATTACTGCGACGTTCACGCTCGGCCTCGGCCTGCTTCGCCATAGCCCGCTTCATATCCTGAGGTAGTTCAATATTCTGGATCTTTACGTTCTCAACATCTATACCCCACTTATCTGTTTCGGCATCTACAATTTGCTTTATTTGCTGGGATATCTGCTCTCTTTTAGCCAACAAATCATCCATATCAACATTACCAGTTACATCACGCAGGGCAGCCTGAGCAAACTGAGTAGTGGCGTATACGTAGTTGGTTGTTTCTAGTACGGCCTTGGCAGCATCAATTGCTCGCAAGAAGACGACTGCGTCTACACCTACAGTAACATTATCTTTGGTAATAATTTCTTGCTTAGGTACATCAATCGGCGTAGAACGCACATCAACTTTTATCATCCGCTGAATCACCGGTATCACTATATTAAGCCCAGGATTACGAGTAGAAGTGTACTTACCTAAAGTTAGGATAACTCCACGCTCGTATTGATTGATAATCCTTATACCACTAATTATTACTATTACAGCGATTATTATTAAAAACGTTACAAACCCCATGCTCTTCCTCCTTGGTTACATTTTTATTTTATCACTACACCACTTGAATCTAAAGTGTAAAACTGATATATTTAACTACAGTTTGTATAATAAGGGTGATTAGCTCAGTTGGCTAGAGCACTTCGTTTACACCAGTAAACAAGGGGCTTGCAATCAGCTAATCCTTGGACAACTTTAAAAATTCGGGTGATTAGCTCAGTTGGCTAGAGCATCTGCTTTACACGCAGAGGGTCGGGGGTTCGAATCCCTCATCACCCACCACAATAGTCTTTCAACCTAGGGGTAATACTCTAGGTTTTTTGTTTGCTCGGTGAGGCTGCCACTCCGGAAAATTGACAATCTCACGCAGGCAATCCAAAAAAACCATTACCCTTTGTGCGATTGTTTTGCCACTGTAATGGCTGTAGGTTAGTGATGACATCGGTGCCTCCGAGCGATTCAGGCATAATATGGTCAATCTCCCAGCCACATTTACTTGTCGTGTCGCCGTAACGCTCCCACTCAATGAGTGCGCCACACGCGTCGGCGCGAACGTATGCAGCATGATAGCCTTGTACTAGGCGCGCCTTGTTCCATACGGCAATTTTTTGTTGCTCTGTATACTGTTTTTTGGTTAGTGCTCGCAAAAGCGAGTCGTATTGATTGTTGTATGCCATGGCTTTACTCCTATCTGGCTTAACATTGTTATTGTGCTAGAATAGGAGTGTACGAGGGAAGCAAATCTTGTACACTGGTACTGGCGCGAGCCAGTACTTTTCCTATTCTAACGTGTGTTACGGACGGATACCCTCCGCTTTGACGATCCGTCCGCACAGCCCCACCATTTGTGTTTTATCGGTTCGTATTCTTATTATACTACAAGTACACAACCATGTGTCAACTATATAAACAAATTGTCGTAATATTGACATAACCACGCGCGATGTAGTATACTGGGCACATAAGCGAAAGGAAGCAAAATGACTCTTGAAAAGAATCTGCGCGAACTCCGAGCAATCTATGGGCTATCACAAGATGATGTAGCAAAAGCGATTGACGTGAGTCGCAGTAGTGTTGTGGCGACAGAAAAAGGCGAGCGCGAGCTGAGCAGTGAAGAGCTTGGCAAACTTGCTGATTTTCTTGGTGTCAATATCGTTGACCTTTTATCGCAAGAAATCCCAGATTATGAGAAATACCGCGAAATGATAGTGGAAACTCTGCGCCGCTATACAGAATACGCAGGTAAAAGCGCAACAAAGACGCTGCTCGCAAAACTTATCTATCTTGCTGACTTTGCATGGTACTACGAGCATTTGCAACCGATGAGCGGTATGAAATACCGCCGCTTGCAATATGGACCAGTACCCGACCAGTATTTTCGTGTTGTCGATGAGCTTTATGATGACGGCAAAATCAAGATAACCATGGGCGACTCAGCGCAACTATTAAGCCTTACGAGGTCAGCCCAAGATGCTCCAGCTCAGCACCTCTCAACAGGTGAACTTGATTTGATTGATAAAATCGCTAAAAAATGGAAAGATTCAAACACAAAAGAAATAGTACACTTTACGCACACGCAACTTCCTTGGCAAATTTGTAGGCAAAACGAATACATACCCTACGAATTGATTACCCAGGAAGAGCCAAGCCGTGTTTACTGATAACTACCGAGTACTATTTGAAGATTATTCCGAACGCCACTACATCAAGGCGTTTAAGAAAGATTATGGCAACCAATGGCTGATAACGCGTAAGGCGTTAGTGGCACAGCTAGCACACGTTGACCAACTGGTACTTAACAGTAGGACTAGTCCACCGATTCATCGAACAGATGACAATAAGGAGTGGATTATCAAGCACGAGTTTGCGATTGCTGGCCGCAAGCAGTCAGCAAAAAGCTCTGGCAACAGAGTTATTTTGTATGTAAATCATAATGATCGTACTGTCCGTGTTCTGTTGCTCTATCACAAAAATCATCTTGGAAAATCAGCAAATGAAACCGCCACTTGGCGAGGCATTATCAAGCACGAGTTTAAGGACTTACTGACTGGATTTAGCCTTTAGGCTTCTAGTTTGCGGATCAAGCACATAGCTTGGCAACTCCGTCACCTGAGCGAGGATCCTGACGAAATTTTATAAAAATAAGTCTAAATCGGCTTTGCTTGTTCCCAGGCAGTCTGGAAAATCGCCCGAAACGTCCTCAGCTGCGCGACATCTGTAATAACCAAAGTATTAAGTCGCTGTTTTTCATAACTCGTTAGCGCAATCTTTTTGCCGTACAATGTTATCTCGCCATCAAACGTATCAGTATCCATGGTACGTACCTCTACATTTTTCTGCACCAAGTGATCATTACGAATGTTAGCCACACTAGCTGGACAAGCTAGAAAATAAGAGAGAGTCCCGTTATTTGCCCTGCGACGGACGTATTTTTTGACAATAGCATAGGTATCGGGCCTTTCACGCACAATTGTTTCGCTGATAAATGACTGCACAGTGTCAGCAGACAACATATCTTCATGGACGGCTTGATATCCTTCAATATCTTCAAAGTAAGCAATACCCTGTCGCTCAGTAGTTAGTTTGTATAAAGCAGATAATTTGGGCAGTGATTTTGTTAAAATATTATTTACGTTTCTGATTTCTTCTTGTTGTTTTGCCAGAATACGACGTAAAGCATTTGGGTCTTTTGCCTGGAAGCGAATTACTGCGTGCAGATCGTTACGCTCAACCAGTTTTTGCTTCTCAAGCGAGCCAAGTATCAGATAGCAATTGGTCCTTTGTTCCTCGGTAATAGTACTGAGTGATCGTACAGTCAAAGGGCCCTTCAACAAAAGTTCGTTATAAAAACGAGCTTCTTTAGCGGTAAGTCCAAACTGTGTAAAATCCATTATTATTGTAATTATAAAACTTACATTTGTATTATATCCCATTTGTGTCATTTAAATTAGTAATATGGTCACAAACCAAGAATACAGCGACACAGAAAGGCTAAAATGCGTGGGAATAAAATAAATAAGAAGTTTATTGTGCTTGATGATGCAGGTTTCGTCTACGATAAATCTGACAAGATGATACTTCAAGATATTAAACTAAAGATAAATAATGGCGAGACTATTGCTATTGTGGGCGCTTCTGGTAGTGGCAAATCCACCCTACTGAAACTTATTGCAGGCCTATATAAGCCAACAAAGGGCAAAATTACGACAGTCAGAGATCTACGAATCGGGCTTGCCCCGCAGAGTCCAACATTATTACCCTGGCTGGATGTTACACACAACATAACCCTAAAAGAGCATTTGGGCAAAAAACAAAAAATTAATAAGTTAGAAGCACAGACCCTGCTTGACCGCTTTGGGATTGGTGACAAAGCAGATGCTCGGCCGGGCGAATTGTCTGGCGGTCAGCAGTCTAGGGTTGCACTAGCGCGGGCACTTGCTGGACAGCCACAACTTTTGTTACTGGATGAGCCATTTAGTACACTAGACGAAATAACTGCCGAAGCAATTATGCTGGACCTGCAAAAGATACTGGCAGAGACGAAACCAACAACCATTTTTGTTTCTCATAACATTGCGCAGGCAGCATTTTTGGCTGACAAAATCATTGTACTGGGAGGTGGTTCGCCAGCAAAAATCATTGGCATTATCAGTGTCAAAAACCAGACAACCGCTACAAACGAAGCCCGTAAGCTATTAAAGGAGAGTGTAAAATGAAAAACAAAATATTAACTAACGTGTTATTTGCCTGCAGCGGCTTAGTTATCGTACTTACGTCTTGGGAAGTTGCCTCGCGCATGGCCGGTCCAAATGCATCCATACCAGCGCCAAGCGTAGTCTTTAGTGCTATAGAAGACAACTGGGCGTTTATCTGGCAAAATGCCCACTCGACGTTATTTGTGGCAGTAGTTAGCCTTGTTTTGGCACTTATTGTAGCATTCATAACGGCCAGCATCATTGCGCTGTCCACCAAAGCCAACAAAGCACTATCGCCAATTGTAATAGCCTCGCAAGCGTTCCCGATAGTTACTATTACGCCACTGCTGATTGTGATCTTTGGCAAAGGCGATGCGTTCACCATCTTTTTTGCCGCCTACATCACTTGGTTTCCTGCCGTTATTAGTTTTATTCATGGACTGACCAAAGTAGACCCCGACCGCTTGGCTCTATTCCAAATAGCAGGCGCTAACCGTTGGCAAGTTTATCGTTATTTGCGCCTACCTAGTGCAGCCCGCTACATTGTGGCCGGTATCCGCGCCTCGGCTGCCCTAGCCTTTGTAAACGCCGTAGTCGCCGAATACAACTTTGCGATGATTGGTATTGGCTCGGTAATCATTCTCAACACCGCAGGTGTTGTTGAACAACCAGCAGATGTACTTGTTGGATTAGCTGTAGTCTGTGCCATCATTGGCCTAATTATCACATTTGCCAGCCATAGTCTTGCCAGACGATCCATGTACCGCTGGCTCGTACCCGAAAATTAGCGTTTAACTAGTGCGCTAATCTAGACCGTTTTAGTGTCGATGTCCGAATTTTTTCTTTTTCTTCTTGGTCTTTTTGCCAGTTTTGGGATCGGTCTCATACTCATCATTGCCATGGTTATGTCCGTCATGGTCCGAGTGCTCACCCATAAATCCTGACAAAGACTCACTACTATTCATCATTGACTGAAGGTTGTGGTCATGATTACACATCATCTGCATTTGGTTAGCCATCGCCCTAAAGTCCACAAAGTCACTATAAAGCTCACTGGTGCCCTCGCTTATTATTACCTCCATACGACGAATCTTTTCATCCAGATCAGTATCTTTGTTAGTGGCTACATCGCTCATAGCACTCTGAAAGGCTTGGTTTATGTCAAAATCCCCAAGATCCAGACCGAGATCATCGGCTCTGTGGAGTTCTTCTCTGGCTTCTGGATTTCTCATGATATCAGCCTCCTTACATTATCTAACCCATCTGGATTTTTATCCTTTAAAGCCTGATAGCCTAAGGCTTGAACTATAACCAAAGCCTTATCTTTGGTAGCTGACTCTGGCTTGCCAGAATCTTGATCACGCAGTGCCTCGTGCCACAAAATTAAAGCTTTACCCGTAGCAATTTGTTCGCTTGTAATATTAATCGTCTCCTGCGATACATCACTACCAAATAATGTCCTAAAAACTTCCGTAGTTACCGAGCTATTAGATTGCCTACGCCATGTGTGATTAATATGTTGACCTTTTTGCCAGGCCGAATAGACACTTTTATTACCACCAGCTGCCAGTAGTGATGCAAAATGCTCAGCCTCCAGACCATCATTAGGCTTTTTGCCATGCTCACCCACGCCCTTTGTTTCTGATTGGCCAGAAGCTGACAAAATCATGCCAGACCCATAACCTATACCAGATTGTCCGTACTTTTGCCTAAGCACATGTAGCCTTAGGGTATTGTTTTTCCTGCTGTCTTCACTAACTACTGCCGGATAAAAACAATTTTCTGCCGAACCAACTAAGCCAGAAGGCACCAGCACCATGTGCCCTGGTAAAACCTGAATAGCCTCATTATATTGGTTTTTATTATGTTTGCTAAGCGGGATATAATAACCGTCTTGATTAGGGTATGGCACCGAAGTCAGCAGTGCCTCTGCCCTACTAGCTACGGTATTGATCTGCTCCTGGACCCGGGTGCCGGCATAGGCTCCATCTATGCTTTCACCACGTTCTTGGTACAAAAAGTTCTCTGCACCAGAAAGCGCATCTTCAAACTTTGTTTTAGTAAATTCACTCATAACCAAAGTATAAAATAGGCTTATTTATTATTGCAATTTTGTTGCAATAAGCTATATAATTGAAACATGTTATCGGATAACAAGCTAAAATTCAGACAAATATTAACCGACAACGGGTATCGTATTACGTCCGCCAGAATAAAAACATTTGACTTGCTTTTATCAGATGAGCCTCAAAGTATTAATCAAATCTTGACCAAGGCAAATAGTAGTGTTGACAGGGTTAGTATTTATCGCAATGTCGTACTATTTGAGCATTTAGGGATCGTCAATAGGATCTATATTGGTTGGAAGTATAAACTAGAATTATCTGATGACTTTATGGATCACCATCATCATTTGGTCTGTCTAAAATGTCATAAAGTGATTGATATCGGCGACGAAAAACACATAGATAAATTTATCAGGTCAATTGCCAAAAAATCCGGCTTTACACCCAGAAAACATATATTTGAAATAGACGGATATTGTGCTGATTGTCAGCCTAGTTCTTCCCTGTAAGTAGACGAAAACTATGACTAGACCGCCCACAACTATCCTTTATTTACTCTAACAGCCCATTTTAGGCTACATATAAAGACCCAGCAAATTTAGAGTGGTGAACTGACTACATTTGCCGGACGAGTAATTTCTACAGGCTTATAAGTATACTCAATAATCCAAGTATTACTACCGGCAGTACCCTCAACTTTTTGCATACGACCTTGACTGTCTAGGTAAAACACTCCTGTAAACCCGTCAGTCTTCACATCCCACACATTACAAGTTTCATTACCGCAAGCAACACCAGACTGCTTTAGAGTTGCCGAATTACGAAATTCATTTAGTTCGGCTTCGCTATAACTTCGCTTAGTATTTGCCACACTATCGCTACCAGAGTTTGGCAGGCGCATACAGGTATCCCCAAAACAAGAGATATATTCATCGCCGAACATATACATCTTTACAGGACCACTGCCATAATCACTTGAATAAGATGAATTACCTTGGCCATCATACTGTAAAGTTGCTTCATAATTGGCCTCGCCTTGGCCAGTCATCTTGGCTTCAAAAGGCACGTTACTGTTAGCTACAGCGTTAAAGACTGCTCCAGAATCATTATTTTGACTGGCCTGAGTCTCCTGTGCAGTTTGTGTATTATTATTTTCGCTCGTGTTATCTTTGGTCGTTATATAGGTAACCACGCCGCCAACCACTAGCACCGCTACTATTATCCCCGCAATATACTTTTTATTCATACTAACCTCCCTAAGTTTATGTCTCTATTATAACAGCACTATGCAAACAAAAAACCTCTGCAAATGCAGAGGTAAGGTACTAAGGCTCATTATTATACATTATACCACAGATTGTCAAATAAATCAAGCCTTTGGTGCGGGCGAGAGGATTTGAACCTCCACGAGTGCAATACTCACTGGCCCCTCAAGCCAGCGCGTCTACCAATTCCGCCACGTCCGCATTACAAAATATTATACTCTAATGTGCCCCGCATAGCCTAGTTAAATCAAACCCCACAACACACAAACCCCAAAGCTCATCTGGATAGTGAAGTTTAGAGTTATAACGAGCACAAAAATCTAAAGCGTATCAAGAATACGCTGTGATTTTTTGACGCAGGAATAACCTAAAATTTGCATTCAGATGGGCTTTAGGCTAAGTGCGAGGCATATGGGAGTACAGATGCTGCAATGAAAAATCATGACGCACTAGAGGTTTAATATCGTCCATGGTAACGCCTATCTTCACGCCTGTGTTTAATGTCCCGTATGGATCAAAGATTTTCTTTACTTTTTTTAGCAAATTATAGCCTTCATCACCATAAAGTTGCTTCAGGAATGGCGCACGCAGTCGGCCATCATTATACTGAGCCGATGTACTGCCACCAAACTCAATCACCTTGGCATAATAATCCTCAATAACCTTGAAAGCCTTTTGACGATCGCCCAACTGACCAAGATCTAGTAGTGGCTGAACATGAATATTGCCATCACCAATATGACCCCACATAGTCACCGGCATCCTATAACCTTCAAACATCTCGTAGATTTGTTGGACAAATTTACCGACTTTCTTGACTGGCACGATAGCATCATCAATAATTGGCACAGCTTTTGCATTACGGTCGCCGTGAGCTATAACAGATGCCACACTTTGACGCAATTTCCACAGCTGCTCAACCTCTTCTTCGTCCGACTCTATCTTGTAAGTCAGTTGCTTTTTGTCTAGGAACTTAGCAAAACGTTTAGCCGATCGAGCCTGAATTTTATTAGATATATCGTCAAACTCAACCAATAACACAAACCGCGGAAAAGGATGTTTGACGATATTTCTTAGTTGATTAGGATTGAACTGGTTTACATAATTCAATAATTTACTATCCACCATCTCTATAGAACTTGGTGGTTTAGGCATTTTGTTAAGCTCATCAATTAGCTCTTGTAACGTTTTTATGTCATTACAAAATGTCACAGCTAAAGTACTAAATGGATTATGATTTTCTGTAGCAAAAGAAATCTCGGTAACTATACCCAGTGTACCCTGAGAACCTACAAATAATGGAGTTAGGTCAATTGAACCATCTTTATGGCGAATATCTGATAAATTATAACCTGCTGAATTGCGATTGACGGGCAAAGCCATCTTATCAATTGTATCTTGGTTTTCTTCTAACAAAGCATCCAGGGTCCTATAAATCTCGCCTTCAAAAGTAGCTAGTCCCATTTTTTTGCCAACTTCGCGCTTACTATACCTTTTGGTTTCTATTACCTCACCATTGGCCAAAACTACTCTAAGACCACGAACATAGTTCAGTGTAGAACCATATTTAACTGATTTTTGACCGCCAGCATTGTTGGCTACTGCCCCACCCAAAGTACAATATTCCATTGACGATGGATAGGGTGGCAAAAACCGACCATGAGTATGTAATGTTTGTTGCAACTTGGCATAATTTAGACCTGGCTCAACACTCACATAACCACTCTTAGTATCCATCTCTAAAATTTTGTTCATGTGAGCCGGAAAAACCAAGATAATACCCTTGCCCAGACTCGCACCGGACTGGTCCGTGCCAGCACCCCTAGCAGTAACTGGAATAACCCTGCCTCTCTCAGCTAATTGCCAAGTAAACCGAGTTGTCTTACGAACGTCATTCTCGTTACGCGGATAAGCTATTATAGATGGCGTGACGCTAAAAATACTGCTATCTATAGAGAAAAATTTGCGAGCATCGTCGCCAATAATTACCTCACCGATTAAGTGCTCCTGTAGATAATGAGCTACTTTATTCATTGTTTATACCCCATATGCTAATAATATATTATCATAGATATCGCTAACGTTTAATTAATTTTTTGTAAACTACTACGTATTGACCAATTTACAATATCTGCATATCTATCAACAGAGGTATGCATATACTCATTATTAAAACCGCCTAGCTTACGGTTAACTATATATACATACTGTTGTTGATATAAAGCCAAAGCTGGATAATCCTTTTGCCAAGCCTCTAGAAACGGTACATACTTTATAGACCTATTAGTTTCATCAATTCGTGTCCTGCCAGCTTCTAGAGCTTTGTTGGCAACATCAGACTTGTATTCGCTCAAATTCAACCTAGTCTCTGATCTAATATCACTTTGAGAACTATGCCAATAAGCATAAACATCTGGATCAGCTCCTATAGAAATTCCGTAGAGCAGACTGTCATAATTATGCGTAGAAACAGTATTCTGCAATTCGCTCTCGCCCTGCAAGACAACTTCCACCTCAGCACCAATATCACGCCATTGTTTTTGCAAGTTGGCAGTTATACCAACATATTCTGCATTATTAGAACTAACTAGTTTAAACTTTAGCTTTTGGCCATCTTTTGACCTAATACCTGATGTGTCGGCCTTCCAGTTATCGGCTTCTAGGGCAGATTTGGCTTCTTCTTTTTTGTTGCTACTTTGAGAATATTTTTTATCATAACCAAGCTGACTACTTAGCAAAGGCTCATCTATTTGTGATACCGGATATTTTAGAGCTGATAGAGCCTCATTTTTATCAATTGCCAGCACTAATGCCTTACGAACATTAACGTCCTTTAGAATTTCTTGGTTATTGCGAAAGAATACCATAACTTCAGCGCTAATCGGTACATTATAGATTTTAGTAGTACTACCGTCCAGACCATCAGGCACCGTGCGCAAACCAGATATAGTATCAATCTTCCGCGCTTTAAAAGCGTCTATCAATGAACTCTCGTCATTATATGTGCTAACAATCATCTTTTCTACTTTGGGACGACCACCAATATAGTCAGAGTTAGCTTCCAAAATCACTGAGGTATTTTTCTGAGCATCTTTATTATTTTGCTCTATTCCATAGAATTTAAATGGCCCAGAGCCAATCGGTATTTGGTTATTAAATCTAACCGACCTTAGCTGAGAAACTGGATATGATTTTAGGATATGTTCAGGCACAATACCGGTAGTCAAAGAATGTGGAAAGGCACTCAAAGCCGTACTTAAGGTAAATACTACTGTATGATCGTCTGTGGCACTGATATCCACGCCACGCCAACTAGACAACAGATACGATTTAGCTCTAGGATCCTTAATAGTATTGTAGGTGTAAGCTACATCTTTGGCCGTCAACGGCGCACCATCATGCCATTTCAAACCCTGCTTTAGCGTCACAGTATAAACTGTACCTGACTCATCTATTTTATAGTTTTCTGCCAAATTAGGCTTCAGCTCACCCTTGGCGTCGTAAGCAAATAAACCAGCAAAAATTAATTTAGATACTGACAAATCAGCCTCTGACTGAGCATACATCGGGTTACTATTGGTATATTTTCCAACCATACCTTCGCGGATAATGCCACCGCTAGCCGGCGCCTGCCTTAAATATAGTGGTTGCATAGCTTTAGCTTGCAAAAAAACCGCCAAGCCCATAACCAACATAAGCCCAAACCAGCCCACCACAAAACGCCTTACATTCCATAACCTATGAAGTCTTCTGGCTACATAACGATCAAAAGAATCTTCAGTCGCCACGCCCAAACCAGCCACCTGTTTCTGGCGTTTTTTAAATTTACGTTTTAATTTTAGTTTAGTCTTTAGTCCTTTATCAAGCATTCCTGAGTAATGCCCCCACACACCTTAAGCAACAACTATAAATAACAATGATAACGCAAAAATTATAGCCGTTATAACCGTAATTTGATGAATAGTCTTGTCCGTACCACGACGTTCAATATTAACCTCGCCACCACCACCGAGCCCAGCGCCTAAACCAGCACCACGGGTCTGAATCAATATTAGGATAGTCATGATAATCATAGAAACAATTGATATGTAGCCAAAAATATTCATTAGTTAGTCCTGAGCCTCTCTTATCTGTAAATAGTATATATAGTTTATCAGTTTTACCCCACGCCGTGCAAGCATCAACCAGTACAGAAAACTCTAGGCCAGTCGGGTTATATCTTTTACTATCTTTTCCGACAAGTTCTGGTTACCGATATCAGTTATTAAAATATCGTCTTCTAGTCTGATGCCAATACCTTCTTCGCGGATATAAATACCCGGCTCTACTGTCAGAACCATACCTGGGGCTAGTGGCTGATCATAATTACCCATATCATGAGTATCTATTCCCAAAAAATGTGATGTACTATGCGGATAATATTTAGCCAAAGACTCATCATCAATCGTTTTTATCAGTCCTAGCTCACGCAACTTTTCACCAATATACTGCCTGACTGCCTGTTCGTAAGTTTTTAGAATGACACCTGGTTTCAATAAAGATATGGCATAATTTTGCGATGCCAGAACAGCTTCATAAACTGAAATCATTCTGCTACTTGGGTTTTTGCACACACTACGTGTAATATCGGCACAGTAGCCATTTGTTTTTACGCCTGCATCAATTAGCAGCAACTCATCATCAGATAAATCAGCATCATTATCTATATAATGTAGTGTTATGGCGTTTTGGCCACTAGCAATTATCGGTGTATAAGCAAACTGCCAATTATTTTTTATGATCAACTGACTAGCATCAGCCAAAATATCGCTTTCTTTGCTAGCTTTGTTCCAAGATTTTTGCATTTTTTTATACAACGCAGCGGTTGCCGAGATAGAATTCTTAATAATCTCTAGTTCCTTGGCAGCTTTGACCGAACGAATCGCACTAAAATTAGTCTTTAGATCAATAAACTCAATATCTTGACTAATATTTTTAATTTTACTAACCAAACTAGCTCGAGCTGGGTTAGTGTACATTTGTAGCGATTTTATATATTTGGGTGACGGCGACAGAGTAGCTACATGCTTTGCCTTAGCTAGACGCTTTTTTAGTTGTTTCCAACCTTCATCATAAGTAAACGTGGTGTTAATTCCAGATATTCTAGCAACTTGTTCGGGCGTCATCCGTCCACTAAACACTTCTACATGCTGGTTGGCCTCGGCCAAAATTATATATTCTTTATCATCATCAATAACTAGTGTAAATTCTGGCTCATTCAGACCCGTCAGAAACCAAAAATTACTATCCTGAGAAAAATCATACTCAATATCAGCACCCTTTTGGAGCAAGCCAAAAGCAGTGATCACAATCGGTGCTTTGCCTGGAAAATTCTCTCGTAGCCTATTACGATTATCGACAAAAAACTGACTATCTATAGTAACTTCACTTTTCATATGTTCAGATTATACTAGTTTATCATATTGTTTTGTTAAGCCTCAGAGCTATTAAACCATTTATGTACAGTATGACTCTGAGATTTATTTAATACTTTTTGTAGATCAGACTCGCTAGCTATACGCACACCAGCCAAACTACCAAATTCTCTAATCAACTTCTTTCTAGTAGCCGGACCAATACCCGGAATTTCATCCAATAAGCTACTGCTAACCCGTTTATTTTTGAGCACCGAATGATAACTAACCGCAAACCGATGACTTTCATCTCTAACCCGCTGCAGTAGTTTTATTAAATGTGAGCTATGTGGCAAGTTAATTAGCATAAAGTCATCAGATTCCTCTACGTAACCGCCCATTTTATTAATTTTTGATAAATTAACCACCACTCCAGACTTGGCTTTATGGACTACAATCTGCTCTTCTCGCTTAGCTAGCCCGATAAAAACTAGGCCTGTTTGGTCCATCTCGTCACGAGCATTTATAGCAGCATCTAGCTGGCCCTTGCCGCCATCAATTAACATAATATCAGCCACACCCCAAGCCTTAATATTTTTTTCACTCAGGCGCCTTTTGATAGTCTCATTCATATTATAAAAATCATTATTATGATTTATTTTTGTCTTGAATTTACGATATTCGGCCTTATTACTAACGCCATTTGTAAACACCACCATACTAGCCACTACATCAGTCCCCTGTTGATGGCTAATATCATAGCCTTCAATCCTAAACGGCGCTCTACTAAGATTCAGAATATCAATCATCTCGCTAAGCGCTTGATCTTTACTAATATCCATAAACTCTTTGTCAGAGAAAATAATTTTTTGACCTAAATTATTCAAATAGTTTATTTGATTGCGAACTTTGGCAGCTTGCTCAAATTCTTGAGCTTTGGCTAGCCTCTTCATATCTTTATTTAGGTCCTTAATCACGACAGTTTTCTTGCCTTCAATCACCGCTATCATTTTTCTTAGGTTAGCTCGGTAGTCTTTTAGACTGGTTCTTCCCTCCTCTAGTCCAGGGTCTAACCCAATGTGATAATGCAAGCTAGCCCGCTTTTGACCCAGCGTTTTTTTGGTGGCATACGGAAATACCTTACGCAAAATCTTTAGCGCCTGACGCACTGCAAGAGCACTAAAATATGGCCCAAAATAACGCGCGCCATCATCAAGTGGCCGACGAGTCATACTAACCGTCGGATAGTCATCATCATAATTTATCCTAATATAGCTTAGTGCTTTATCGTCACGTAGTAGAACATTATACTTGGGCATATAACGCCTAATCATCTCGGCTTCCAAAAACAATGCTTCTAGCTCGCTACCGACAACCATCCAATCGGTATCAGCTATGTCACTAACCAGTGCATCAGTTTTAGCGTCCCGAAGGCGACTTTTCTGAAAATACTGCCTAACCCTACTACTTAATCTAGCTGCCTTACCAATATAAATAATTTCACCAGTTTTATCTTTATGAAAGTAAACTCCTGGCTCTTTTGGCAAAGTTTTTAGTTTATCCGTTAGGCTCATTTAGATACCGAAGACCCTATCATGCCAGGGATATATTTCTTATGCCGTAGCACCTATTTTAGCCTTATCCTTGCATTTGGCGGTATGAAATAAAAGTTCCTTATTGTCTTTGCAGTTTTCGCAAATTAGTACCAACCTATTGCAACCTACCCAGGCACAGTTTTCAAAATTACTGGTTTTTGACTGACAATGCGTACACTTGCCAATATCAACCGATTTATCAGAGAACCGATGATTCATACGATCGTCAAATATATATAAACTACCTTCCCATAAACCTTCGTCGCCGTATTTCTCGCCGTATTTTACAATCCCGCCATCTACTTGATAAACTTCCTTGAACCCACGATTTTTCATCAAAGCACTCAAAACTTCACATCTAACACCACCCGTACAATAAGTAACAATTGGCTTATCTTTGATGTCTTCATACTTATCGCTTTCTAATTCATTTATAAAATCCCGAGTTGTCCGCGTATC
>CAZSRV010000001.1:59742-65429 GCA_964609815.1 uncultured Candidatus Saccharibacteria bacterium | reverse complement strand
CATTTTGGGGTCGCTAATCGACACAAATTTATAATACAGAATCACCTTATTCATCCTTGTATTATACCAAATCAGTCGTATCTGATACTAACGAAGGCGTGAAAATCTGTGAAAAATCGTGAAAATACATATCGGCCTCGCCAAAAACCTCAAATTTAAGCTATACTACCCTACATAATGAGTTTAAGCTTAAGGAAAATAATGAAACAGCTAAAACTTCCCAGGTATCGTTATCTATCCATGTTTATCTTTGCAGTTGTGTTTGGTGTAATAGGTTTTATAGCTCTTCGTGATTCTAAAGCAGCTGTATCAGCTGACTTTAATTCTGATGGTGTGGTTAATATTATAGATTTGTCTATCCTTGGTACTAATTATTCTAAGACTAGTGTTACTCAGTCTCAGGGCGATGCTAATGAGGATGGCGTGGTTAATATTATAGATTTGTCTATTCTAGGTAGTCAGTGGGGGAGTAACGGCGGAGGTGGCAGTGGCGAACTTAATTACCCACGTATCGCGTGGGAGGGTGGCCCAAACTACTGGAAGACTAGTAATGGCACACAGTTTACTAAGGCTGATGCAGCCGGCTGGGACGACCCAAACTTTTTCCCGATTAGTGTGTTTTATAGCAAAGCTCAGCCATCACATGTCAGCTCATTAAAAGACGCTGGTATTAATACTTACATGGTAGTTGAACATGACGGCGTCTATCCGATAACCAATATCACCAGTCAAGGCATGTTTGCCCTACCGCAACAAGACGAGTGGACGTCAGCAGAAATCGGTAACAATGCCGGCATAGTAGGCTGGTTTATTTCGGACGAGTGCGAGATGGGCTATGGAGGCTGTAGTGGCACTGATGCCCAAGAGCTAGCCACACAGCAGTCGTTTGTCAATAAAGTAAAATCCTATAATGACGGCCGATTTATGCATGCTAACTTTGGTAACGGTATATTGCGAACCTTTTGGTCGGTTACGACCATGGACCAACATGTTCAGTTGATGGACTCGGCCAGTGCCGACAAATACACCTACACCAGTACAGATGTAGCTGGGATTATTGACGGCTGGCATGATGCGCCCGACTGGCCAAACAGTGTGCCGGTAGCACGGGCTTACTCGTATGGTTGGCAAGCCGACCAAATGAAGCGCTTCCAAAACCAAAACAGTCTGCGCCCAATATGGACTTTTGTAGAAACAGCTAGACCCTACTTGGGAGACTCTGATCCTAAAGCAGCTATCCAGCCTGACCAAATAGAAGGAGCTGTTTGGTCGGCGATCATCCACGAGGCGCGTGGTATCGCTTACTTCCAGCACAACAACGCTACCACTGGTAGCTGTACCAACAACTACTCAATTGTTGAATGTTCAAACGTTCATACCAAAGTCAAAGCTATTAATGCCGCTGTCAAGGCTCTGGCACCGGTGCTAAACACACAGTCGTATTACAACGCCACGCGAACAGTCAATGGCTTTAGCTACAATTATTTTACGTTTAACAACGGTACAGATACAATGCTTAAAACCTACAATGGATCAGCCTATATCTTCGCCAGTCTTGGTATGCGCTGTAATAACACAACTTGCACGTCTGGGACTGTTGACACTACTGGTTCCAAGACATTTACACTGCCCGATGGCGTCAATGGAACTAGTGTTGAGGTTGTCGGCGAAAACCGTACTATTCCAGTAGTCAATCGTAAGTTTACTGATACGTTTGCATACGAGTATTCTCACCACGTGTACAAAGTGTCACTTTAGCCCGGGAAATTTGGTGATCTATTGACAAGCAGTAAAAAAATATAAAAAATATTTGATTTATTTAATAATCCGTGCTATAATATGAGAATTATGAAAAGCGCCACTACTCTTAGCCTTGGTTACGCTGAGTTTTTATATATAAAGGATTAAGTACATGAGTGTTTGGGCGTACTTATCAATTAGTCTATGTCTAGCAATAATAGTTCGCTCCATCCAAAACCTTCATAATTTACGCAAAAGTCTCAGCTGGCTTCATGCGCAACATAACGCTGATTCCAGAAGCAGGTCTCGTTTTTTTGTGTGTATCCCTGCGCTTAATGAACAAGATAATATAGTAGAAACTATTGAAACATTCCTTAATCAATCATACCCCAGTGATTTAATATCTATCTACGTAGCAACTTCGGCAAAGGAAATATCTTTACCAGACAAACCCACAACCAAAACAGTCGTGGATAGATATCTCACTACCAAAGACAACGCTACTCGCAGAAGAATTCATGTTATACATTACCCTAACAAAGACGGATATATGGCTCACCAAATCAATTTCGTTGCAGATATTTTACATCGTGAGTTAAAGAAAGCTGGAGCATATTTCGTAATCTATAATGCGGACTCACACATAGATAACAGCGTGTTCAAGGTTGTAGATTCTATAATAACGAACAGGATGAATGCCGACAATAAGCGACCGACCATACTCCAGCAGTCAGCAATATACCAATACGCTGGCAACAATTCTATTGCAGAAGGCGCTGGTCTACATCAAACACTATGGACACTTACCCATGAGATGCCAAGATTGCTTAAACAATCAACTAGAGTACAGAAAATAAAAGACTCTGGTCTGATTGAAAGCATAAAGAACAGTAGAATCGCACATTGTGTGGGACATGGTTTATTTGTGCGTGGCGATTATTATATAAAACACCCCTTACCTCAGGACATCTTGAATGAAGACTTACCGTACGGATTACGCGCCTGTGCTTTACGTGAGCCTATATACCCAATACCATCACTCGAGCTTGCATCAACACCGAATAAAACAATCAATGTATATCTTCAAAAGGCCACTTGGTTTAATCCATTTTTTGAATTTGTGAATTATAGCAAGAGTATGATTCGTCAAAAATCATACGTATCTAAATTTGAAGTGTGGTGGCTACTAGTTCAAGCATACGGCTCACTTCTAATATGGCTTATGCACAGTGCAGTCCTCCTTGGTAGCCTTATTGCAAGCATCATGGCGGGCTGGGTTTATGTCGTGCTTTGGACCGTCTCTTTCGTTCTATATTGGATAATCCCTGCACTTGTCGTGACAACTAAAAGAAACTCCTTAGATAATGGTGGTAGTAATTCGTACATAGCGATACTGGGCGGTATTCCATATGTGCTTACTCATTCCGTAGGTCCATTGATATCTATATATCGCTGGTTTGTTGCAAGTATACGCGGCGCAAAGCCCCTAAAGCGAAAGACAATAACATGAGCAAGCTAATTGGTATAGAAGGATCAAGCTATGTAGGTAAAACTACAGTCGCGAACGAGCTGTCCGAAATGGGTTATGGTGTAATTCCTGAATATGATACTTTTGGACCTTTCCCTGAACTAGACGGTAGTGTCACTGGGTTCAAGTACATCATTAATGAGTTACTTGATCGCGAAAGACAGCGTAGTGAACTCATTATGCCACACATAATCAACTTCGAGGACAGAAGTCCTGTCTCTTTAATTACCTTTGAGGATATGAAGATACTTCACGCAAACACGAGCGAACAAGAGAAAATCCACACAGAAGTACGCGACTATGCCATATCGAAAATTATTCAGCTATACGAAGCAGGAAAGATTCACTTGCCAGACGGTACGGCCGTTCTGAGAATGACTAGCAAGCAAGGGTTTGAAGATCGAGTCAAAAAGAGGGGTGTAACTGCAGTAAGTGAGTTCGCTATTTTTGCAACACAACTACATATGGCGCAAAAGTCTATAGAATATGCTGATTTTTTATCTGGCAAAGATAGTTCTGTAGTAATTGATGTTGATGCAAAATCCCCACAATTTATTGCAGAAGAATTAATAAATTTCGCCAAGCGAATATATAATTAATATATGACCACTCGCAAGGAACTACTCGACAAACACAACAACGACTATGGATTCAATGTATATGATGTATTGGCCACACCTCTAAAAACAAACCACTGTCCAGTGGTTTCGGTCGTAATTCCATATTATGAGACAGGTAAAAATTTTAGTCGTTGTCTGTATTTTCTAGAAAAAGCCACAAATAAGTATCCTGGAGAAAGTGAAATTATTGTAGTTGATGATGGATCGGTTAAAAAACCACTAGCAAACTACATTAACAACCCTGAAAATATTAACACAATTGTCTTTGAAGATAACCGAGGGCGCACCGAAGCTAGGAACACTGGCCTATCGATAGCAAAAGGAGAGATCATACTTTTTTTAGATAGTGACGTTCTAGTAGACGAAGATTTAATTATCAATCACATAAAACTGCATCTTGAGTCTCTTCGGCGCAACATGAGAGCAATCAGCGTGGGATTTTTTGAGTTTACCAATACAAAATCCGAAAAAATAACAAGAAGTTATTTGACAAAATCAGATATAAGTATAAATGATTTTAGAATAGATTGTACGTACGGCGCCACCTGGGTTGGTTGTGAAGATGATAAACAGTACATTGGTCAACATATGCGACTTGTTGATGAGACTGAACAGTTCAGGGAATGGAGGGGTCAACACAGAGCATGGATGCTGCCAAATATGGTTCTAGGTGGCGCTTTTTCGGTAATCAAAGAAGAGATTGATGCGGTCGGGGCGTTTGACTCTCGTTTTACGGGTTATGGTTTTACAGAAACATCTGCAATTACTAAAATGGTAGCTGAACGCAATAACGTCGTGATACCTTGTCTTATTGGAGGCGCAATTCATATAGAAGATAGGCACATTAATGTACCCCGGGACGAAAAGGATGATATATTTAAGAAAAAACACGATTTTTATTTTAATACTTTTCTAAAGGAGAAAATATGACGAAAAAAGTACTCTTTATAGACTGGAATAAAACCCTATCATATAGCTTATTCTGGGAACATTTACAAGATGAGGATCATCCAAACCATAAGTACTTGTCAGCAATTGAAAAATGGCTGTTTGTTGATAATCAAGCTATTATCAATCAGTGGATGAGAGGTGATCTATCTGTCTATGACGTTGTCGAACGAATGGGCCGAGACACCAACATCAGTAGTGAACTTATACTTGAAGAATTACGTCAAAGTTGTGAAAAGATGAGTTACAGTGTCAATACTACTGAGAAAATCATTAAAAAAATCAAAAAACGTAACATCAGGGTCGTTATAGCGACAGACAACATGGACATTTTTTCTCGCTTCACGGTTCCTGCCATGAAGCTTAATAAAATATTTGATGATATACTGAACTCTTATGACATTGGCCATCTAAAAGACGATAGTCAGCCTGCTGACAGAATACTCTTCTTTGATGAATATCTAACAAAGAATGGTTGGAATTATGCTGACGCCATACTCCTTGATGACTCTCCTGACAAAAGTGGTAAATATAAGAAACTCAGATTTGATCGTATAATGATAGATAGCTCCAAAACTTTAAAGCAAGAGCTGGAAAGATTTGTTAATGTTATCTAAGTCAGTAAACATATGCTTGCATGATGTAGTAAGAAGTACCCCGGAAATAAAAACGATTTATGATATAACCCGTCAGCAAGTTAATAATATCGCTGATTCGTTACAGGGACTACGGGCAAAAAAAGTTATCAATTCGTACCATATATTTTTTGATGATGGATATAAATCTTCACTTGATGCAGTAGAGGACATCGAATTCGGTGTTAGTAACGAGAATATACATCTGGCAATCAT
>CAZSRV010000001.1:12867-59642 GCA_964609815.1 uncultured Candidatus Saccharibacteria bacterium | reverse complement strand
CAGTAGAGGACATCGAATTCGGTGTTAGTAACGAGAATATACATCTGGCAATCATTACCAACTATATTGGTAAGCCGAATAGACTCACAGAAACAGATATCGTACTGCTTTCAAGAAAAGGATTCTCCATTGACTCCCACGGCGTTTCTCATGCAGCACTCGCTATATTCAAAGATGGAGCACTCGAGCCAGCGCCGGAGGATGGTATTTATAGAGGTATGCCATATGGTAAAAATAATACATTGTCTACTCAAGAAGTTAAATATCAGCTTGTCGAGTCTGGAAAATACCTTAATTCCATCACAGGCCGACTACCCGCATTTTTCGTCTTACCCTATGGGCTCTATAATCAGGAGGTTATCTACCAATCCATACAGAGCATATACCGTCGCATCTACACGTGTGATGCAGCCTTGGATAATGGGCAGTTTTTAGCTCCAAGATTGCTTATCACTCAAGAAAATATTGGACATTTCGAAAACATCGTCAGAAGCTTGCCTGTCCAGCCAAAATTATTAATCTAAAGGGTCTTGAATTTTAAGGCTCTAAAGGAACTAATGAAAGGCCGTACAACAATTGTCATCGCCCATCGTCTAAGCACAATCCAAAACATGGACCGAATAATAGTACTTAGTAACGGCGTGATAGCTGAAGATGGCAATCATAAACAACTACTAGCAAATAAGAATATCTATTCTAATCTCTGGACACATCAATCAGGTGGATTTCTAGAAGAATAACCCTCTGGAGGCGTTATTCAGCCTTAGATTCTTCAGGTGATGCTTCATCATCTGAATTTTCTTCGGCAACTGGTTTACCGCTATCGCTAGCCAGCTCAGCAGCCGCAGCATCAGCTTCAGCAATCTGGTCTTTTGGAATTTCTACATGAGCTATAACTGCCTCTGGGTCAGTCTTGATAACCACGCCCGATGGTACTTTAATATCAGCAACTGTTATTTTATCGCCAGCCTCGGCTAGAGCCGATGCGTCCACACTCAAAAAATCAATCAAATCTTTTGGCAGAGCCTCAACTTCAACGTGGTCTATGCCAGTCACAACTAACAAACTAGCCTTCTCGGCCGGGATATCTTCGCTCATATGAATTGGAACTTCGGCTGTAACTTTTTCATTAGCCTTAACGGACTGAAAAACCACATGATAAGCTTTGGTAGTTGCCGGCTTATAAGTCACCTCTTTTATTAAAGTTGTAAATTTTTTACTATCTACATCAAGCTCAATAGTAGAGTGCTTGCCAGCATCAGCATAAATCTTCTTTAATTCAGCCTCATCAATCACAATATGATGCGAATCTTTACCATGATCATGAATAACGGCCGGCATATTACCTAGCTTGCGCAAATGGCTACTTTTATCTTTGTTAAGATCACGCTTTTTGGCTTTTAACTTCAATCCTTCAGTCATAATTCCCTCACTACTGTTTACTTTTGTAGTTATATTATAACATTTTGAGCACAAATGAGATAATCGCTAGATATTTAGAAGCCGCGAAGTGCTATAATAAACTCTAGTGATTTTAGATTTTTTATATTTTGCGGCCTTGGATATAGTTAGTCCAGAGAAGATAGTTGCCGGTGGCTTAATCTTGATAGCCTTTATAGTATTTGCAGAATGCGGATTACTGTTTGGGTTTTTCTTTCCGGGCGACACATTGTTATTACTAACTGGTGTCATTGCTGCCAAAGGCGATCTATCCCTAACTGCAGCTATTTTGACAATCATTATCTCCGCTATATTAGGCGCCCAAGCCGGATACTACATAGGCCAAAAATATGGCCCCAAAGTCTTTAAAAAACAGGATGGTATACTATTCAAGCAAGAGTATATACAAAAATCTGAGGATTTTTATGAAAAACATGGCGGCAAAACTATAATGTTTGCCAGATTTATACCAATAGTTCGTACTTTTGCACCAGTTGTAGCCGGAGTCGGCAAGATGAATATGCGAACTTTTACGTTTTATAATATTGCCGGCGCGATCTTATGGGGAGCAAGCGTAACACTGATAGGGTATTACTTTGGTAGTAAAATCCCTAATCTAGATAGCTACATCTTCCCAATAGTCATTGCAGTAATGATATTAAGCTTTGCGCCAGCTATTTACCATGTACTCGGCAATACCGAGTCTAGGCAATTAATCCTAAAGAAAATCAAAAATATGTTTAATAAATCTAAATCTTCTTAAGATTTAATGGTAATTTGGCCATCTAAATAAGCTTGACCGATTGGCCCCACTGCGCGCTTTCTAGCATCACGAACATGGCCAAGTATATAACGGTTAATATCGATATCGGCGTATTCCTTAGAATAATGAGTACTGAGAATTATTTTATTCTTTGGATTCTTCGGCGCTGGCATAAAAAATATTGTGTCCCTTAGTACTTCAGCATGGGAATCCCTTGGCTTAGCAGCTACATAACGACCAATTTCTGATCTAGCATCTTTTAACCACTCAAGAGCATGATCTGAACGATAATCATTTACGGTCTTCCAATACACATAATAGTTTAGTCCAAATTCTAAAGAAGCTTTATTTTCTTCATCCATACTATGCCCAGGAGTTAACAAGACTTCTAGTAGTTGATCCTCCGTTTGGTCCAACCTAGTTTCTAACTGTCGGACCAAGACCTTTTTAGGATCTAAATATTCAGGCACTTGAGGAGCTTGTTCTAGTCGTTCAGGTTTCATTATTTCAAAACCTCTTTCAAGTATCTGCCGGTATGACTACCATGACTCTTAGCAACCTGTTCTGGTGTACCTTCGGCCACTACTTGACCTCCACCAGAGCCACCTTCTGGACCCATATCAATTATATGATCAGCTGATTTAATAACATCTAGATTATGCTCAATTACAATCATACTATTGCCTGTATCAACTAGTTTGTGCAGGACACTAAGAAGTTTATCAACATCGGCTATATGAAGCCCCGTAGTTGGCTCGTCCAAAACATACAGTGTACGACCAGTCGGGCGCCTAGACAGCTCAGTAGCTAGTTTTATACGTTGAGCTTCGCCACCAGACAGCGTAGTTGCTGATTGGCCCAAGCTTATATAACCCAAGCCCACATCTACCAAAATCTGAAGTTTGCGGGCAATACCTGGTATATTCTCAAAGAATTCCAACGCTTGGTCGCAGGTCATGCTCAAAACATCACTGATACTCTTGCCTTTGTAGCGTATCTCAAGTGCCTCGCGGTTATAACGTTTACCAGCACATTCATCACAGGCTATATAAACATCGGGCAAAAAGTGCATCTCTATCTTTATAATTCCATCACCCTGGCAGTTCTCGCAACGTCCACCACGCACATTAAAACTAAATCGCCCCGGAGTATAACCGCGAATCTTAGCCTCTGGCAAACCAGCAAATAGCTCACGAATTGGCGTAAATAATCCAGTATAAGTCGCCGGATTAGATCTCGGCGTGCGACCAATTGGTGACTGATCTATAACAATAACTTTATCTAGTTCTTTTATGCCACGAACTTCGTCATGACGACCTGGATTTGTATGTGCCCGCATTAATCTTGCTAGCAGCTCTTTAGATAAAATATCATTTATTAAACTAGACTTACCTGAGCCCGAAACACCACTAACAACCACGAGTTCGCCCAAAGGGATGTCAACTGTAATATTTTTTAGGTTATTTTCCTGGGCACCGACTATTGTTAGTTTTTTGCCATTCCCCTGACGACGCTTGACTGGAACAGCAATTGATTTCTTGCCACTTAAATACTGGCCGGTTACACTTTTTGGATTTTTTTCAACCTGAGTAGGCGTGCCTTCAGCTACTATAGTCCCTCCATGAATCCCGGCCCCCGGCCCCACGTCTAACACATAATCCGATACTCGGATCGTTTCTTCGTCATGCTCAACGACCAGTACCGTATTACCTAAATCACGCAAATGCTTTAGTGTACTGATCAATTTCTCATTATCACGCTGATGTAGGCCTATGCTAGGCTCGTCCAAAACATACAGAACCCCCTGCAAACCTGAGCCAATCTGAGTTGCTAATCGAATTCTCTGTGCCTCGCCACCAGACAGGCTAACAGCACTTCTAAGCAAATTTAGATAATGTAGCCCAACGTCTTTTAGGAATTTCAGGCGAGCATTAATTTCTTTTAATATCTGGTGAGCAATCTTCTGCTCATTGTCGGAAAGCTTTAGTGCCTCAAAAAACTTTATAGCCTCATTGATAGACAATTCACAGGCATCCATAATTGACTGACCATTTATAGTTATGGCTAGCACTTCTGGTTTCAAACGTCGGCCTTTGCAAGCATGACAAGGCCTTTCTTGCATAAAACGTTCTATGTCGCGGCGCATAAAATCACTGTCAGTTTCCTTCCAGCGACGCTCCAGATTAGGTATAACACCTTCGTATGTGCTATCAAAAACTCGGCCGTTACCTAGACGAATTTGATAAACTTCCTCGCCTGTACCATATAAAATCTTATCCAGCGAATCAGCTTTTAGTTCGCCAGTCGGTACATGCAAACTAAAACCGTATCTGTCAGCCACAGCCTGCATTTTCTTCATATACCAAGCATCGGAATTTACTCTGTTAAACGGTCTAATTGCACCTTCAGCAATAGTTAGCCGACCATTAGGAATAACCAGCTCAGGATCCACTTCCAGCCGACTGCCCAAACCTGTACAAGTTATACAGGCACCAAAAGGACTATTAAAACTAAAAGTCCGTGGCTCTAGATCAGGAATAACGATCTCTGGATGATCATCGCAAGCAAACTGCAAACTAATTCTTTGCTCTGTCTCGTCATCAGCCGATACAACTACCAATTTACCATCAGCTAGACCTAGCGCTTGTTCAACGCTCTGGCTTAAACGACCCTGACTGTCCTTGTCGTTAACCAGCCTGTCTACTACAATCTCTATACTATGTTTATGATTCTTGTCCAACTCCGGCCATTCGTCCAAAGCATAAATCACACCATCAACCCTAGCCCTGGCATACCCTAGTCTCCTAAACTGTTCTGGAATATGCTCAAACTGACCTTTTTTAGCGATTACCACCGGTGCCATAATCATCAATTTTTTATTAGGATAGGTTTCATTAATCTGGTCGGTTATCATGGTTTGGGTCTGACGAGCCACTTTTTTGCCACAAATATAACAATGCGGCACTCCAACTCGGGCATACAACAACCTCAAATAATCATAAATCTCTGTAACTGTGGCTACGGTACTACGCGGATTGCGTGATGTAGACTTCTGATCAATACTAATTGCCGGACTTAGGCCATCAATCTGGTCCACATCAGGCTTTTCCATAAGTCCCAAGAATTGCCGTGCATAAGCACTCAGGCTTTCTACATAACGACGCTGACCCTCAGCATAAATAGTGTCAAAAGCTAGTGACGATTTACCAGAACCAGACAAGCCAGTAATCACTACCAGCTTATTTCTAGGTATCTCAACAGATACGTTCTTTAAATTGTGCTCCCTGGCACCTTTAATACTTATATAGTCACTCACAGCCTACAATTATACCAGAAAATCAGATTTTTATCAGTAGTGCGTGAGCTACGGTTGGACCGCCCAACCACCAAAACTAGTCAGTGGGTCCGGGTATATTTTCTGACTTCTACTAAAATCCTTAGTACAATAACTATTTATAACAACTAACTAATAGGCTGAAAGAGGTCTTAATTATTTAAATTAAAACATCAGACAGACAATAACCAATCTTAAAGTATGACAGTTAACAAAAGCGAATACTCATATGGTTTTAGGTGATTTAATATTCTTGAAGAATACTATCAATTAGCGTAATAGTCAATATTTTGAAAAGTTTCACGTCACAAAACTTCTTTAATTTACCAGAGATAAGTTCATTTTCTAACACTCTTTTCCGATATTTCTCATTACTACACTCTTGATATCCGTATTAATATTTACTCCTGCCTTTTCTAGCAATTCTGCAACCTCACACAGCGGAAAACCAATGGCATTTGTGTAGCATCCATTAATACTATCAACGAACAACCCGCCCTCATCTTGTTGTCCGTAACCACCAGCTTTGTCCATACCACTACCAGACTCTATATAGTCTTCAATTCGTTTATCAGTAGGTGTAGCCATTTTATAGGGAGTAACTTTGGTTTTGATAATCTTTTTACCAGTAGTCGTATTAATAACACAGACTGACGAATAAACTTCAGCCTCCTTACCCTTTTGTAAATTAATCATCTTGCGTTGCTCTTCTTTACTGTTAGGCTTCTCAAGTATATTACCTTTAAAACTCACTACAGCGTCAGAGCCTATAATAACTGCATCTTTGTAATTACTCTGCAGTGCCACAGCTTTAGCCTCAGCAAGTAGACGAGTTAGTTCCCTCGGGGACGAATGCCTAATAAGCATTTCGTCAACTTCTGGGCTAACAGCATTAAAAGTAATCCTCAACCACTTCATCATTTGGATACGCCTAGGCGAAGTAGAGGCTAGTATTATCTTCATGACACTCCTAATAATACTTTTAGTTTCTAACTAGGGCAACTGTCAGCGGTTATTAGGGCTGATGTGTTATGATTGGGACTAGTGAAGAAAGTCCATGGTATAGCAAAAAGAATAATTATAGACTTACTCGGATTTGGTCTAATTATTTTGTCGCCATTTGTAGGAATACTGCCTGGGCCGGGCGGAATTATTATATTTTTTGCAGGACTGGGTATACTATCCAATAACTATGCTTGGGCCCAAAAAATCTTGCACGAGATTAGAGACAAAGGTGAAGACATTGCCGAAAAGTATATATATTCGTCGCGAACCGTGTCTTGGCTATTAGATATCTTGGCCATCTGTTTATTAACCGTCGGAATCCTACTACTATTACACTTGCCCGATGGCATACTGCGGGATTCATGTGTTGGCTTAATTACTCTAAGTCTAGTTATATTTTTTGTTAACAAAAAGCGTTTTGGAAGAGCCAAAAAACACTTAAGCAAACTATTTAAACGTAAGCATTAATAAATTATTATTGATTATATAGCAATTTTGTTATACAATGCCATTAAATCTAATCGCTGAAGGTGGCAAACATGACACAATTTATTGTTTTGGGACAGATCCCAGGCACAAATTATTACATTCAATTTAGTACTTTTATGGTGTTCCTAGCCATAATTTTGGCTGTACTACTAATAATTATCCGAGTAGCTATACCGACTAAGACCAAGAGACAGCGTATACATCAAGAAGAAATCCTAAGCATCGCTTTATAAAACCATACTAATCGCTGATTAAGCTTTCGGCATAAAGCTTAACTTCTTCTAGTAAATACTGGTCGTTAGACGACAAACCCTGCCTATTGGACGCGTAGTTAAACTGCTCACTAAATTTAGACAGTGTATTTTTTAGTTTAATGCTACAATATCTTTCCCAATTAGCTAACTCGTCAGGCGAAAGATCTTTATAATAATTACGAGCTTTATACAGCGGTAACAAAATTTTTAGACGCGGATCCTTGAGTTTGTCTTCGTAGCTAGCTAGATTATTGGGTGAACTTTTGGTAATTTCCCAAGATACTTTCCTGTCGGCATCACCAATAAATGAGTCATATAAAGCACTATCAACATTAAACTCATCGGTTATCATTTCTGTCTGGTATTTCCTATTTGTAATCTCCTGAGCTTTCACTACAGACTGATAGAAACCTTCAGCCTTAGCTAATTTAGTTAGATTGTCGTCAATCTCGCCCATATCAATATTAAGTCTTTTTTGGGCATCGGCATCATTATTTAAAACACCCATTGGTGCTATGCTCGGGCATTTATTAAAAGCCATAACCTTGACCGGAAAATATTCTGCCTGACTACGATCTTCTGGCTGCCACTCTTTAGCCAGTTGCTCAGGACTCATCTTTAGATATTTATCAGGGTTGACCCTTAGATCATACACATAAGCACCTTGGTTTTTACTATCACTACCCAAGGGTGCTACTACAGTCATTTTTTGATTATCATTATCATAACGCCCACTCACATAAACAAATTTTGGATTTGCTCCCACAAATCGTTCTACGTCTCTTTTAGACCTCAGGCCATATAGATAGTCAAACAACTTAGGTTGTTCATCTCTTATCATCTTGGCCACAGCTATTGTAGCATTTACATCACTTAGGGCATCATGGGCTGAATTATGATCAATATTATTTAGGCTAGTCAGAAGCTCTAGGCGATTGGTTGGCTTGCCATCTGGTGCAAACGGCCATTTTATATCACCCGGCCGTAGGGCACGAGTCAATCTAACGATATCCAGTATATCCCACCGACTGCAACCGTCTTTCCACTGCCACTGATAAGGATCATAAAAGTTGCGATACAAACCATAACGCATAAATTCATCATCAAATCGAATATTATTAAAGCCAACAAAAGTAGTACCAGCCACAGCTATATCGTTCATAAAAATCTTAAAAAACTCAGCCTCGGTTATGCCATCTGCTAGTGTCATTTGTGGTGTTATGCCAGTTACCAAAATAGCCCCTGGGTCTGGCAAAACATCGCCAGATAATTTAATCAAGAAATTATAAGGCTCGCCTATGGGCTTTAGCTGTTCGTCCGTCCTCTGACCAGCAAACTGCATGATACGGTCAGACCTCGGGCTAATCCCAGATGTTTCTAAATCATAAAAAAAGAATGAATTCACTACTAATAATTATAACCTATACGGGGATCAAGTTAACATGATTAATACTCTATATGCTGTTTTTTGGCATTGCCAAAGTACACCAGCTGGCCAGGTTCTATGCCTCGCCTCTCAAGCTCGTGTATAATACCCATCTTGCGCATAATATCACGCAGTCGTTCTACACCAGCATAGCCTTCATAATTTGTCTGAACAGCAAACCTTTCAATCTTACTACCCTTGACCACAAAATATCCATCACCTACTTCTACCGTCCATTCCTTGTCAGTCTTTGGTAAAGTTATAGTTGGAATAGTTTCTTCTGGCTCTTCTTTTAAGCTTTCAGCGATTTTTTGCTTGTCAGCTTGGCTAGCTACTTCATAAAGTAATTCTTTTAGACCCTGTCCGCTGCGTGATGAAATAGCCATAATCTTGGCGCTTTTGCCAGCTTGTTTCTTTAGACGATTTACTATGTCATCTATAATTTCTTGATCAAGATTTTCTGTCTTAGTAATAACAATTACTTCTGGCTTGGCAGATAAATCAGTTTTATAATCAGCCAATTCTTTACGGATAATTTTATAAGCATCACTCACATCATCATTGTAAGCGTCAATCAAATGCACTAAAACTTTGGTCCGCTCTACGTGGCGCAAGAATTCATCACCCAATCCCTTGCCTTCTGATGCACCCTCTATCAAACCTGGGATATCAGCTATAAGTACCGATCTCTCATCACTAACTTGGGCCATACCTAGGTTCGGTCTAATAGTAGTAAATGGGTAATTAGCTATCTCTGGCTTGGCGGCTGATATTCTGGATAAAAGTGTTGATTTACCAGCGTTTGGCAAACCAACCAGACCAACTTCGGCAATCATCTTTAACTCCATAGTCACCATAAATTCATCACCTGGAGCACCTTTTTCGGCTACTCGTGGAGTTTGCCGACGACTAGATGTAAAATGAGCATTACCAAAACCACCTTTGCCGCCAAAAGCAATCACTACTTCCTGGTTCTCGCTAGTAATGTCAGCTATCTGCTGATCGTTATCGTCAGACACAACAGTCCCAACTGGCACCATCACCCGTAGATCTGGGGCTGATTTGCCATGACGTTTACGCTTAGAACCTGGACCACCATCTTTGGCTTTTATTTCCTTCTGGTAGCGAAAATTAGCCAAAGTATTCGTGCGATTACTACCCACAATAATTATGTCACCGCCGTCACCGCCGTCACCGCCGTCAGGACCACCTTTATCTATAAACTTCTCATGCCTAAAACTAACTGCACCATTACCACCATTGCCAGCCTTAACAAAAACCTGTACCTTATCTACAAACATATATAACTAGTTTAACAGATGAGCGCCTGTTTAATAAATAAAGGCGTAATTACCCATCTCGGATGCCGGAACAGTACGATACGTGACTTTGCCCCAAATCGGATAGTTCATATCAGAGAATAGCGCACTACCATCTTCGTAAACATTTTCTACAAATGCCACATGTCCCAGTCCACCAATATTTTTATGATAAACTACAGCACCTGGCTGAGGAACATTACCAGTTGGCAAACCAGCACCTCTAGCTACTGGCAGCCAAGAAATGGCATTGCCTAAATTACTTGGAATTGGACGACCAATTTCTTTACGACGATTAGCAGCGTGCCAAGTACACCAACCAAAGTCATAACCGTTGGCGCTATATATTGCAGATGTACCAAAAGCAAACCCAGCCGAATATGATCCAGCTACTGATCTAGATGAAGTGGCCACTACAGGCACAGATGGAGCAACACCATCAGGAATCACAATTGTGTCACCGACTATAAGCTGGCCAGTTGACTCGGCGTCATTAAAGATAATTATATTCTGAGCGCTAGCATTATATTTACTAGCTAGTGAATTTGGTGTATCGCCATCTTTAACAACATAGACGATGCCATTTATTGGACTAATTAATAATTCCTTGCCAGGCGTCAAAGCATCACCAGCTAAATTGTTCGATACCCTAATAGTATCCTGGTTAATTCCAAATTTATTAGACAATGACGCTATAGTATCGCCTTCAACAGTCGTATAGCGTTTGATGTCTTTTTTAGACTTCAGACCAGCACCAACAATTTGAGGCTTAGCCACTACACTGTCTTCACTAGAAGCTATAGCTAGCTGAGCACTAACCGTGTCAGCCTTATTAACCACAGCTGTAGATTCGGCCATCCCGGTTATCCTAGCAATATGAACCGCTACGTCAGCCGATGACAGACTATCAAGCAGTCTGACCTCTTGGGTTTGTTGAGTAAGGACTGATTGGCTCTGAGACATACTGGCTCCAGCGCCAGATGTACGATTAATACCTACAAAAAATAAGCCAACAACTGCTACTAAAGCAAGGTTGGCTGTTAAAATCGAATACCTAATAAGACGACGGCGAGTCCTACTCTTAAGTTTCAGAATCTTGGTCCGTGAAGACCTTTTTCTTAAATTACCGATCTGTTTGGCCTTGGCCGCCGAACCAGCAATTGTGCCTAAGTTACGAATAAAGCTCTCCTGTTTGCAGACTCTGCAAACTGCACCTGTCCAAGCACGTTTATTTAATATTTAATAAAAGAACTAATTTACTATGCTTATTCAGGACAACATCAAAGTACAGATATTTGACTAATAAATGTTTTGATACTGTAATGCTTATTTTACCAATTTTTGAAATATGAATCAAGTACTTATAACCCTAGCAATAACAGGGGTAGTAAATATTCCCTACCCCTGTTAGCTTGTAAAATCATAAAATCTAGCGCCACCCCTGTTAGTGCGGTGTACATTTTTGCTGACAATGCTGGCGAACTAGCTCTGTATGCTCTTCTGATGTCTTTGAAAAATACGTCTTGTCATCATCACCCGACACAAAGAACAGCCAATCAGTGCTAGCCGGGAAGGCTACCGCCCTAATAGACACATCAAGCATGTTACTAATCGGGCCTGGCGGTAATCCTGGGATACTATAAGTATCATACTCTGGATTAGCTTCAGCATATTTATCTGTAGCATTTGATTCTAACTTCATGCCAATAGACAATCTCTTTAAGAAAACTTGAGCTACTTGAGCACTATCATTTGGTTCATGAACCTCATTTTGGACTATAGAAGCCAAAGTTAAAGCCTGGTGAACTGTCAGATTTTGGCGCTTAAATCCGGCCTTGATCTCATCTGTTAAATGTTTATTCATTTCATCCAGAGACATTTTTACTACATCTTTTAGACTAGTACTAGCTGTCTTCTGGAAGGTTTCTGGATACAAATAACCTTCCAGACTAGCATCGGCTGGTTTTTCAGATAATGCCGGATGACCAGCGTACTGCGATGGGTCCAGAGCAGCCACCACCTCACTAGAGCTATAACCACTTTCTATAAAGCTATTTTTTATTTGTTCCAGAGTCTTGCCAGGCAAAATTGTAATATACTCTGTAGAAACTTCACCATTTGTAAACATTTTAACGATTTCTGGGACTGATTGGTTTTGGTTTACGGCATAAGTACCAGCCTGTATGGTGCTACTACTCCTATTTATGCGCATATAAACTTCAAACGCCCATGTACTCCTGATTAAATTATTAGATTTTAAATCGGTAGCTATTTGCGAAGTAGTTTCGCCCTGCTTAACCGTAATCGGAACTTTGCGCGAAACATTACTAACTGGCAAAAGATTACGATCATAACTCCTTTTTAGGAAAAATACTCCAACTACACTAAACAAAATAACTGTCACTAAAAAATACAATACAAACTTCAAGAACCTATTTTGTGACCTCTTGTGATAATTATTCCCCATACCCTTATCCTAACATTTAATTTTTATTTTGCCGAAAATACTCTTCTAATATATAGCAAGCTGCTATCGAATCTTGGTCATATTTTAACGTTTTTTGGCTGTGCAAGAAAGTATCAGCGTCAACGGATGTCAGCGATTCATCAGCAAACTCTACCATTAGCCCTGTTTTAAGCGCTAACTCGTCAGCAAATTTTCGTATCTTATCAGTCTGAGAAGTTGACTGCCCATAGCTATTATAGGGCAGGCCCACGACTATCAAGCTAACATTATTACTAGCCACTAACTCCTTGATATTATCAAATAGCTGATTGTCATTAATAATAATCGGCAAAGGCTCCGGCAAACGCGCGATCAAACTAGCCCTAGCTACGCCCACACGGGCATCGCCATAATCCAAGGCTAATATATCACCATTTTGATCATGGGGTTTGGTCATTTTGATCTGATTGGTCTGTGCCATTAACTGTAATTGTAATCCTGTTTGTATTACCTGGTATTTTACTATTCCAGAACGGACTAGTCTCTACTCTAGCTTCCTTAATACCTGGCCATTTTAGCATTATCTGCTCGGCCTCACCTGATTTTTTGCCTTTTATTTCGTCTTTTATGCGCTGATGGTCTAACTGTGGACCAGCTTCGACATTTACAGACACATTGATACTGGTAGAAGTTTTGGTAGTAGCACCAATCTTGTAAACTGCACCATCAATGCCATCTTTGATAATAGACTGACGATCTTTATCTACACCATTTTTATAAGCCTGCGCCTCAACGATCTGACGTAAATCAGATTTTTTTATACCCAACATAGAATAAGTAGCATTAACGGTCACTACGGCTTCATTTGCCTCGCTATCAGCGCTTGGCGTAGCCGAAAATTCGCCGTTAGTTACCACAAAAGTATCCTTCAGAACAATCATATCCTGGGCTGACAATTCGCCAGCTATTTGGTCAGCTACACCGTTTTGCTGGTCAGTAATCTGCCGCTTGGCAGATTCTATATCACCACTAGTTACTACTTTTACAATTTGGCTGGTGCCACCAGTCATATCCGAGCCTGTAGCCCGAATGCCAGATGCACCACTAACGGTAAATGAGCGACTACTTATGTTGTATTTGTCGCCAGCTTCTTGGGCAATAACATCTACTTCTTTGGATGGCGAAGAAGGCTTGCACTGGCCACTACTAGTAAAATCACCAGCCCCCAAAGAAACTGCACTCTGGGTAATAAATGTTAGATTATTAGCACTTACACCTGTACCAGCTGGGATAACCACATCATTATCACTACAATTTCGCATAGTAACCGAGCCCGAAGCTTTATTGCCTTTGTCCCTTTGGCCACTAGCTGCGACTTTAGCAGTTTCAGTTTTCTTTATTTCCTTCATCACAGCTGGCAAAACCGAGTTTTCGGTATCGACTTCCTGAACAGAAGTATCGGCATCAACATTAAAGTTTAGTGCTTTGACAGTTGTTTCGGCATTTAGTGCAACGGTAGCCCTTGGCGCATAAAATATCGCCCACACCAAACCGCTAATCAAAGCTGCTAGAACTATAGCGCCAACAATCATCATTTTTCTAAAGCGATTGAAGTTGGGTACTTTTGGTTTTTTCTGTTTTTTGGCTTTTTCGGGTTTAACTTCGGGGGTTTCTATAGCCGGTTCGTCGGTTTGCGATTCGGCTTTAGCGGTTTTATTGTCAGACGACTTCTTTTTATCACTACCAGAAGACGAACCTTTACTAGCGCTACTATTGTCAATTTTGATCGTTTCCTCAGTACCTGATTCACCGTCAGAAACACTTAGCTTGCTAGGGTCTTCTGGAATATATGGTTTGGCATTAGGATTAGAAGCTACATGTAGTCCCACAGCACCAGCTAATGGCAAAATAGCCGGGGCCGAGGTAACAAGTACCAAATTTTTACCATTCTGGCTAGCAGCTCGCTTGAGCAACTTCATATTAACAATTGACGAAAAGACTGGCGCTCGCTTAGGTATCACTAACGCAATAATTGACTGATCGGCAGACGAAACTTTATCAATTACCGCCGTGATTTCATCTTCGGGGTCTATATATATAGTCTTTTTAGCTGATTTTGACTGCACACTCATAACTAAACTCTTAATAGTTTATCAAATTTTCCTTTTAATCCCGCTTTGTCATCGCTATTTGTTTGATTAATCGTATCAAGTCCAACGCGCAACAAACCCATAGCCGTAATATAGGTATGGTCAGACACATTACCACTACTGTCGCTTATACCAACCACCTGGTCAGGTGTTATAAAAGCGATATTTGGTTTGCGCGTAAATGGCAGATCCTTATACCAGTTAGTTTCATTCAGAGCGTGATGGATATTTTCCAGCCCGGCACCGCCACCGCAAAGCAATATTTGGTGTGGAATATTATCTAGATCATTAAACTCACTTAGCGCTAGTTCTACCCCTGATATCCAAACATCAGACGTTCTGTCTAGCGCAGACTGAACCTGATCATTGCGCTTAGCATTCAGCTCACCTTCTGTCTCGCCCAGTTTGTATTTCTCAGCCGCCTCAAAATCAACCCCTAGCTCACGCTCAATAGATTTAGTAAAAGCTCGGCCGCCAATACCAAACATCTTGGTGCCTTGCACACCGCCTTCATTAACCACTGCGATATCGGTTGTACCACCACCAAGATCCATCAGCACAGCACTCATACTGGCATTTGGGTCATCACCAATCACTGACCTAGCTACCGCAAACGGCTCAGCCGCTACAGCTAACAGGTCTAGGTCTAGTTCCTTAGCTACTCGCTCCAAAGCCGAAATATGTATCATAGGCGCAAACGCCGTATAAAGTTGTACAACTATATCACGCCCCTTAAAACCAATCGGATTAGTAACTATATACCCATCAATCGTTATATTAACCAATGCGCTGTTGACCAATCGAATATCCGGCGCCTTACCACCCATTTCTAAGGTTAGGTTCTTTTTAGCGATTTCCGATGCGCGATCCTGGACCAATCTAACTATATATTGCATTTCCTCAATATCAATCTCAATATTTGGCTCCTTACGCGTACAGCGTACAGTAGTAGTCGTACCTTTTACCAGCTCCCCAGCGATACCAACAATCGCCGTTCGGACGCTTATACCAGCCTGTTCTTCGGCCTGGCCCAGCGCTTCGTTACAATTATTGACTACGCCAGCAATATCGGCGATTGCCCCAGCCTGCATATCGGTCAGCTTTTGGTGGACTCGCCCTACGCCAGTCACATCCAGCTTAGAGCCATCCACTTTAGCAATCAAAGCTTTTACAAACTCTGTACCAATATCTAGCGCCACCAAGTATTTTTCGTCACTAGATGATCTAGACGATTTAAGTGACTGAACTTTGTCAGCCGCTAGTGTCTTATACTTCTTTATTTTACTTATCATAAGCAGTTTCTATTATATCATTAACACTTATAGTTATGAAAACCCTCTGAGAGCTACTTCAGAACAGCTTTTATTCGCCGAACACCAGCAGACGAAGCTTCTTCTTTGGTGATCACAAACCGCTTACCATCTGTTGCCAGCTCGGCAGTATGACCCACATGCGGCCCACCACAAAATTCTATACTATAAGCCTGTTCATGTTTAGGGTCATCATCTGTAGCGCCCTCTGGACCAACCGAATAAACCGATACTTTATCAGGGTATTTAGCTCCAAATTCACGTTCGGCATTCAGTTGTTCGGCTTGCGCGCGGTCCATCTCACTCCGAATCACAGGCAAATCTTCATTAATCTTTTGATTAACAATCTCTTCTATTTTATCCAACACATCACGCTGAACTTTTTCCGGGTGATTAAAATCAATTCTCAGACGCTCGGCGGTTATATTACTACCACGCTGAACTACTTGGTCGCCCAAAACATCCTTTAATGCCCTGAGCAACAAGTGGTGTGCTGTGTGTAACCTAGTTGTTTCGGCTGAATGGTCAGCTAGCCCACCCTTGAATACGCCCTTACCAGCCGTTCGACTACGATCCCTCTGTGCATTCATTTCAAACTCATACATCTCACGCCAGTTTTCTTCTAAACTTATTTGACGTTTTACGGCTTCTTCTAAAATCATTTCAAGAGGAAAACCATAAGTATCATAGAGCTTAAATATTTCTCTTCCGAACATAACTGCACCAACACCTGGTGAATCCTCTCCGCTAATATATTTTATAGACGCAATTTTGCCAAATTCACGCAAACCTTTGCGCAAAGTCTCGCGGAATAATCTCTCTTCACGCACCAAAATATCAGTTATTTTTTGGCGTTGATTTTTTACTTCTTCATAATCATCTGCATAAACATCAATTATAATCGGCGCCAAACGCTCGCACATACCGTCAGCAACCCCCAGTTCAAAAGCAAACCTAATCGCTCGGCGCATCAGCCTGCGCATTACATAACCCTGCTCCTTATTACTAGGTTCTACGCCATCGGCGGCCAAAAATACTGCTCCACGCAGATGATCAGCTATCACTCGCATACTCTCGGTGTGACTGTCATAATTTTTGCCGCTAGCCTGCTCAATCTCGGCAATCACCGGCCATAGCAAACTAATTTTGAAAACGTCAGGATCATCTATACTAGCAGCTGCTATTCGCTCCAAGCCACCACCAAAATCTACGTTTTGCTTGGGTAATTTATCAAACCCATCAGCTGTCTTTATATACTCCATAAATACTGAGTTGCCTAGCTCAATAAATCGGCCACAATCACAGTTTACATGACAGTTCTGGCCCCATTTTGGGTCATGCTGCACACCCGGGAACAAATAAAATACCTCGCTATCCGGACCACCGGGTTCGCCCGTCGGCATATTTTCGGCCTTGCCAGCCCGACACCACCAGTTTTTATCGCCATAATAAAATATCCGTCCACCGCCCATGCCTTTTTCTGCACCAGCTTCTTCAGTGCCAATTTCAGTCTCTTTAGCTTCTATGCCGGCATTTGCGAACAATACTTTCCAGATTTCGGCACTTTCTGTATCTTTGGGTATGCCAGCAGACTCATTACCACTATAACACGTTACATAAATTCGCTCCGGATCCAGACCAATCTCTTTGGTCATAAATTCCCAAAACGTCGTTAACTGTTCTACCTTAAAGTAATCACCCAAACTCCAGTTGCCCAGCATCTCAAAGAACGTCGTATGACGATTATCGCCAACTTCATCTATATCCTGAGCTCTCAGACACGGTTGGCTATTAACTAACCTTGTCCCCTCTGGGTGGTCCTCACCCAGCAAGTACGGTATAAGTGGCTGCATACCACTACCAGTAAATAGCGTACTAGGGTCATTTAACGGTACTAGTGGCGCTCTAGGAATAACCTCGTGGCCTTTGGCCTGCAAATAGCTAATATACTTCTGGCGGATTTCCTGTGCTGTCATATCTGATGAATTATACTAAAAACAAAGTGCTTTCGGCAAATCATACTTGACAAGCATAAGCATTGTGTGATATAATAAAAAGACAGGGTCTTGCACATCAGCAAGACTAAGCCACACCACTAGTAGTTTCGGACTTTAGGTCAAGGGGGCGGTACAATTTGTACCACCCCCCTTTCCTGTATCACCACTAATCTTTTTCTTTGTAGTCCTCGGCAATCATCCATTTACCACGCAGATGAAAAGCAGGAATCGTACCACGCACAGCCCTGTTGGTAGCGACATTACCTGCCACACCATTAGCCTTTGCCCACTCACTTACAGTAGTTATCTTTGGCGAAGACAGTAGTGTAATACGCCGATAAAGTGCCTGCACAAGTAGCCCAGCCAGAATTTTGGTAAACTCGTCAAACTTGCCAGTAGTTCTGTATGAATCAAACGCCGGATAATAGCTAGTGTGCTTACCCCTGCTGGGAATAATCACCGATGGCAAACCAAGCAATCCAAGTTGCTGATTTATCAGTACTCGTCCAAGTCGGCCATTGCCATCGTTAAAGGGGTGAATAGTCTCAAATTCGGCATGAAACCACGATATATTGCCCAAGAAATCCTGCCTGTCTTTGGCGTTGTAATCATCAACCAATTGGCCGATAAGCCCTTCTACAAAATCTGGGTTAGCGCCCACATGCGCACCAACACGCACCCATTCTTTGCCACTACGGAACCGCCCAGCCCACTCATCTTTAATGCCAGACAACAACGTCTTGTGCAGGTCCAATATAAGCTCGGTAGAAAGTGGCTGATCAGGACTATCAAGTAATTGTTTGGTGATACGAGCCAGGTTTTTGGCTTCATAAATCTCGCGAATATCATGGTCGCGCTTGACAACATCGTACAATAGAATATCTTCGGTATCCTTAAGTGTCAAAGTTGAATTCTCTATGGCGTTGCTGTTATATACCATCTCTGGTATTTCGCTCAACGCTACCATACGCACGGCTTCGGGTTTTTCTTTTGCCAACTTCTTGTACTGCTCCGATAAAGCAGTAATACGGTCTATGGTTATTCGATTAATCATAAGTATATTATAGCACAACTTTGCGTGAAAAAGGGCAAGATTCTGGTGTTTTTCACGCAAAGTTGCGCAAAGGCGCGTGCTAGGTAACTATGCCGCCACCTAAACACTCATCTGCTCGGTAAATCACCGCCGATTGCCCAGGTGTATTAGCCCGAATCTCCTCTGTTAGAGTCAGCTGGACATCGCCATTATCTAAATAATTAATACCCTGAACATTCACCAGTGGTGCCCGGTGGCGTGTCCGAACCTGCAACTCATCAGAGCTAACTGGCTGGTCACCTATAAAATGCAAACTAGTTAACTTAATCTTGTCAGTCCATAAGCCCTCAGATTGCAAATCGCTACTAACATAAACAATATTCTGGCCGATATCTTTGCCAGTGACATAAAACGGCAGTCCGCCGCCGATATTTAGCCCCTGACGCTGACCAATCGTATAAAATACCGCTCCGCTATGTTGGCCGATCTCTACGCCATTTTGGTCAATAATTGGGCCCGGCTCTTCGTCTATATATTGCTTCAGAAACTCACGAATCCCTACCTTACCAACAAAACAAATCCCCTGACTATCTTTTTTATCGGCAGTCACAATGCCACGTTTTCTGGCCTCGGCACGAACTTCTTCTTTGCTAACAAAATCACCCAAAGGGAATAGTGTCTTGTCCAGAGCCTCACGCGTTACTCTGTACAAAAAATAAGTCTGATCTTTGTCGGCATTAGCCGCCTTATATAGTCGGCCACCACTAGTCCTGGCATAGTGTCCAGTAGCGATCATGTCAGCACCACCAGAAACCGCTGTATCCAAGAACAGCCGGAACTTTATCTCTTGATTACACATTATGTCAGGATTAGGTGTTAGACCGATTTTAAAAGAATCTATCATATAATCAACCACTTTTTGCTTATACTGATCCTGAAAGTCATAAACCACAAAATCAATCCCCAGGGACACCGCCACACGCTTGGCATCTTGGTAATCTTCGGCCCATGGACAGTCAAACCCAGGCAAATCTTTGGTCCAGTTTTTCATATATACACCGGTCACGTCATAACCCTGTTCTTTTAGTAAATGAGCAGTCAGACTAGAGTCTACTCCGCCGCTCATACCTACAAAAACTTTAGTAGCGCCCTGTTGCATTTTATTAATTTTAGCTGACTATAACACTTTTATAAAGTTTAACGAGGTTCATCACGCTGTTCTAGCCGCTTACGCAAAGCCCGAAGTTCGTATTTACGACCAACATAAAACGTACTAATAATCAGCGGGATACTGATCAAAGCTGGCAACCACAATACTTTTACCTTGGCTGGCTGACTATTGTTATCGCCATTAACATCACCAGCTTCTGTACTGACATTTTGCCCGGCCTCGCCGTTACCTACACCAACCAATTGCAAAAACGCCACATTGCCATCTTTGTCTACAGCCCTAATAATCACATTATAGATACCAGGGTTATCATAAACATGCTCAATATTAAACGTACCGGCAAAGGTCTGTGATATTATATCTGCCGTTTTGCCATCGCCCCAGTCTACGGTTATAGCATAAGGCCCGTTACCACCAGATATAGTAATCGGCCAAACAATCTTTTGGCCTGGATTAGCACCTTTTTTGGCAAAACTACTGGTTATAGATATTTTGGCGCCAATATTAACTGATGTTGCCGGTACTGTTACCTTTACTATGTTAGAGTCTGGACCAGCTTGATCCAAATCATCATAAACTCTGGCAACTAGCTCGTTCAGGCCGGTAAATAAGTCAATTTGCACCGAATAGCTACCATTATTACACTGTGCTGCGCCAGAAAACACATTGTTCTTGAATATCTTGACCAACAACCCATTAGGACAAATACCGGTAACGGTTATTGTCTGCTCCGAGCTAACCGTGCCATCCCTAGGAAAGGTTATAGTGGCTGGAGTAGTTGGCGGAGGTGAACTAATTTTGCCCTCCAGACCAACCGATCCTTGCTCTTGGGCGGCAAAAGCGCCTGGGGTGAGCAAAACTGTACCCAATACCACCAGCGCAGTAAGCAGACTAAACTTTTTTATCATTCTTACTTTTATCATATTAACTTCTGTTTAATACTATCATAGCATAAGCGTTATAAAAATAACCCGTCCTCTTTGTAGAAATTCTAAAGTGTGGACGGGTTATCCCCTATACTATATTTTACTTAATTTAGCGCTTAGATTTTTTGCCAGATGAAGCACGACCACCGGCTACCTTGCGGTACAAGTAGAAGGCACCGAAGACGATTGCAGCCAAAATGACTACTAGCAAGGCAATAAACCAGATTGGTAGATACCAGAATGTTGTTGTAAGATTCACAACCTCACCACCGTTACCATAAGCAACTGATGCTACAGCCTTGTATTTACCAGGAGTTTTGACGTTCTCTACCTTGTCTTCAAACACCCTTGTAGAGTTAGGCAGCACTATACCCTTAGGGTCGGTCTTGTTAACATCGTACTTGTAGATCTCTTTATTGCCTTTGTAGATACTAACTGTACCAAAAGGACGAGAGAATCCGTTGCCCAAGTTCTTTACAGTTACAGCAGAAGTTGTAGGTTTATTAAACAAGATACCTGTCTGGCTCTTTTCGTTGCTAACAGATAGCTTCTCTAGTTTGATCTGCTCTGTAATATTACCAGGAACGTTTAGGAACACTAAGTGAGCCACGCTAGCTGTTAGTGACACCTGCTGTTGCTGGTCATCGGTCTGACCTTTTGGTACAGCTGCATAACGCACTGCGCCAAAATAAGCACCTGGAGCTACGTCATCTGGCAAAGTTAAGTTCAAGTTAACTTGCTTAGTCTCACCCGGTTTTAGCTCTAAGTCAGTTAGACCTTGTAGCATATTATTTAACGTGTAAGGTGTCCGACGATCATCAGTTATGATCTTTGGTGTACCAGTAGTACCATCAGACTCAAAGTCGTTTAGGTAAGCTTTGGCAGTAACTTCACCCTGGGTTACGTTCTTTACTGTTATAGAAAAGTCTTTGACTTCTCCTGCGTTGGCTGTTAGTTCCGTCCTGGTTGGCGAAATCAACAACCCGTTACCTGTTGAGTCCTGAGCTACAACAGTTAGTGATGGCATGACTAAAGCCACAGCAAATAAAGTCAATAGTCCACCAATTGATAGTTTTTTTATTCTAGATAACACTCTATCCCTCCAATTTGTTTGAATATCTAGCAGTAACTATAAGCATTATTTTAGCTTTTGTAAATACTATTTTTACTAAGTATATATCGCAACCCTTACAATTAGTACCATAGTGGTTGTTCTGTTTAATTAAAACGCAGCGACAGCAATGTAAGTCAAGGTAGTGTTATACACGCCAGGCGCTTGGCCTTGCCTAACGTTTACCAGATACGTCACGGTAAACAAATTAAAGTCAGTAGACAAATTAGACGCCGACACTACCTGATTATTTTTGAACGTAAACAAATTTGCTTGGGAGTAATCACTAGTTGGCATAGATGTACCTAGTCCCGAAGGATCCGCCCCTACTCCAGGATTAGTATTGGACCGCACGTTCATACCAAATTGGCTAGTACCTGGGAATGACGGCGTGGGCGATGCCAAGGCCGGTATAACATTACTACCAGAGGTCATGGTCACACCAGTAACCGAGGCACTAAAACCACCTGGATCATTAGTAGCACCAGCATACTGAGAAGTCAGATAACGTGGCGCATTGCTAGTCAGCTCGCCAAATCCCAAAAACTGACCGGTAGCCGAGCTACAATCACCAGCTACAGTCACTCCCACGCAAAAAGTAAGATATGGCGGCACATAGGCATCTACAGATACTCCATAAGCAGTAGAATATGCCAAGCCACCAGAATCTATGCGCGGCCCGCTACCATCAGTAGAGGCATGAGTTGCCACCCTGATATAGCTAGTACCAATAAAATCTTGGTTAACAATACCAGAAAAATTATATCTAGCTGTACCAATAGATGTTAGTGACGGTGATCTGGTTAACACTATAGTATTGTTGGTGCTACTGGGGTCAATACTAAAACCTACTTCGCCAGTCTGTGATGTCAGCGTAGCTGCCGATGCGTTAAAACCACTAGGCAACACACAGGTTACTGCATATAGCGGACTAGTCTGGCAAAATTCTATAACTATAGATCCCACCGTATTGACCGATGGTATGTCAAACCTAAACCTATAAGACGTCGTAGCAGACGGCGTAGAAGTACCAATAGTAACACTGCGATTATTCAGGTCAGCCGCCCTAGCCTGTCCCGCTGGCCAACCGGCCAGGACGGTTATCAGGGCTATCACTACTATAAATAGCTGTTTTATATATGTCCTCATAGTCTATCCCATATTATTATATGTTCTGACCAGCCAAAATGTCTATGCTTAAACTAACACAACTCTTGCAATTAGTGCCATAGTGGTTGTTATTTCCTGGGGAGCGGACAGAAGTGTACATATGGTACGCTGTGAAGGAGCACTCACAGGAAAAATAATCGCTAAGGCCTAAGAGGCCCAAGCGGACCTACCGGCTCCGCCGGTGGACAGGCTTGGGCGGTGCGGAAATTGCGAAATCAAAACAGGTCCAGATATGGGACCTGTTTGATAATTGTTGCCTAAATCTATATTTAGCAAAGGATTAATATGTTGATGTAGCTACGTATGTACTAGTTACAGAGTAACTACCAGTAGGTGTAGTAGCAGATGTTCGGGCTGCAAACCTTAGTAGTAGCATCTCATAGTCCATAACAGTGCTAGATGTAGCTAAAGTGGTCGTAGTGCCATCTTGTTGCCAAGCAAACCCACTTGCAGCAGTTCCGTCACCGTCATAAGAAGCATCACGTGTTAGGTTGGTAGTTGTAGAACCAGTTGGCCTAAAAACGTCAGAAGATGTCATACCAAACTTCTCACCTGCTGTAGAGAAGTCACCCTGAGTAGAACTACTACCAAAACATTGATCAGTTACGCCAGATCCAGCATCAAAACCTGATGAGCCAGTACATGTAGCACCAGCTACCTTTAGACGACCAGAGCCAGTTTCTTGCTCGGCGAAGTAAGTAATGGTAGCACCGTTAACGGCGTTAGTACGGATCATGGCAGCACCGTTCATGTTATTACCGCCAGAAGATACAGCTATTGGAGATATTGATGTAGTTGTAGAACTAATAGTACCTATGTCTACTGTAGGCGTAGCACTAGAGAACGGAGCAGCTGAACAGTTAGCCGGTGTTGTAGCGTTAGATATAACTGTGTTATCTACAGTACCAACACAGAATTCCAATTCTTCCTGGACACGAGCATCAACTTGTAGCTGGTTGTTAGTTGTTAGAGCTATACCACCTTGGTCAGTGTAAGAGCCGGGTGATGTTGAGGTGTAACCAGTTGGGCTACCTGTATAGGTCAGTATACGGGCGTAGAAAGTAGCTGGTTGCACACTGTCATAGGTAGGGTTAGTTACACCAGATACCGTTACAGTAAATGTACTGCCAGCAGTCAATGTGGCACCAGAGTGGGTTAGGATTAATGTATTAGCATCAGAAGTTCCGTCAATCACCCAAGATCCACTGACTGAACCAGTATTTCCCACAAAACCTTCTAGAGTGTTTCCGTTAGCTGGTGCCGTACAGCTAGAACCGACAAGCGGACTGTTAGCACAGAATTCTACGACCATACCCGTAGCTGTTATGGATGTCGCTGGCTTAAACGATACCGCATAACTTACTCCTGTGGCCGCCCTTTGTGACGTGCTCATTGTTATTTTTCGCTCAGTTATCTGAGCAGCACTAGCTTGTCCAAAGAATAGGACTGGGGCTAGAGCCGATAGTACTAAAGTAGATGTTATTGCTAAAGTAGACAATTGTCTTAGCTTGTAGCGCATAGCATCTACACAAAACATACGTTGCATTTGTTTTCTCCTTTACTAAATTGTTTTTTATTTTTGTATGTTGTAGCTAATTTATACCATAAGTGGTTTGTATATTGCAATAGCCGCCACCTGTATCTGTGGATAAACTGTTTATAATTGCTACCCCTGTAGTGGATAAAACTGCAGTTCTATAGAGAGTATACACCTTACCAGCATTAGACTTATGATATGTAATAATTAAAGAGTCCGGGGTGAGCCGGACTCTTTTTATCAGAGTTAAGTAGCTTGATTTCGTGCTAAAATAGTACATAATGAAAGTCTATAAGTCAAAACTACAAAAGATACCTGGGCGTGCATATATTGACGTTGAGCGAGTTGCTCGTGCATTACACAATAAACATGCGCACAGCACCAAGCGAACACCGTATATCAAGAGCGCCTATTTTGACAAAGATAAGGTGTTCATTGATGTATTCTGGAGCCATCTTAACCAAAAGCCTCGGGCAGATAGAAAACGACGCCTAAAGCTATATGCGGTAGCACTTGATCTTATACAAAACTCTCGCATGACACCAATAGATAAACGCAACCCAAACGGTAAAAACGAAATAGTCTATCGATTTGCAGGTATTACGACAAACGACGAACTATTTTACGTGCAAATTAAGCAGGATAACAAAACTGGCAACAAATACTTTATGTCGGTATTTCCACCAAGATAGATAAATCCAATAAAAAAGAACCTCGCTGGGTGTAGTGTATAAACTACGACGAAGTTCCTAGTGACAGGCGTTTGGCGCTTGTCTGCCTGTTAATATAACACAGAATAACCGCTTATGTCAATGGGTCAGCGCACATAAACTAAAGAGTCCGGGGTGAGCCGGACTCTTTTGTAACCTTTTATCTATATTCTGATATTTAGAAGGTTGATGTAGCTACGTATGTACTAGTTACAGAGTAACTACCAGTAGGTGTAGTAGCAGATGTTCGGGCTGCAAACCTTAGTAGTAGCATCTCATAGTCCATAACAGTGCTAGATGTAGCTAAAGTGGTCGTAGTGCCATCTTGTTGCCAAGCAAACCCACTTGCAGCAGTTCCGTCACCGTCATAAGAAGCATCACGTGTTAGGTTGGTAGTTGTAGAACCAGTTGGCCTAAAAACGTCAGAAGATGTCATACCAAACTTCTCACCTGCTGTAGAGAAGTCACCCTGAGTAGAACTACTACCAAAACATTGATCAGTTACGCCAGATCCAGCATCAAAACCTGATGAGCCAGTACATGTAGCACCAGCTACCTTTAGACGACCAGAGCCAGTTTCTTGCTCGGCGAAGTAAGTAATGGTAGCACCGTTAACGGCGTTAGTACGGATCATGGCAGCACCGTTCATGTTATTACCGCCAGAAGATACAGCTATTGGAGATATTGATGTAGTTGTAGAACTAATAGTACCTATGTCTACTGTAGGCGTAGCACTAGAGAACGGAGCAGCTGAACAGTTAGCCGGTGTTGTAGCGTTAGATATAACTGTGTTATCTACAGTACCAACACAGAATTCCAATTCTTCCTGGACACGAGCATCAACTTGTAGCTGGTTGTTAGTTGTTAGAGCTATACCACCTTGGTCAGTGTAAGAGCCGGGTGATGTTGAGGTGTAACCAGTTGGGCTACCTGTATAGGTCAGTATACGGGCGTAGAAAGTAGCTGGTTGCACACTGTCATAGGTAGGGTTAGTTACACCAGATACCGTTACAGTAAATGTACTGCCAGCAGTCAATGTGGCACCAGAGTGGGTTAGGATTAATGTATTAGCATCAGAAGTTCCGTCAATCACCCAAGATCCACTGACTGAACCAGTATTTCCCACAAAACCTTCTAGAGTGTTTCCGTTAGCTGGTGCCGTACAGCTAGAACCGACAAGCGGACTGTTAGCACAGAATTCTACGACCATACCCGTAGCTGTTATGGATGTCGCTGGCTTAAACGATACCGCATAACTTACTCCTGTGGCCGCCCTTTGTGACGTGCTCATTGTTATTTTTCGCTCAGTTATCTGAGCAGCACTAGCTTGTCCAAAGAATAGGACTGGGGCTAGAGCCGATAGTACTAAAGTAGATGTTATTGCTAAAGTAGACAATTGTCTTAGCTTGTAGCGCATAGCATCTACACAAAACATACGTTGCATTTGTTTTCTCCTTTTATATTTTTTTAAATATTTTTTATGTTTGATAACATACCTCTGTTTATAGCATAAGCTTATACACTGATGCAAGTACTTTATCCACAGAAATCCACAGATTTTACACAAAATGTACACAAACCTATACACAATCAGCCAAAACTCAGCTTAATATGTAGCTACAGCCACTAGGTCGTGGTTGAACACATACATACCGGCTGGCGTGGTCGGCTTCTTTTTGGCTATATAGCTAATAGTGTAGTCTGTCTGACCAATTGCTGGGTTGCCTATAGTCCCTGGTGACTGCACTAGCGTCTCGCCAGCACCAAACTTAAACTCATTGGGTGTGTCATAACCACTGGCTATTACACCGTCAGCAAAGCTGTTGTCTGGCTGGTTAGTAGGGTTAGCGCCAAAGTTGCCTGGTGATGTGTTGGCTACTAGGTTATAGCCAAACTCTTCGGTGCTCTGGCTACCAGATGGTGGGCCCAGCACTGTCTTGGGCGCTAGGTACGCACCGCCCTCGCTAGTAGCCGGCTGGTTATTGGCGCTGAGCACCACATAAGACGACGAATAATAAGTGCGAACATAAAACGAGCAGTTACAAGCACCGCCAACTGGTGAACCATAAGATGTAGACGAAGACGATAGATCACCAAAATCTATAGGGCCACCGGTAACCACCATTTCTAAAAACGGCTGGTCTTGGGTAATATTACCAAGGCTAGCGTCATAATTGGTACTGGATACATCACCGACACCCAAAGCTCCGGCTGATTGGCGCGACCGATAGTTGTTAGAGCTAGCGTCTACCTCACCGCCAGTACCAAAGAATGATTCTTCTAGCCGATAGTTATTGGATGAAGCCTGCGCCAATACATAAACTGGCGCTGCCAAGAACCCCAAACTAACTACTAATCCATACAATAGTGATTTTTTTATAGTCTTCATTTATGTCTAACACAAATTATAGCATAAGCGTCTGGCCGCTTATAACTACCCTACAAGCTCTGGAATGTGTTAGCAATCTGATTGATTTCTGTCGGATTATTTACAGCCCTTAGGTCTTTGTACTGAATAGTATAGACAGCCGAGCTACCATCAGTCCGAGTCATAGTAATATTGGTCTCGCCACCTAGTTTGCCGATTAGCACATTATACTGGTTGATCATGCCATAACAAGTAAAAGTAACTCCCTTAAAATTCACAACCTGGACATCTGGCGGAATAACGTCTTTTTTCAGTGCTGGCGTACATGGCTCGCTAACATCTGACAGTACAAACCGCGAAGACTTACTGCCTGGATCGGTCACCACATCTACTGGCAGAACTCTAGTAGCTTTGAACTCCATCGGATCTGGTATTTGATTAACATAAACCGTCAGTTGGTGCTCTAGCAACGTTTTGTTATAGCTTCTGTAAACAAATTTATTAACCGTAGATTCTTTGGGTGCTTCTACCCATGATGTAGCTGCCTGAAACTGAAAAAATGGTGTTTTAAAAGTAGTAATAGTAGGCGCTACCACACTAGTAGTTTGCTCTGAAGTAGTCTTTTCATTGACCGCATCATCACGAATATATACCCAATAAAGTATGATTGCTCCAGCTACAAGTAATAAAGCCACTATAAAGTAGATTATGCGCAACTTAATAAGTAACCGCCTTCTATCCCTATAGTTGAGGTTCTTGTTATATTTCATAGCTCACTTTTCGTATATTCTTGGTTTTATCCAGGTTATGGATATAGTTATCCTTATGCTAATAATTATGTCAGTGTAAATCAAAAAAAACAATACCCGCTAGCTATGCTCCTCATTCTGAGCCTTAGATCATTGACCGGGCAGGCTATAACATTTATACTTATGCTTAAGATAAAGACTAAGTGGTCGTTTAGGTGGATATGGAAGCTAATCAACAAAAACCAGAAGATAGTTTAGAATCAGCAACGGAATTAGAAAGCTTGGACTCTCAGGCTTCTTCTGGTGATAGTAGCGTAATTGATACCACCACTCAGAGCGAAAACCCCGAACAACCAACCCCAGAAGACGACAAAAAAGCTAAGAAGAAAAAGCGTTCCAACGCCCCAGGGCTAGCCGGTAAGCTCAATATTTATCTACTGATTTTTATTTTCATAATAGTAGTAGCAGTTGTCGTAACTTTTATCGCCTACCAACAAAGCAAAAAAGCTGACGAGAAAAACCAAGCCAACATCAGTACCACGCCGCTGAGTGAAGAAGACCTAGAAAAACTGCGTCAAACGGACGTAAAGGTAGGCGACCCCAAACAAATCCTAAGCGTAGAATCTAACGCTGTCTTTGCTGGTAAAGTACTGGTGCGTGACAGCTTGGAGGTAGCTGGTCAGTTAAAAATTGGCGGACCGCTTAATTTACCGGGTATTAGCGTGGCCGGTATGAGTATTTTTGACCAAATAACTGCCAACAGCTTGCAGATTGCCGGCAATACCACTATTGACGGACAGCTAAATGTCCAAAACAACGTAGGCATTAGTGGCAACTTAACAGTTGGCGGCACTATCTCTTCATCTAGATTAAATATAGAAACATTGGTGGTGAACCAAGACCTACAAATAACTCGTCATATTGACGCTGGTGGCGGCACACCGGGCGGATCTTCTGGCAACGCTCTAGGTGGCGGTGGTACGGCTTCTGTTAGCGGTACCGACACAGCCGGGACTATTAGTATCAATACCGGTGGTGGCACTACTCCTGGCTGTTTTATAAACATCAACTTTACTCAGAGATTTAACTCGCCACACATTGCTATAGCGCCTATTGGTGCAGCAGCTGGCGGTATAAATTATTACGTCAACCGTTCTGGTACAGGCTTTAGCCTATGCACCAGCAACTCTGCCCCAGCCGGCCAAAGCTTCGCGTTTGATTACATAGTGATTGACTAAATATTAACTAGCATGGACTTATAGCTGGCCTGCGTTTATTTTTTTCGGCACCTCCGCACGAACAGATATGGCATAATTAATGCTTGCCATATCTGGAGCCCAGGACCGTGCCGTGAAAAAGTGAATGCAGGCCAGACAACACCGGTCATAAGCTCCGTGAAAACTCGTGAAAATCTGTGAAAACACACAGACCCCCACTAGGTGCTAGGCTGGAGTGCGTGGCTAGACGTCTAAAAAGACGGTGACTTTGTTTTGTCTAACATGCATCACACCACGGTTGATTTTGATCTTTTTATTGCCGGTTTTGGATGATTTAACATCAATCTCACAAGGCACAAGTAGTGTGATAAAATTGCGGTGCTGAGCCAAAATATCAAACGGCCCGGTGGCGTTTTCGGCCGAGACACTCTCTGCATCATCATCATAATATACCCTAAACGGTGAATAAACCTTTAGGCGAACAGTAGAAGTTTTTTTGAACTCCTCTGCCTGAGCCTTTTTTTCTTCTTTGGTTAGTTTTTTGGCTGGCTCTTCAGCCTGCGGAGCTTTTGGTTCTTCGGCAGGTGGTTTTTTGTCATCATCAGCCATGGTTAGCTCGCAATAATCTCTTCTATAGACGCCAGGGTTTGGTCACGGGTAAAGAACTCGCCCGGGATACCATTATGTTTTTCCATAACTGTCATGTTCTGGGTAAAGTTCTGGATTAGTTTTTTGGCCTTGGCATAGTCAGCGCGGTCGGCCGGGCTCAGCTCGTTTTCTCCAATAATAGCGATAATACTTTTTAGCGACTCGTATTTTTGCAACAAAGCCTGTACCTGAACGCTAAGTGCATAATGCCTATCGCCCACAATTTCTGGGGTCAAAAGCGAAGAAGTAGTTTTGTTTAAATCTACAGCCGGACGAATACCCTGCTCGGCCACAGCACGCGATAGCACAATAGTAGCATCCAGCTCGTGTTGGATCATCTGTACAGCTGGGTCAGAAATATCGTCAGCCGGCACATAAATAGTCTGCAAAGATGTAATTGAGCCGTTCTCATTGGAACTCAAGCGGTCTTGCAAGACTTTTACATCAGAAAAGATTGTTGGTTCATAACCACCTTCGTTCGGGATCTGGCCCAAAATAGTTGCTAGCTCGTTACGGGCCTGAATATAACGGAACATGTTGTCGGCAAAGAACAGAATATCCATCTTTTTTTCATCACGAAAGTACTCAGCCAAAGCTGCCGATGAGATACCGACCAAAGCACGCTGAACGGGGTTTTCGTTCATCTGCCCAAAGAACATGCAAGTATTCTTTAGTAGGTCTTCCTCGCGCAAAGTGTCATAAAGCTCGTGTCCTTCACGAATACGCTCACCAATTCCGGTAAAGAATGATAGTCCTTTGCCTGTTTTGGCAATGTTGTTGATCAGCTCCATAGTCAGCACCGTCTTGCCTACACCGGCACCACCGATAATACCAATTTTGCGACCCTTTACCAGAGGTGTCATGAAGTCAATAACTTTAATGCCTGTTTCTAGAATCTCTGGCTTTTGGACTTCAAACTTGGTACTCCTAGGAGGCAACTTTAGGATGTCTTTTTTGGCTAGTTTGTCACGATCTACGTCTGGCAGGCCGTCCAACGGACCACCTAGCGGATCAAAAATACGACCGATAATTTCCTCGCCGACTACAATCTCTATGCCATGATGAGTTCGTTCAACTTTGTCACTACGCATAATAGATTTGTCAGACCGAACGTTCAAACACATCGCCCGACCACCCTTTTCTAGGCGTTCTACCAATAGCTCAGTCTTGGCCTCGTTCTGGACCTGCAATAGCTCGCCAATTTCTGGATAATCGTCATCAAAGCTAACCAGCACAATCAAATCTTTTATAGAATCTACGACACCAGCCATTATGAATTCGCTCCCGCTGCTCTACGCAAGCCGTTAATTATCTCTTTTAGACGCTCATCCTTGATACCACGTTTGGCACGATTAAAGCGCAGTTTGACGTCATCAAACTGCTCGTCAGCCATCTGATGAGAAGCTGACATAGCCCGAAACCGGCTAGCATACTGTGCTAACTTGGAATCTAAAATGAGCTGTTCCATCATAATATTCATCATAGATCTCTCTAGATGCCCGACCACACCATAAACACTTGGCTCAAAGATATAGTTAGATTCACTAATCACTTCTTCGCCTTTTTCGGCCTGTTCACCTTGGTCGGCCACCGCTTTGCTGAGGCCGATTTTGCGCACATCCTGGACCATTAGTGATATATACTGCTGATAAAAAACACTAGCTGATTTATAATCAGAAACATACTTCATAATCGGTGTTACATTAATGTTTTGGTCACGCTCTGGTAGCTTGAAGTATTTTTTGTAGCTAATGTTCTTTTGGGCCAGCTGAACAGCACCGTGGTGGCCAATAACAATAATATCGTTTTTGGACTCGTCGTAACTTTCTAGCATGTAGCGGATTAACTTTTGGTCAATGTCGCCGCTAAAGCCACCTTCGGCGGTGATGATAATATAAAGTTCTTTGTCTATAACGTTATCGCCATCGTTTTCGCGCCCAAACCTAAATAAACTGTCTACTCTTAGCTGAGTGTAGATTTGCCACAAATCATCAAAAAATTCCTTGGCCTGCAAAACCTGGTTTTTGATCTTGGCAATCTTCATACTGGCAATACCTTCAAAGACACTACTCATCTGCACCATAGCTCCTACGCCGCGCATTTCTTTCTCTAGCTCTTGCACCCGACTCATTTTTTGAGCTCCACTTTGCATTTGGCTAGCAATTCATCGCGAGCTTTGTCAAATTCTTCATCTTTGGTAACTTTGGCAGCTATTTCCTTTACATTAGCCTTTAGAGAGTCTACATCAAACTTTATCTCTGGATCGGTGTTAAGGACGATGTCCAGCATTAACTGTTGTTCCATAAACGAATAAGTGTCAGATGGCCCTTGGCTGAGGATTTTGAAGATGTTTTTACCCCTTTCTAGGGCCACTTTGGCTTCTAGCGCTAGTTCTGATCCAAAGTGAGAAAATTCTTCGGCCTCGCGGTAAGCTGCTAGCGTCTTTAGGGTAGTTGCTGCCTGAGCCTTTTGACGTTTATTATGCCCGACTCCTCCGATACGAGTAACACTCAGTCCACTATTAAGCGCCGGACGTAACCCAGACCTAAACAAATCCATGTCTAAAATCCACTGCCCGTCGGTAATAGACATAATATTGGTTGGCAAATAAGCTGTTATATCGCCATTAGCAGCATGCACTAGTGGGATAGATGTCAGACATTTGCTATTACGATCCAAACGACCAGCGCGCTCTAGCAAGGACGAATGCGCATAGAACATATCACCCGGATAACTATCACGTCCAGGACTAGTTCCCATAAGTAAGGCCATCTCCCTCAGAGCATGGGCGTGAGATGTTAGGTCGTCGTAAATAATAATGGTGTCATTGTCGCATTCTTGCCAGAAATATTCGGCCATGGCACAGGCTACGTATGGCGCCAAATAGCTCATAACTAGTGATTCAAACATTGTAGACACCATCACGATCGCTGATTTTAATGAGTCTGTTTCTTGGAGTTTGCTAAGCAAATCATCAACGTCACTCCTGCGTTTGGCGATCAAACAATAGACCACTACTTGATCAGTGTTTTTTTGGTTGATCGTTAGCTGAGTAGCCAGTGTACTTTTGCCCGATTTACCGTCGCCCAGTAGAGCAATACGCTGGCCCCGCACCAATGGAAAGATAGCATCTACCGCTGTAACGCCTGATTCTAGCTGGTCTTCTAGCAGTTTTCTTTCATAAAGTGGCGGGGCTGTACTGAACACTTTACGAGTTCCGTCTGGAGCAATAGAACCTTTGCCGTCCAAAGGCTCACCGTTGACCGATATAACCCGTCCGATAAAGTCTTTACCTACTTTGCAAACCAGTTCCTGGTGCTGAACAACTGCGATCATACCAATAGTCAAAGTCTTAGTGCCCAAATGCAATATAACCACTGATTGTGGCGTCACTTCCTGAACAAAGCCCTTACTACCATCTTCAAACATTATTAGGGCATGAACCGCTACTGGGTGCAGGCCTTTGACGTTTACCAAAAACTTGTCAACCGAGACAACCTCGCCAACTGGCGCGCCACTACCAACTAACTTGTCAAAGTGATTATTTTGCATCGACTACCTCTGTAGTTACTGGCTGGGCTGCTGTTGGTGCTGGCACTTGACTAGTCATAGGTACTGCAGCAGTTTGAGCAGGTTCGCTTGGAGCTTCTTTAGTCGGTATAGGTGTTTGAGCCTGAGGACTTTCACTGACTCCACCAGGAGACTTATCCTGGCCAAACTCTTTGATTGATTGATAAAGTAAATGTCTAGAATCCCGAAAATGGTTACGTAAACTCATATCAAATAATTTATTGGTAGTACGTACACTGCAGCCAGCCGCTAGTGCCGGCTGCAAACCCACTTCTAGCAATATAACCGGATTAATATGGCTTCTGAGCCAAATAATCATTTCATTCAGAAATCGCACCGATGGCTCTACGGCAAAAGCAATATGAATTTTGGGAGCATTAACAATAAAATTATCCAACAAACCAATCAACTGTGATCTTTGACTTTTATCCAAAACCGACACGCCATTACTACTAGCCAATTCTTCTAAAGTGGTGCTGGTCTTGGGGGGATTAGCTTGCTTACCGGCGTCACGAATTTCGTTTTGATTAAACCAGTCATCCAATAATTTTAGCTCGCGAGTAACTCTAGCTAGGTCAACAGAACTCACTAACCTATGTGGTAGTTTGAATACTTCTTGATCTTGGTTTTTGTGCTCGGTCATTTCTATTTATTATCCTTTAGGCGCCCTGATTTATGTCCTCAACAATTGCCTGCTTATTACGCTCTAGCTCACCCATAATAAATTCCAGCTGATCTTCCAAGCTAATTTGGTTGCCAATAGCCGCCAATACATAATGGTTAACTATATCGGCCATACGATTAGAAAACCTCTCTGTTAGACGAGCCTTTTCTTTGGCAATTTCGTCCTCTAGTTGCCGGCTCATTACCTCGCGCTGTTTCTCAACTGTTTCTTGAGTCTTTTGGATACTTTCTAGAGCCAGCTGCTCAGCATCATTGATTGATTCTTGATATTTAGAAAAAGCTTCTTGCAGGGTCTTGGTAATCTCGGATTTCATATAGTCATTGACTTGCGATGTAGTTAAACGCAAATCTTGCTGAAGGAACATAGCGTTTTCGCCAATGATTTTCTCAAAATGCAGTCGGCCGCGATTACGCAACTCCTCGCGGAACTCATCGTTAAAAATGTGCTCAATGTCATTTTCAGCCATGCGCACAAAATCATTATTTTGATTATCTGACTGATTTTTGGCCCCCATACGGGTAGCCAGCCAAATAAAAGCCACTGTAGCACCCAGAAGTGAGATTACCACCAAACCAGTCTGCAGCCATGAATCCATTTTTAGTTACTCCCGCCCCCTCATATTGCTAAAGCTTTATTATTAAATATACCCCAAATACGCCCACAATGAAAATAATAAGCGCCATAATTATAACCTGTATTAAGCCTTTGATAATCCTACCCTTGGACAGTGGATTACGACCAATAGAGATTATGGCGTTTCTAACACCTCCATAAAGCATGGTTCCTGTTATAAAAGCTGTAATCAAAAGCACCGCCGAGGCGATATATATACGAGTGTTACTGACTGGTTTTTCGGCAATGGTGTTACTGAACTTCTGAATTACATCTGGTATCTTGTCCTTTTCTGGCGCTTTCATATTTGGGTTTTTGCTAAAAGCTACATCAATTGTTATACGTCCAACACTAGCCTTGCGACCACCTGCTTCGGTAGTGCTGACAGCTTCACCGCCACCACCAAAGTCAGAAGTAGCTATTCCGATCACAAATTCTTGGTTTTCTGACGTTTTGGCACCAATCCCAGGATTAGAAGAAACCGAAATATAATCACCCTTAGTTATAGCACCACGTTCATTACTAACTAAAACCTCATACGGACCACTAGTAGCTACAAAAAACCGATGGTCTTCGCTACTAATAGTTACTGGCGAGTCATTTTTATCAACTATCACGCCTTTAAACCTACTGGCAGTTTCGTTGGTTAGGGCGACTATTTTACCTTCATCCCCCTCCTTTAGAGCTACCAACATACCTTTTTGGAGTTTTTCTTCTGATGAATAACCTTGCAAAACACTCTGAGCATTAACCAGCGTTCCAAACACCCCAAAAGCAGCAACCAAGACAGCTACCCCTATTAATCCCGATAATGTCCTTTTTATTTTATACATAATAAAGTTAACTTCTTATAATCTTATGATTATTATACCGTTTATGGCAACAATTAAGCAATAGCTATGTTCTATACATCTCAGCCCGAAATACTTACAAGAATTATTCGCATGAGGTTTGGGTTAATACGGAAGAAATAATAATCTCAGCGCTGATTATACGGAAGATAGTAAACATATCCGTACCGGATGACTCCGTGTATTGTCCTTTTTTATATAAATCTTTCACTTCGCTTAAGAGTATATAACTATTTTTGACCAACCAACTGTTGTCATTTATTATCTTGTGAAATCTATTTTTGTAACCAACTTTCATAGAATCATCAAAAAACCGACCGAAGTGCTCGTTTTGTACTGGATCATATATCTCTTTTGGCCAATTGTAAGATTCATACAAGATCCGCAATATATTTTTATTAGTACGAGCCAGAATTGGTAGCTCTTGGCAAAAATTATAAAGCTTAGGGTCTGCCAAAGGCGCAACAGGCCAAATTCCCTTGGATATATAGATAGAATTCCGCGATTGATTAGAAAAAAAGGCTGAATCAGCCACTGGCGAAGTTGTTTCTTGACTTCTACTAGGCTTATTGTCCCACAATTTATCACTAATATACTGGAATTCACTTCTGATTAAGCTATCTTCTACGGGTTCGGTGTTATTTTCAAACAGCTCATCACCGCCTATTCCTGTAAATATTATATTTACATTATCCTGTGCTAGTTTATTAGCCAGTCCATCAAGGCATTCTGTATAAATTTCTTGGTATTGATAAAAAGGCTGATAATCTCCAAAACTTGCAAATCTTGCTAAGGGGTAATGAGTATCTGGGCTGGGAGTTACCGATACGAGAGTTGACTCTGTGCGATTTTGCATAGGCTTATATTTTTCTAATTGGCTTTTCCCAAACCCTTCCAAAAACTTTATAGAAGCTAGTTTAGGGCTGATGTTGTGAGTCATGTTTACCCACAGTGGAGCAAAAGATGAATCTAAACCACCGCTCCACTCAAATGCTATTATTGCCGACTGACTGTCAACTCTTTGCAAATAATTTTCTACTGTTTGCTCAATAGCTTTTTTGAAATCTTTAGGCTTAGAGCTATCTTTTTGCTTATTTATGGAATATGTGCGAACACTATTGTTTATTTTGCCATTACTCCAGATCAGCTGACTGTCCGATTTTAGTAGTTTTATATCCTTGAACAAGGTTCTTTCGTCTATATTAGGACTAACCAGTAAATCAAATAACGCAGTTTTATCTATAGATACTTCTACTTTTTTGGTTTCTAGAGTTCTTGTGAGACTTTTTAGACAGCTAGATAATATAAAATAATTTTGATCCATATAATAAAACAATGGCCAGGTACAAAGAAAATCACGGTTTACTGTAATTTTATTAATCCTTGGATCGTAACTACATATCAAATATTCTTCTGATATATCTTGGCTAATTGCCTCTTTGCCGTAACCAAAAGTTATTATTTGATTTTTGGTATTGCAGAAGGTGCCAGGATAAAATTTGCGGTTTGACAATTTTATACTAGCATAAGGATTTTTATAATAAAAATCTTCATCACTAGATGAGTCAACCACACGAGAAGACTCTTCATTAAACTCTATAACGACATCTAATCGCATTTATCTTAATTGAATCTATAGCCTTGATCGCTAACGCCAGCTGCTTTAACGACTGGGGATTTTTCTAGATCTATCAATTCTTTCGTACCTAGAACTTCACTGCCTGAATCTAAAAGCTCTACTGCATCTGCAAACTTTTGGTCAAAATCTTCACTTATTTGCTCTTGTTTTAGATCTAATAATTCTATTGACATTAGAGACCTCCTTGACAAACTATTATTGTAATTATAATTTTAGTTCGTAATTGTTTATCGGTCAACACTAAAAGTGTCAGGAGCCTTTATTAGTCTTTAAGCAAGTATGGTTTTTAGGGCTGATAGTAAGGCATTTACGTCGGCGTCGGTAGTATAGCGACCCATGCTGAACCTGAGCGAACTGCGGGCATCGGCCTCTGATAACCCCAAGGCCATCAGTACGGCTGAGGCTTCTTGGTCACTGGCGTTGCAGGCCGAGCCTGTCGCTACCAAAAACCCAGCATTGTCCAGCAATATCATCAGTCGCTCGTTGTCTTGGCCAAAGAACGTCACGTTTAGGTTGTTAGGCAAGCGAGCCTTTAGGCTACCGTTTATCTGATACTCGGCCCCCAAGCCAGCCAGGCCCTCCGCTAACTCTGTGCGTAAATCTGTCAGACGCTTAACCTCACCACCTCTGCGTCTCTCAGCTAGCTCCATAGCCTTTGCCAGACCGATAATCCCTGGCGTATTTTCGGTGCCAGAGCGCACGCCGTATTCTTGATGCCCGCCGCTAATGAGCGGTTTCAGAACCACACCAGCCTTCACAAACAGAACTCCACAGTCGCGCGGACCATAAATCTTGCCACCGCCCAAAGATAACAAATCCACACCCAGCCTAGACGTATGAATATCCAAGTAATTCACTCCTTGTGCTGCATCAGTATGAAGATACAGCGGTAGCTTATTGCCACTATTGTGGCGGTTAACGCGCACCTTGGCTACCAGCTCACTAATCTTTCGTAGTGGCTGAATAGTACCGATCTCATTACTAGCCATCATTATACTGATTAGCACCGTCTGGTCATCTATCAGCTGGCTCAGAGCATCCAAATCAGTAATACCACTGGCAGTCACTGGACAAACTTTAACATTATAATTACCAGCTGCCTGTATGACCGAGCTATGTTCTAGGGCCGAAATAATCATATTAGCACCGTCATACTGATCCATAACGCCTTTTATGGCCAAATTATTAGCCTCACTAACATCACTCACAAAGATAATCTCTGGAGCGCGTGCGCCCAGACATGAAGCAACCAGCTCCCGAGCTTGCTTGATATCAGCCTTAACTCGCCGAGCCGACTGATACAAAGCAGATGGATTATAAAATTTACCTGTAAAATATGGCGTCATAACCGCCAACACAGCTTCATCTAGCGGAGTAGCAGCTGCATAGTCATAGTAACCAGCTAGCTTATTGGTCATTGTACAGCTGATGACTTACGCGCTTGCGGTAAAGTTTTACGGCCTTTTTGAGCCTTAAAGCTTCTTGATCGCTAACTTTTTGGTAGTGCTTGTTATCTTGAGACTTAACAATTCCACTAGGACGAACATCATATCTAGTAGTTTTTACAACAGTTTGACCAAGAGGATCCTTGGATTCTTCGTGCCAAATCCAAGTATGCTCGTCTAATGCAAAAAATTCTCTGCGATGACCTTTGGGTAGTGGCCCAAACAACTCACCGCCAATCTTGGCTTCTTTACGCATCAGGTCGCGATATTCACGAGCGGCTTTTTCGGCATCATTACCAGGACCATCCAGCCCCAGAATTTTCTTTATAACTGCCACTGTTTAAACCTCGTTTGTAGACGACAAATAGTTAATATACTCAGTCACGTTCTGCTGTTGCTGTATATCGCCTTCGGCAAAGATGCCATCAATTCGTTGCCTAGCATCAGCCAATATATCGCTAGTTGATTCAACTACAGTATTAGCTGTATTCTTTGTTACTATCTTAGTCTTTTCTATCACTGTTGATTCTGCCATAGTCGGCTGTGAGTTAACAGATTCAATACTATATTTAATAACCGGTGATTTAGATGCCTCAGTAGGCACTACAGTTACAGAATTATCAACGGACACCACCAAGTTCTCTACAGCGTCGCTCACAACTCTTAATCTGCCTCGTTCTACAGGATCAAGCTCAGTACGCACTGAACTAGCCTCTGGTTTAACAGAGAGTACTTCTATGATACTGAGTGGGTTAAAAGACATTCTTACCTCGTCTAGATTATAAGTCAAATAGTATTGTAGCATTATTTGTAGTAAATTGCGACAATTTCTGCAAATCCTCACCCCGAAGTGAAGCTAGGAACTCTGCAGTTTGCCTAGTATGACTAGGCTTACATATCTTACCACGAAACGGCTTTGGAGTCAAGTAGGGTGCATCTGTTTCTAGTAATAATCTATCTAGGGGAACTTTTTTGGCTGCCTTTAGTTGCTCCTCATCACTAGTAAAGGTCATTATGCCATTTAGAGCTACATACAAACCCCTGGACAAAGCTTCTTCCAGTTCTGGCGTGTGGGCCGTAAAACAATGAACTACGCCTCTTAGACCCTGATATTCGTCAAAAATCGGCCAAAAATCACTAAAAGCATCACGAATATGTAACATAACTGGCAAATCATATTCTTTGGCCAGATCCAAATGCAGACGACATAACGTTTTTTGGGCCTCTTTATCGGCACCAGGACGTGAATAGTCTAGCCCAAACTCACCGATAGCCACTACTTTATCTTTTTTAATGTTCTGTAGCATAGCATTTAACTGATTGATAGGATCTTCTGTAGCCAAAAACTGACTGGCATAATGCGGATGAACTCCAACTACTGCCCAAACACCATCGTGGTTGCTGGCAAACTGCACGGCTTCACGCGATGATTTCTTGTCACAGCCAACCACCATCATTCTAGTCACACCACTATCTATAGCCTCTTGCCAAACTTCATCGGCATCTAAACCATAATCACTAAACTGAATATGGCAATGTGTGTCGGTTAACTGTATATCGTCTTGCAAATTCTAACCATCCCTAAGGTGTCGTTGTGGCTGCAGCCGTTTCATGCTTGGGGAATAAAGTACCCTCTATTGGCTTAATAATCCCTGACTCATAGATGTAATGAATTTTAGCAGCCGTATCAGGCATAAATGGTTCTAACAAATTACTTATCTCCAGTAAACAACTAGTCATATAAGCCAAAACCTCTCTTAGATGCTCTTCGTCTCCATCTTTGGCCAAAGACCAGGGTTTTTGTTCGTCAATATACTGATTTAACCCCCTGACCTGTTCCCAAACTTCTTCTAAAGCTCTGTCAAAGCGACAATCGGCTAAAGCTTCATAGTACTGAGCAGAATCGTGCTTGGACCCAGGAATATCACCAATAACTCCTCTTTGGTATTTATTGATCATGGCCGAAGTACGGTTAACAGCATTGCCTAGCTCATTAGCTAATTCTGTATTATAAACTTCTTCTAGGCGTTGCCATGTAAAGTCACCATCGTCATAACTAGGTATATGCCTGAGGAAATAGTAGCGGAACACATCGGCGCTGTATTTATTAATAATTTCTTCTGGAGCAACCGAATTGCCCAGCGATTTACTCATTTTTTGACCACCGCTAGTGATAAAACCATGGGCATAAACAGTTTTTGGCAGTGGTAAACCTAACGCCAGTAACATTCCCGGCCAGATAGCTGCATGAAACCGCAAAATATCCTTGCCTATAACCTGCACATCAGCCGGCCAAAAGTTCTTGAAATCAGCATGTTCTGGGTAACCCAGAACGGTCAGATAATTCATCAGGGCTTCAAACCAAACATACATTACCTGCTTATCATCACCCGGCACCGGTATACCCCAAGCAATTTTTTCTTTAGGCCTAGAGATACTGATATCTTCTAGGCCTTTTTTTAGAACTTGCAGTATTTCATTTTTTCGGGTGGTCGGGATCACTCTAAGTTCGTCTTTGGTAATTTTATCGGAAATTTCATCAGAAAATTGGCTAAGCTTAAAGAAGTAATTTTCTTCGTTTATCTTTTCATATGGACGGTTATGATACGGGCAGGTACCACCTCGCTCTTTTACTACAGAATCTGTTACAAATTCCTCACAACCAGTACAATACCAACCTTCATAGTTATTTTTGTAAATGTAACTATCTAGTGCCTTCCAGACCAGCTGAGCGCGCTGCATATGTCCCTTGTCGGTTGTACGAATAAACCTAGTGTTACTAATATAAAGATTTTTAGCTAAATCCCTAAATTTAGCGCTCATTTCATCGGCTAGACTTTGGGGATCTTTGTTTAGCTCGGCAGCCTTTTCAGCTACTTTGCCGCCATGCTCGTCTGTACCGATACTAAACATAACATTCTGTCCAGCCTGCCTAGACGCCCGCGCTAGTACATCGGCCATTACATACTCCATAGCGTGCCCTAGATGAGGCTCGCCATTTATATAAGCAATAGACGTTGTAACATAATAATTTTTCTTTGAACTCATATCCTATAGCTTACCAAACTTTACTAGATAAATGCCAGAGGTCACAATCATTACATAAATAAGCAGTCAGTTTAATGCCCCTTTGATGCTCTATAGCTGTAGCCGACTTCTTAGCCTCCCCTTCGGAGTTAAAGGTCAATTTACCTGCACACTTAAGCTGGCTTTCGTCGTTGTCCACGCTTTAGCTCCAAATAAGACTGTACAATTGCAGTAATCACGAACAACATACCGGCCAAACCAGTGGCTACTTCAGGTATATGAACCTTTAACGACACAAATAACAAAATAGCTAACACACCTATAGCGTAGTGAGCGCCGTGCTCTAAATAGCGATATTGATCCAAAACACCATGGCGAAGCATATGAACGGTGATTACCCTGACATACAGCGCGCCAATACCTAGGCCAATTGCGATGATTAGAATTTGACTAGTGATAGCAAACGCTCCAATCACACCGTCAAGACTGAAGCTAGCGTCAACTATCATGAGGTATATAAAGCCAATTAAACCGGCCCTAAATGCTTTGGCTGAGGATTTTTTAGAGGACTTATTGTTCAAATTATCCTCTACTCCAGTTTTATGTAACAGCGTGTCAAATGACACAATTATCAAGTATGTTAACAGACCAAAAAACCCAGCTGTCATTACTTCCAGATGCTCCTTACTAGGGAAGAAGCTGCTAAATGTCAATAATATTGTGCTAGCTATAATAATGCTCATATTTTGCAACTTGCCAGCACCCGCCAGGATAGACTCAACTCTCTTGAGCCATTTAATTTTACGCTCCTTAAAGAAAAAGTCCAAAAATATCATCATAAGGAACATGCCACCAAATGAAGCAATAATCGGATGGGCTTCTTCTAGTTTGTGGCCGTATGTTTCTGGGTCGTTAAGTGCCAAATTTAGGACATCAGACATTGTCATACCAGACAATCCAGACACAATAGCTAACGGCAATATAACTCTTACACCAAACACAGCAATCAAAATTCCGATCGTCAAAAACGCTCTTTGCCAACCAGCTGACATTTTTTCTAGAATCCGAGCGTTAACTACAGCGTTATCAACACTAAAGGTAACTTCTAGAGCAACCAAAACAAGAGTCAAAAATAAAGCAGCTATACCAAGTTTAAAACCAACAAATACAATTAGAATTAACGATATAGCTGTAGATAACGCATAGATACGAAATAGCGAACTCTTATTATTTTTAGACATTGGATTCAATTATAGCATCTTAAGTCGTATTAGAATTAAAAAAATCATCAACTACAATATGATCTGGTAATTTTTGAACTTTGCTGGATATATAGCTATCGACCACAACTCCTCTAGTATCACGCACATCTCTTAAGTGTCTAATCATAGAGTCGGCGACTAGACCCCAGTAATCTCGATTATCAACCTTGTACACTTCTAACTCTTCTATAATTCCATCTGTCAAGGTGCCCTCCATATTTACAGAGATACCATTGATTTTCATGTCATTAGTTATATTTTGTATATCAGGAAAAAATGGTCTATATTCCAAACTGCCATTGTCATGTTCTACATCCTTGTAGCGCGCTTGATGGAAAAAATTAAATTTACCACAGTCCCCTATATTCCGCTCAACTTCTGACATAACCACAATCTCATCACCTAAAAATCTGAACACCATGAAGCTGGTTCTCATTAAAGTATCATTCTCTATGCGTCCACACAGTTGACTTTCCATGAATATTAATATCAGGCTTTTGAACTAAGAAATCAAGCATGAACATTATTTTTATCATTTTCCTCAAGGCCTTTGCATAATATTGACATAAGTGGTATAATGTAAATATATGGGGTTGATTTTAAGCTCGACATTGGACCTTTACAGATTAGTACGCGTGTCGCTTCCTGAGCGTTATACGGGAATAAAAATAGATGCAAAAACATCTGTTCGCGAAGCTGTAGCTAATCTATTTCAGAGAAGCAATTTCAGCCTAGCACCAGCAGTAGCTTAGTCTACTTGCCGTGATTTACTTGACACCAATAGAGTAAAATCGCGCCATATTTTTGGTTGCTGTGAGATATAGCCACTCTCCTATATTTTGCCTAAGACTTTAGGGAGTTGCCCCTCTATGGGTTTTGTCCGTTTGTTGACCCTGGAGGATAAGATCCTAAACGGAATACACACGTAGACTGCTAATCAACGTAAACCGATGGACGCGGGGGCAGAACCCGCCAACTCCACCAAAGAAAGTACCTCGTCAACATGACGGGGTTTTTTCTTTTTATGCAAACTTCTATTAGTTTAGATTAACTAGTTAATGTTAAGATATTAGTATGCTGGAATTAAAGAATATTTATAAAACTTACGGCAAAAAAGCTAACACCTTTACCGCCCTAAAGAATATTAACTTAAAGTTTGAACCAGGCACCACTAATGCCATCATCGGTAAAAGTGGCTCGGGCAAAAGTACCTTGATTCATATCCTAATTGGTCTAGATAAACCTACCAAAGGTCAGGTTATTTATAACGGCCAAGATATTCGCGACATGAACACTGACGACTGGCGAGCCAGAAATATTGGCATAGTCTTTCAGCAGTTCTTTTTGCAACCCAATGTAGATGTATTAGAAAATACTATCCTGCCTCTAAAATTAAATGGTGTCAGGGGTAAAGCCAGACAAAAACGCGGTAAAGAAGTTCTGGAGTCTGTTGGTCTAAAAGACAAAACTAAGAATCGATCCAAAGACTTAAGTGGTGGCCAAAAACAACGAGTGGCGATTGCCCGAGCGCTAGTTAACCAGCCCAACATATTAATCGCCGACGAACCAACCGGTAACTTAGATAGCGAAAACGGTAAAGTTATAGAAGATTTGCTATTTGAGCTAAATAAAACCAATAAGACTACCTTGATACTGGTAACCCACGACGAAGATTTGGCAAAACGCTGTGACCGTATAATTACCGTCAGGGACGGCCAGATAATCAGCGATGAAGCGTCTAAATCTAAGAAAGGAGCCAAGAAATGAGAATAACCGACATCATACTGACCGCCAACTCCAATCTACGCCGAGCTAAACTGCGTACTTTTCTAACGCTAGTGGCCATATCTATTGGTACTTTTACGCTGGCTTTGAGCCTAGGGTTAGGTCAAGGCATAAAAAACTATATAACCTCGCAGCTGGGTGATTATAAAGATGTTAACTTGTATCAAGTTACCAAGCAAGGCGCTGAAGTATCAGCCAGTTTTGGTAATTCCGCCCCCAAAGAATACGACCCAGATAAAGCGTCAACAAATGGTACTGATTTTTCGCAACTGATTTTTCAGGACTCTGATATAGATAAAGTCAGATCAATTGACGGCGTTAAGTCAGTTCAGATACCTTATGCGCCAACTATTGACTACATAACCAGCGCCGATGGCAAAAAATATACCATAATGGCTAGTGTTCAGATAGAGAATTTGCCTAACCGAATTACCTTTGGTAAGTCATTAGACTTTGGCAAGGATGCTGGTCAGATAAATATTTCTCGTAAATTTGCCAGCTTAACGGGCGCCAGTGATAGTGCCGGTGCAGTCGGTAAAAAAGTTAAGCTCGGCTATAAAGATGCCAAGGGTCAAGAAATAGAAGAAGAATTCACGGTAAAAGGAGTTTATGAACCAACAATAATTGACAGCCAGGTAGTCATGAGCCAACCAGACGCCAAGCGAATTAGTGAAAAACAATCAGCGACCGGGCAAGCCCAAGTGTCCTACGTGTTTGCCAGTAAAACAGATGACATAACAGACACCCAATTCAAGCAAAATCTCTCAGATAATAATTTTAGCGCCAGCAGTATGGCCGATATAAATAACACCCTGAATAGTATTGTTAGTGGCGCTCAGTATGGTCTGGCAGCCTTTAGCGGTATAGCTATAGCAGCTAGCGTTATAGGTGTGATTAATACTTTGTTCATGGCTGTCCTAGAACGAACCAGAGAAATTGGATTGTTCAGAGCTGTCGGTGCTAAAAGACGAACTATATTTGGACTATTTACTCTAGAAGCTTGTTTGCTAGGATTTTGGGGTGGCATACTAGGATTAGGACTAGCTTATATCGCTCAAGGCATTGTCAATTCAGTAGCCGGCAACACTTTCTTAAAGGGCATAGAAGGTCTATCACTACTAAGCATAACTCCTAAAGTAGCCCTATTAATCATAGTTGCTATCTCTGCAGTTACTTTACTAGCCGGCCTGATTCCAGCCTTTAGAGCCAGCCGCCAAGACCCAATAGAAGCTTTACGCCACGAATAATTTCAATATCTATTAGCTTAGATCTTCTTGAGTAGTTGATTGAGTTTATTTAGTTCTTTGTCTGACAAATTAGCAAATG
>CAZSRV010000001.1:0-12767 GCA_964609815.1 uncultured Candidatus Saccharibacteria bacterium | reverse complement strand
TTCTTGAGTAGTTGATTGAGTTTATTTAGTTCTTTGTCTGACAAATTAGCAAATGTCTTGTTGTTATGAGTGCTAAGCAGTTTTACGGACTTGGTAATCATCTCTATGCCTCTGTCTGTGATATGTATTAGATTCTGCCTACCATCTTTGGCTTGTTTTATGGTGAGCAACTTTTTGTTATACATTATGGTTATCTGACGACTAATACTAGCCTCTGTCTGACTTAACTGCCCGGCAATATATTTTTGAGGTACGCCATTATTTTCTTCTATAATCAGCAGTATCTTAAACTGCGCAAAACCAATACCATAAACTTCTTGCAAAACCTGGTCGGCATCAGCATCCAGGCGTTTACCTAGTGAATGTATCATGTAGGCATTGCTATCTTTGTAATGCATATGCTTAGTTTATCACAAACTCATTTGCTTAACTTGTTAAGTATTTTTCAGTTCGTTGGTCAAACTAATCCATTGGTCTAATGATAACTGTTGAGCCCTAGTATTGGGATCAATACTTAACTTGTTAAGTATTTCTGAGACTTCCGCTTTAGGCATATTTAGACCTCCAGACAAAGAATTGACTAAATTCTTGCGCTTGTTACCAAACCCAGCCTTTAACACCCTGCTTAACATCTTGTCGTCACAATCGGTGTTAAGCGACCTTTTTAGACGCTTCATAACTACTACCTGCGAGTCAACTTTTGGTGGAGGTGTAAATAATTCAGCCGGCACTAGTGGTCCTAAATTAGTGGCATAATACATTTGCGCCCACACGCTAAGTAAACTCATCTGTCCAGGACCAGCACACAAACGCTCAGCAACCTCCTTCTGGATCAATAAAGTAACCACAGATGGTCGATTATTGGTCTGGCTAATAACTCTGATCAAATTACTAGTTAAATAATATGGGATATTAGCGCAAAGTTTGTAATTAGCCGGCAAGCGATTCCAGTCAAACCCTAATATATCTTGATTGACAACTTCCAGATTAGGTAAATTTTCAGCTCGTAATTTATCTGCCAGATTTTCATCATATTCTACCGCCAACACTTTGGCACCAGTACCAAGTAACTCTCTAGTTAATGTTCCCAAGCCCGGGCCTACTTCTACTACAAAATCGTCTTCAGTAACTTCTGCTAGTGAACACATCGCCCGCAGACTAGTCTTGTCATAAAGCCAATGTTGACCTAATGATTTTTTGGGGATTATTTTATCAGTCATATCTAGTTAAATTATATCAATCACAAATTGCAGGCGACCTACCACCAATGCCTAGCTAGCCAAAAAGAATAAGCACTAGCCCAACTACCATACCTACTATTAGCATATCCGCTACACCATTTGAGCTGAGTAACTGGGTTAGTTATATAATCGCCTCCAGCAGTAGCCATTTTGCTAGCTGGTAATGCCTGACAAAGCCCATAAGCGCCACTACTAGCATTGCCAGCGCCAGGACGCCAACCAGACTCACGTCCAACTATATAATCTACATAAGCATAGTCGTCTGGTGATATGCCGGCAGCAGCCATGATTGAGGCTTTGTCGGCAGATACACTAACATTTGGCGCCACAGTTGGGGCTTTTTTGCCACGAGCGACAACTTTATTAACCGGCTGATTTATAACAACTTCTTGTAGTAATTTACGGCTACCATCCGGCAGAACTTCATAAACTATGGCTTTTTTACCATTAGAACCTTCGCTTTTCACTTGTGTTCTACCCAGATCTAAGTCAGGATCATCAACCGTCTCTATAGAGCTTGGTATATCTTCCTCTCCGGAAACCAACTGCTTGCCAGGGTCAGTTATGAAAACAGCCTGGTTAGCTGCAATTTTGGTACTCGGTGCCGGCAAAACTGATTGGTCACTAAACTCTATACCACGCTCTTTGGCTAAATCAGCTATAGTACCGGCTCTAGTTCTAATGTCGTAAGTCACGCCATATAAATTAAGTTTAACAGGCACAGACTGCTCAATCTTTATCTGAGTGCCAATCACGCCATCGGCTATAGCCTCAGTCGGCGGAGTCACCTCTATTTTGTCCTCTGGATAAATCTTATACCCCACATCAGTTGCTATGGCATCTGGGGTAACCTTGGCAGTTTTAGTAATTGTCTTCTTGCCAGCATCATCAATAATCGTTACTAATTTAGCTTTATACAAATTGATTGTAAATTGATCACTAGTAATCTGAGTATTCAATGCCGGCTCAACTACATCACCTTCTTCATATTTGATATTAGCCCGCTTTAGGAATTCTTCTACGGTTGATGCTCTTGATGGAATTGTCTGGGTTTTACCGTCACTGTGAATTTTGATAATTCGCGCGTCAGACGGTGATAAAGTATGACCACCAAACGCCAAAAATCCAACTACCGACACCACAAACAGTAAACCGATAGTCATTAGTGGCACAAAAAATGGGTGCTTTGAATAAAAAGACTGCTTTACTCTGGTGTGCAACCTAATTTTGGAGGTCAATTCTTTAGAATTATTAGTCTGTTTCATAAAAAATACTTGTTTATAGAACAAATAAAATTCTCTCTAGCCAAAATCTCTAAACAAGTGTATAGAATTATAACATTTATTCACGGCAAATGGCAATTTTGGAGTAATAATCCGAATTCTATAGTCTATTAAACTATTTACACTTTTTTAAGTGGGGCGACTGATAAGCTGAGTTTCTTAGCGCCGACCTTTTTGAAATAAACCGCTGCCATATCGCCATCTATTTCCATGACTCTACCCTCACCAAAAGCAGCATGAGACACTAAATCGCCTTCTTCAAGCTCAATCACATACTGAGGTTCGCCCGGACCTTTAGCTTGGGGTGGCTTAGCGTAGACATTCGGATCTGTACTATAAGCACTATCAGTTACGGTATTACTATCAATCTCGGCCAAAAATCGTGATGGCGGATTGTGTTGTAAGCCACCATATAGCATACGACTAACACAAGCTAACAAAAATAATTCTTGTTTGGCACGAGTCATACCAACATAACAAAGACGTCTTTCTTCTTCCATTTCTGAATTATCATACAGAGACCTACTGTGCGGAAATATGGATTCTTCCATACCCGGTATAAAAACCACCGGAAATTCCAGGCCTTTAGCTGCATGTATCGTCATAAGTGTTACGGCTTGACCGTCTGTATGACTATCGTCGGCACCACTGACCAAAGCTACTTCTTCTAGAAATGCTTCTAGACCAATTTCTTGATATTCACTAGCTACGCTCAAAAGTTCGCGAACGTTTTCTATACGCGACTCGCCTTGGGTCGTACCATCAGATAAATAATCATTGTAATCTATGCGCCGAATCAATGAGTCAATAATCGCAGACGGCGTACTATCATGTATGAACTCGCGCATATCGCTCAGTAATCCAGAAAATTCAGACAGAGCTTTGCGAGCCTTTGGAGTTATCGTATTACAATTTGCAGAATAATTAATCGCTGACGCCAGGTCATAATTATTCTCATCAGCCCAAGCAAAAAAATTACTAAGCGACTTGAGGCCAACACCTCTGGTTGGCACGTTAATAATTCGCTCAAAACTGATTCTGTCATTCGGCTGAAATAATAGCCGAACATATGCCAAAATATCTTTTATTTCCTTACGATCATAAAACCGCTGACCGCCAACAATCCGGTACGGCACATTGTAGCGCAAAAAGGCTTCTTCTAACGAACGACTCTGGGCATTAGTACGATAAAGTACTGCAAAATCATTATAGTTACGACGACTCATATCAACTGAGCGTTGAATTTGCCTGATTATAGCTTCGCCTTCAGCGCGTTCATTATTTAGCTGCATAACTTTGATTGGTTGACCATCGCCAGCTTCTGTCCATAGTTTTTTGTCGGACCTATTAGTGTTGCGAGTAATTACAGTATGAGCCGCATCTAGTATATTTTTGGTACTACGATAGTTCTGCTCAAGCTTAATAACTGTCACGTCTTTGTAGTCGCTTTCAAAACGTAAAATATTCTTAAAATCAGCTCCCCGCCAACTATATATTGACTGCCAGTCATCGCCAACCACCGCAATATTTTGCGACTTATCAACCAATAGTTTTATTAGTTTGTACTGAGCACTGTTGGTATCCTGATACTCATCAACCATAATATATCTAAACTGATTCTGCCACTTAGTCCTGATTTCTTCATTGTATTCTAATAAACCGACCGTCTTCATAATTAAATCATCAAAATCTAGAGCACCGGCATCTTTTAATTTAGCCTCATAACGCGGATATATTTTGGCGGCAGCATCAGACAGCGGACTGTTGGCCATCTGTAAATAATCTTTTGGATTCATTAGCTCGTTCTTGGCGCTACTAATTAGGTTAACAATTTGCCTAGCCGGGAACTTTTTATCATCAATTAATAGTTCTTTTTGAGATTGTTTTACGGCTGTTAACCTATCGGACTCATCAAAAATTACAAAATTAGCTGGCACACCAATATGCTGGCCATCATATCTAAGTAACCTAACACAAATACTATGGAAAGTCCCCATCCAAGGCAATAATGAACGATCATTGGCATCACGACCTAATAAATATGCCAAACGTTCACGCATTTCTTTGGCCGCCTTGTTAGTAAATGTAACTGCCAAAATTTGATTAGCATAAGCCAAATTATTAGCCAAAATATAAGCTATACGGTGCGTTAGCGTCTTGGTTTTGCCACTACCGGCACCAGCCTGAATCAACAGTGGACCTTCGGTCGTTACTACAGCTTTTTGCTGCTCGGAATTTAGGTCATCTAATAACTTATCCATCAACCAATTTTAGCAAAATTTAACAATTATAGCTGTTGTGGTTTTAATCTTGGACTTCTTTAAGCGTCTTTAGAATATCCGTAAATTGTTTGTAAGCTCCACCAGATTTAAAAGCGTCTTCTGTAGTTATTACACCTGTAGCCTGAGTAGTTTTAATTACATCTTCATCATTAATTCCCTGGTGATTCAAGTAATCCTTGGTGTATACGTATTCGGCATAGATTACATAGGTATTGGACTTACTAGAAAACTGTAACTGATCATTAGCCCCAAACAAATCATTACTAGCTAACGTGCAGTTATCTGTCACCACCGATACTTGTGAAACATTTGGCGCCTTTTTGGTTTTCTCTAAATAAGCTAACTTTAATGGTGTGTTATTCACTACAATATCTTCAGTGTTACAGTTAGCCATACTCACAATATCTGTCTTATACTCCAGTGGATTCTTGGTGTTTTCTACAAATATCTTAGCTCGCAAATAGACACCAACTTTTGAGGTACTACCATCGTCATTAGCCAAATCAATCTCATCAGCCGGGCTACTTAACGTAATTACATCACGAGTATCGTATTCATCATCTTTTACTACATCAGTTTGCCAATTTTTAGGATATAAAAATTTTAGTTTAATATCGGGGTTAGTAAAACTAATTAATTCATCGCTTTTGGATTTTTCTGTTGGCTGTTGGCTCGCAGCGGCTTGTGGTTGTGAAGATAAACTACTAGATTTTGGGGTTTTATCCATGCCAGGTAGCGAGTCTTTGCCCGGACCAACGCCAAAGTACCAACCAGCTCCAGCAATAAGGATTAATATAATAAGCCACAAGAAAATTTTGGCATTACGCGCCTTGGGTGTATCATTTATTTTCACAAAATACTTCTTGGAATTAACTAGCCCATTTATTTCGCGGGTTGCTTTTTCTTCCCGCTCTTTAGCCTCAGCGGCTTCTTTTTTGGTATTTATACCCTCCAGAGTAGCATTTATAGCACCGTCGCTCGCATCGCCATTATTTTCAGTATCGGTAGATTGTTCAGTGCTACTCTTTGGTGGATTTTCACCTTCAGATCCTAAAGACTGACTTTCGCTAACTGTTTCTGATTCTGACAAAGGTTGTAAGTTTAATTCCCGTTTTGGCTTGGACTGCAAGGTAGTGTCACTTACTAAATTATCAGAACTATCAGCCTCAGCAGGCGGCGACATCATTGGATCACGCTGAACAATATTAGTATGACCAACTATCACTGGTTTGCTAGTAGCCGGCGGCCTAACATCTTTGGGATGTGATACATCAATAATTTTAGTTGGTTCTTCTTCAGCCATCTTTTCTGGTCCTATTTAATTTATACGCTTCGTCAACTATACCAGCAAATTTTTGGTAGTTTAGACTGGCACTACCAACCAAACAACCATCACAGCCTGGCATAGCCAAAAAACTACGAGCATTATGATTATCAACACTCCCGCCATATAGTATGCGAACTTCTTTGGCAGCTTTAGCTCCATATAAATCTTTTATTTGATCCCGAATGTACTTAAATATCTTGGCAATGCTTTCTGGATCAGCTCGTTCACCACCAAATGTAGAAATAGCCCAAACTGGCTCATAAGCTACTACTACCCTACTTAACTCTTCGCTAGTTACTCCAGCCAAAGCGGTTGTTAATTGATCGTGTAACACTTGTTTGGTTTGACCATCACTGCGTTCTGCGTGAGTCTCGCCAATACATAATATCGGTGAAATATTATTACGAATAGCGCTAGCGACTTTATCACAGATATCTTCTAGACTTTCACCAAAATAAATTCGGCGTTCACTGTGACCAATTATAGCGTAATGAACAATGTCGCGGACCATAGAAAAACTAACTTCGCCGGTATAGCCACCTTCGTCTTTGTGGTAGGCATTCTGAGCAGCCAACCTAAACCGCCTACGATCTATTTGCTGACTAACTGGCTGCAAAGCTAGCATACTCGGCGCCAGGACAACTTCTATATCACGATGCCCGCCTATATGCTTATGTAAATTAGCGCATAAATTACTAGCCTGTGCTACATTTAAGTGCATTTTCCAGTTAGCAACAATTAGTGTTCTACGATTAATCATTTGTCTTGTAATGCCTCCGCACCTGGTAGTTTCTTGCCACTCATAAGCTCCATACTGGCACCACCGCCTGTAGAAACATGATCAAATAACTCAGTAGTGCCCTTTCCTTCAATATAACCAACTGTATCACCGCCGCCAACTACTGTAAATGGCCTATGCCCAAATTGACCAAGCATCGCCTCGGTAATCAACTCTGTACCATGAGAAAACGGACCGGTCTTGGCTTGGACGCCAGCAACTTCGGTTACACCCATAGCACCATTCCAAACCACTGTACCAGCCAGCTGCATGGCGCCAGCGATAAACGCTCCGCTAAACGGACCAATGTCCAAAATCTGCTCTTTGGCTTTAATATGGCTGTCCTCGCGCGGTGGCTTAGCCGGATAATTTTCTATCTCGGCAATGGCATTAGTACCCCAGTCTACAATCCTGGTCTTGGCACTTGGCTTAATCTCCTTAGCTACCACTCCATCTTGAGGTAAATAAAACACAAATTCACCGTCCCTGGCTTTTTGTTTAGCAAGATTCATGATCTCTCTAGCCGTTGGCACATCATCACGATCGGCTAAACTATCACCAATCTCATGATCATTAGCTAGCAAAAATGTATTAGCCATCGCTCCACCAACTACTACAATATCGGCAATATCTATAAATCGTTTAAGTAAACCAATTTTATCACTAATCTTAGCGCCGCCAATTATTGCCATCAGTGGTCTGGCCGGCTCTTGCATTACGCCATTTATTACAGAAACTTCTTTTTCTAACAAAAGTCCAGCTACGCTAGGCAAATAATGCGTCACGGCATCTGTGCTAGCATGAGCCCGGTGCACTACACCAAACCCGTCTTGAACAAAAATATCACAACCTTCTGCTAATTTTTTGCCAAAATCTTCGTTATTTTCTTCTTCCTCTTTATAAAACCGCAAGTTTTCTAGTAGTAAAATTTGTGCTGAATCTAGCTTACTTATCTTGGCCTTGGTATCGTCACCTATACAGTCAGTGGCAAAACTAACTTTTTTATCCAATAATTCCCCTAAACGTTTGGCGCAAACCGCCAGTGAGCAACTTTTATCTTGTGGTCCTTTTGGTCTGCCTAGGTGCGAACAAAGCACGATTTTACAACCTTGATCTAGTAAATATTCAATTGTCGGCAAAGACTTCTTTATCCTATAGTCGTCCGTTATTAAACCGTCTTTCAGTGGCACATTATAGTCTACCCGTACAAGCACCGTTTTGCCTCTCAGGTCAATATCTTTGATTGTCTTTTTATCAAACAAGTTCTTCCCGCCCTTTTTAGTATCCAATATCTTTTCTAAATTTTAACATAAGTTTTTTATATATAGAATAAGACTCTATATTACGCGCACTTTAATAGTGTCTGTAGAACCAACAACTCCTGGATACTTTCCAGATGCAGTAATCACTACATCACCAGCTTTTAGCGCATTATTTTTATGCAACCATTTCATTAGATTGGTCGCCTGGAGTTTGCTATCTGGCCTAATGTAACTCCTAACTCCATAGACAATTGCCAGTTGCTGAGCAGTCAGATCAGATGAAGTAACTGCCAGAATCGGTCGTTCCGGCCGACAAGCAGCAATATTAAGCGCTGTAGCACCTGATTTAGTTTCAGCCACTATAGCCGTCGCGCCCATGGCTTCCGCCAGATTTATAACTGACCTAGCTATTGCCCGGCTTTTGGTTTTCTCGGTCTCATTTATATCTATAATTGCCGTAGGGTGCAGTTTATGCGACTGTGTGTAGTCAATTACCCGATGCATTACCTTTACGGCCTCCAGTGGATATTTACCATTGGCTGTTTCGTCACTTAGCATTATAGAATCAGCACCTACTAGGACTGCTGTAGCTACATCTGACACTTCAGCTCTGGTCGGCTCCGGCGATTCTGTCATACTAGCTAACATCTGAGTTGCTACAATTGTCGGTTTGGCATATTTCATACCAAGTTCGATAATCTGTCTCTGGATTATCGGTACCGACTCTGGTGATGTTTCAATAGCTAAATCACCACGCGCCACCATTACAGCGTCACATTCCTTAACTATATCTTCCAAATTATCAACTGCTAACTTAGTTTCAATCTTGGCGATTATTTTAGCCGAAGATCCTAGACCATCCAATATACGCCTTAGTTTTTTTATATCACCTGCTACCTGAACAAAACTCAGTGCAACATAATCAACCCCAGCCGTACTACCATAGGCAATATCAGTCCTATCTTTTTTGGTAATAATATCGCCACCAAAATCAGTATCTGGCACATTTATACCTTTGCGCTTGATCAAAATACCATCATTTTCGGCTTTAGTATGGACCAAACCATCTCTTACAGAAGTAATTGTAGTTTTTATCTTGCCGTCATATAGATACAATGTCTCCCCGCGCTTTACTTTCAGCGATAAATCATACTGAGTCGGGATAATTCCAGTATTCTCATAATCGGCCTTATAGCCAAAAACTATATTTTGGCCGGTAGTGACATTAACGATCCCATCAAAATCACCCAAACGTATCTTTGGACCCTGTAAATCCTGAATAATAGCAACCGGTTTGTTAGCTACCTTAGATGCTTTCCTGACCCATGCAATCTGTAGATCACGCTCTTCATGACTACCATGACTAAAGTTTAGTCGTATGCCATTGGCACCGGCCCTAATTACCGACTCCACCATATCATAAGAGTTTGTAGCAGGTCCAACAGTAGCCACGATCCGTGTACGTTTAAAGTTTTTTATCACTGCCCTAGGATCATTTCCCACATTCATAACTGGTATAGTGTACCTCTAAAAAGCTTAAGCGCGCAAGTTTGTCTGGTGTGCGCTGAAGAACTTTATAGAATTATTGTCTTGAAAATCTACAGCTTCTGACCTAGAGTCGTTAGCGCAGTCCGCACAGCATCGCGGTCAATGCCATCAAGCCTGGTTACGCTAAGTATAACAACTTGCCTGCCAACCAATACGTTAAGCGATTCGGTCTTTTCATAAACTCCTTCGGCAGTATTTACACGAGGAAAGAATGCTTGCTCGCCCACACCGTCTACATCTGTTACTCCGCTAATAGCTTCCTGACCTTCGGCAGTTGATGGATTACGCAATCCATTCATGTATGTACTAGCTTCTTCGGCATTCTTATAATTACTAATTTCAACACTAAAGCTGATTGCATCTGTCATGCCAGCAGTCGTACCATCGTTATCTTGCTCAAAATCACAAGATGAACCCCTTAAGTCATCAAGATCATCACTCCCGGGTGTGCCAGTGCTAGTAGCGATTCCTGCTTCACCATCACCAAAAGTTCCGCCCAGTGCTGCACTAATCTCTTCCTTAGTAAAGACTTGGCAGGCATCGGTAAACTTCTTGGCAACAGTATTATCTGCAGTCTGCGTACTTTGCGAAGTATCAGCAGAATTACTGCTAGTGTCAGTTTTTTTGTCTTTGTTAGTAAAGTAGAATATTCCACCCCCTATTACCACGACAGCAATAATAGCTGTAATAATAGCTTTTGATTTTGACATATTTTGTCCTCCTTATTTTTCATAATTATACACCCATATTCGCCCAAGCAATATAGATTTTATAGACTTACTGAGAAAACCCTAACAAATCTTCTATGATACACTGGAAATAGCTATGCCAGACGATAAAACCACCCAATTTGCCAAAATTTATCAGGCGATTGTAGATGATCCTATGAATACAGAAATGGCTACCAAAGGCTACTTGCCAGTTTATACCGCTGGACCGAAATCCAAAATTATTATAGTAGGTCAAGCGCCTGGAGCCAAAGCCCAAGAATCTATGAAGCCTTGGAATGACCAAAGCGGTATTCTGCTACGTAAATGGCTCGGTGTCAGCGACGAACAATTTTACAATCCTGACATTATATCGCTAATACCAATGGATTTTTATTATCCTGGTAAAGGTAAGCATGGTGATTTACCACCTAGAGATGGCTTTGCCCAAAAATGGCATCCTCAGCTATTGGCACTCATGCCAGATGTACAGCTAACTATTCTAATCGGTGCTTATTCACAAAAATACTATTTAAACATCAATGCTAAGCGCAATTTAACAGAAACAGTTCATGCCTACAAAGAGTATTTGCCAACTTATTTTCCGTTAGTCCATTCTAGCCCACTTAACTTTCGTTGGCGCGCGCGGAACCCTTGGTTTGATACAGAGGTCGTCCCCGCATTGCACACTCTGGTACATAAAATTCTAGACTCTTAAAAGTAGGTTCGGCTGTTAGAATGTGTTATCATAATTATGATAACGACAGAAAGGACGTCCTTATGCTCAGTATTAGACCTATTTCCGACCTAAGAAACCATTTCTCGGAAGTAGAAAAAGAAATCAATAACAACAGCAAGCCTATTATTTTTACTACAAACGGAAAAGCCTCAATGGTAACCATGAGTTTCGATAAGTTCAGCAAAATGGCACACTTGGACTACATTGAGCAGGCACTTGATGAGGCCGATGCTTATGCAGAGAGCCATTCCGAAGATTTAACGCATGAAGACGTGTTTTTCAAAATCAAACAAAAACTAAATGGCTAGTTTAAAGCTACGCTACTCCCCGCTATTCTATAAAGATTTAGACAAGATTACAGATTATATTTTGCTTGAGCTTAAAAACAAAGAGGCAGCAAAGATTCTAGTTAAAGCCACCGAAGTAGCTATCAAAAAACGTCTCACAAACCCTGTAAGTGTAACACCTTACAAGTCAATCAAGCACAGACAATATACCTACCGCAGAATAATAGTAGGTAGCTATCTTATATTCTACATTGTCATAGATGACACTATAATAATCAGACGTATGTTGTATGGGCGCAGAGACCTAGATAGAATACTTTAGCCCCTAGTCTAGATTATTAAAAGCAAATTAATGATCTACTTTTGTTTTTTGCGAATCTGTTCGGCAGCTTTTAGTATCTTTTGCTGATCTTGGACTGATTTTTTGTAGATACGCTTAAGAGCATCAGCCTTAATCGGGCTAGTTTTATCCAGGTGCTCTGCTTGTTCTTTGGTAAGTATCAGTTCCATTTTTAGTATTCCTATATGTCTAGATTATAGCCGGTTTCAAGGAGTTTTTCAATTGCCTTTGCTCCATCAAGGCCAGAACCATGAATAACTGTAGTAGCATTAGCATGAGACAACTCACCGCCCTTATGAATAACCCAAAAGTTAAACTTTTGCTGATCTTTGAAGGCATTAAATATACCCTGCAAATTCTTATTTATCTTGACACAAGTTTCCAAAAAACCACTTCTTTCTATAGCTCGCTTTTTAACTAATTCTCTTGCCTGAGTAAGCTCCCATGCTACTTGAGCGTCTTGCACAATATAAACAACGTACACCGCATAACCAGCTTTTAGCGTTTTATGTACATTACGAATACCGTTCTCGTGAGACAGTGTGCCGTCAAATATAAAGCTATAGCCATTTTTAAGACAAGTATTAAAAACTTCCGTCACGAGTGTACTGCCAGCCTTACGGTAGTTGTAGTAGTTTTCTGGTTTATAACCATCAATATATTCCACAAGCTTATCATGCTCTATTGGAGAAAGTAGCGGTAGGCTATCACGAATAACTTGCTCAACAAACTCAGTTTTACCAGCCCCTGGTATGCCCGCCATGAAGAAAGCTATCTTGGAATTGGTGTGAGGAAAGTCATTAAAGAATTTGGTAAGCACAGCTACCTGATTCTTTTTATCTTTAACCCACTTTTTGGCTGTGGCTTCGTCCATAGTTTTTATTATAGCCGATAGCCAGCCTGGCAATCGAGATTTCTGGCAAATATTCAATCTAAAATACCCACGCAGAAGGTGGGTATTTTAGATTGGTGA